>JADHXD010000102.1 GCA_016783145.1 Anaerolineae bacterium
TGGTGGCGAGCGTCCCCTACGGGGTGTTGTATCGCCCGCCCGAGCGCCCGCCCATGCGGTTGCCCATCCGTCCACCTCTCATAGAGCCCTGCCCATCCGCGATGGTCATTCCACACTCATCGCAGACGCCGTCACCGTCCTGGTCGACGAACCCGTCGCAGATGCCATCTCCGTTCTCGTCGATGAACTCACGCTCTACGGATCGCCCTGTGCCGAACTGCGGTGCATCACCTTCCTGGCTGAATCTCCAACCGCGTGCGGAACCGTCTTCGACCTCGATGCCGCAGACATCGCACACACCGTCACCATCCTCGTCCTGTGGGCCGATGGGCGGCCCGCTTCCATCCTCAGGCCCTTGGGCCAGGACGAACCCGGCTGCCACAACGACTCCGAGTAACACAACTGCAACGATACTCACGAGCTTGACCCACGTTTTCATCTGGAATTCTCCTTGTTATCCGTCCGATTAGAGACTTGATGTCAGTCCGAACTTCTTCGTCCAAACCGGTCTCCCTGTGCTAGATTGACTCTATTCTACCCTATCGCTGTAAAGGAATTGTGAAGGGAGGATGTGACAAGTGTGAACGAGGTCCAAGTGTGTTATAATGGATCTATGGTTCGATCGGTAGGCCCCAGGAGGAAACGATGAGGAACCGCAAAGGGATTTTCGGGCACAGATGGATCGCGTTGGCTGCTGTCACCTTGTGTGGCGCGCTGTTGCTGGCGGCTGTTCTGCTGGGAGCACGTATCGCTTCCCCGGTGGCGTATGCGGGGCCGATTCCTCCGCCAGAGGGACGGCCCAAGCTCACGCTTTCACTCAAGACTGTCACGCCCACGCTGATCTCGACAGGCGGCATGACGCTGACCTATGAGATCGAGGTCCGCAATACCGGTGCCTACGCCACTACCGGTGCCACGCTGACCGATCATATCCCAGATGCCACTACCTACAACGGCGACGCGCAGGCCAGCGAGGGCTTGCCTGAATTCGACGCTGGATCGTCTACGCTCAGGTGGGTGGGCGATGTGGGGTTCGATTCGACGATTACCATCCGTTTCAGTGTCCGTGTTGCGCCCGCGTTCTCGGGCACGGTGCGCAACACAGCGGTCATCAGCCATCCCCTCCTTGCTGGGCCGGTCACCGTCACCGCTGAAGCAGTGGTCACCGACCAGCCGATCCTGGCGATCGAAAAGACCTCGGCGCCGGACAAGCCCGGCCCTGGCAAACCGCTCACCTACACCCTGGTCGTGGCCAACCTGGGCCAGCCAGCGGCCGATCTGCCGGTCACGGTCGTCGATGCCGTCCCGCCCAATACGTCGCTGGGCGATGTGGGCACAGATGGCGTTCCCGGTGGGGACATCGTTACCTGGACCCGTCGTGTCACTCTGGGTTTGGGCGAGAGAACAGTCTTTACTTTCAGCGTAGACGTGGACGCTGTGCCCAGCGGGACGGTGCTTGCCAATGCCGACTACTGGGTGACCAGCCCGGGGATCGGGACAGCCTACGGGGAGCCATACACCGTGACCGTTGTCGATCCGATCCTGTCGATCTCAAAACATGTCTGGCCCGATCCCCCCGGCTCCAACCGTGAGATGACTTACACCCTGACGGTGTTCAACGCGGGTTCGCTCGCTCAAGGTCTGATCGTCACCGACCGGGTCCCCTCGGGTGTCACATACCAGCGCGGCGGATCAGAGACAGGAGGTGTGGTTTCGTGGTCGCTGCCCAGCCTGGATACTGCGGAGGCAGTGGACCTCACCTATACAGTCTACGTGAGCGACGTGATGAACGTCGCGGTCGTCAACGACAACTATGGCGTGTGCTGCGATGAGGGAGTCTGCCAAGAGGGCAGCACGCTGACCAACGTCGTCCGAGGGCCTGTGTTCCAGGCGAGCGTGAACCTGGATCCCATCGCCAAAGGGCCGGGAGGAGGCAACAAGCCTGTCACGCCCACACTGGTCGTGCGCAATCTTGGGCCGGGCAACGCTCGGGATGCCGTGGCTGTCTCGTTCTTTTACCAGATCAGCGTGCAAGAAAGCGATCTGTATGCCGATCCGCCCATCGGCACCTTCCAGGCTCCTGTGTCGTGCAGCGAAGGAGACCTCAAGTGCGAGTACTTTGTATGGCAAGGGGACTTGGACTACGGCCAGGCGGTCACCTTTACCACGTACACCGGACAGAACACCATCAACCCCGTTCCGTACACGGCTACCGTGGTCATCACCGACAGCCTGGGGAACGCGGTCACCGATCCCGTCACCGGTACGGCCAGTGGTCAAGTGATGCACCGTGCCAGTCTCGGACCGCTCAAGTCCGCGCCACCGGTAGTGGGTCGGGGGCGGCTGTTGACCTACACGATCAGCGTCTGGAACAGCGGGTTGAGCACCGAAGAGCCGCCGACGCCGTGGCTGTTGGACTATGTGCCTCTGAGCACGACCGTCGTTCACATCAGCGACGGCGGCGTGAGCCGCACGCTGACCGGGACAACCATCCTGTCCTGGACGCTTCCCTCGATGAGCACGGGAGAGAGAACGGAGCGTTCGTTCACGGTGGGCGTGCACGACGACCTGGTCAGCGGCACACAGATCGTCAACGAAGAATACGCGGCCTACTGGGTCAGCAAGGGCACCATCTATTCCAATACCGGACAAGCGGTGACGACGACCGTGCGGGATGTGGGGCTGATCGACTCGTACAAGGAGGTCCTGCCGCTGGTCGCGTCCCCTGGAGACGTGCTCACTTATGTCCTGCACATCGTCAACTCGAGCGCGATCGATCTGAACGGCGTTGAGGTAGATGACGTGCTGCCCTGGGAAGCCAGCACCTACCAGCGGGATGCCGTCGCCAGCGCAGGAAAGGTCACGAGCGACATCGTCAGCCTTCGTTGGGAGGGGAGCGTTGCCGCTCTTTCCTCCGAGACCGTGACCTTGACCGTCCGGATCGATCCAGACTACCGTGGGGCGCTCACCAACACGGCCAAGATCCAGCACCCAGATCTGTTGAACGAGGTCGAGGTACAGGCCGTCGCCTATTCAGCCGACACGCCCGCGTTTCGTGTCCTCAAGCTCGCTTCACCCGACCGAGTGGAGGAGGGAGACGAGTTGGTCTACACCATCCGCGTGATCAACCTTGGACAGCGGGCCACGAACCTGCTTGTTACCGACACGCTCCCCACCAACGTCGAGTACGTGCCAGGGAGCGCCACCGGCGGCGGTGAGCTGGTGGGAGACCTGCTGCGCTGGACTATCCCTGTGCTCGAGCCTGGCGAGAGTCGCACGATCGGCTTTCGGGTGACCGTACTGGGCGGCAACCGAGTGGTCAACGACCACTATGCGGTCCGCTGCGCTGAGGGGGTGATCGGCGTTGGAGCGCCAGTCGTCACCCCTGTTGGCGACGACGCAGGCCAGATCTACTTGCCGCTGGTCTTGAGGGGCGGACCGTGATGATGTCCCCTCTCGTGGTCCGCACCAGAAGCAGCGGCGTGCGCATGCCTGCGCCTGAACGTGGGACGTTCACTGCAGTGAACTGCCCGGCCGCGACCTGACCGATCCGGAGCCTTCCGGAGTAGAGCGCCCTCTCCCGCACACTCTTGCCGTGCGGGAGAAGGCGGCACGTGCCTCACTCGATCGGGCACGCTTCCTGCTTGGCCTTGCTGGAGAGCAGCCCTTCGAGCAGCCTCACGGTCAAGCAAACCATCCAGCTCCAGTGAAGGACCAGATGGGCGCCTGTGCCAGCGATCATGGCGATGCTGCTCCAGGTATGCAGTTCATCCCATGCGTGGGTAGTCAGAAATAGCACCGTCTGCAGGTAGTATGGGTTTCTCCCGCCCTGGTACCCACTTGGGACAAAGAACAGGACCAGGCCCGACAGCGCGGACAAGACAAAGGACAGCCCGATCGCCACATCGACTGCATAGTTGAGTTTCGCTTTGCTAGACATCCAGATCATCTCCTCCAGAATCTTCGAGTTGGGTTTACAACCTTCTCCGATTATACCGCAGGATCGTGAAGCGATTGTGTGGGCCACGTGAGTAGATCGTGAAGTGGTGCGATGAGGGGCATATGACTTGTCATTAGGCCCGAAATGGTGTAAAGTGATGCGGTGCGTAGACGCAACCAGATCCCAGAGTTCACGAGAGAAAGGAAGCCTATCCGATGACAGATCCAATCCGGGTGACGGTGTGGAACGAGTACCGCCACGAAAAAAAGAGCCCAAAGATCGCCGCGATCTATCCTGATGGAATCCACGGCGCGATCGCCAGCTTTCTAGGCGTCCAGCCTGGAATCACGGCAGGTACAGCCTCCCTCGACGAGCCAGAGCATGGCTTGACGGATGAGGTGCTGAGCAACACAGATGTGCTTATCTGGTGGGGACACATGGCCCATCGCGAGGTCAAGGACGAGATCGTGGACAAAGTTCAGGCACGGATCCTGAACGGCATGGGGTTGATCGTCCTCCACTCGGCACACTTTTCCAAGATCTTTCGTCGCATGATGGGCACCGCCTGCTCCCTCAAATGGCGCGAGATCGGAGAAAAGAACCGGATGTGGGTCACTGCTCCCGGTCATCCCATCGTCGAAGGTCTGGGCGAGTATTTCGAGGTCCCGCACACAGAGATGTACGGCGAGTTCTTTGACATCCCCCAGCCTGACGAGCAGATCTTTATCAGTTGGTTCCAAGGTGGCGAGGTATTTCGCAGCGGATGTTGCTTCTATCGAGGCCGGGGCAAGATCTTTTACTTTCAGCCCGGCCACGAGACGTTTCCGATCTACTACCAGGAGGAAGTCCAGCGGGTGATCGTCAACGCCGTGCGTTGGGCGGCACCAGTGAACGTCGTTGGCTTTCGCAATATCCCCGATGCGGAGCACGTCGTAGAGCCGATGGATTCTGTTCCCTGAGGTGGAAGGCGCTTGATAGGGCATCATCGGAACACCGCAGACGCTGTTGTCCCGAAAGAGCGGATATAGTTCGTAGCTGTTTCTTGGATCGAACCCAAGTTGTGAAAGGAGAATCTCCCATGTCAGAGAAAACGCCAAAGAAAGCCCCTGTCGGCTATGACGACACGCCCATGCTGCCTGGCTCCAAGTGGAGGGTACACGACGCCAGGCGGCCTCAGCCAACCATCGTTCGCCCTGGCACGTCCAGTTCTCAGGATGCTCCGGGGCAGCCACCGTCCGACGCGATCGTTCTCTTTGATGGGCAAGATACGTCGGCGTGGGTCGGGCGTGACGGTGGCCCCATCCAGTGGAAGGTCCAGGATGGGGCCGTAGAGGTGGTACCACGGACCGGCAGCATCGAAACAAAGGAGCACTTTGGAGACTGTCACCTGCACATTGAGTGGGCTGCGCCAGCAGAGGTCAAGGGGGAAAGCCAGGGCCGTGGGAACAGCGGGGTGTTCCTGCTGGGCAAGTACGAGATCCAGGTGCTTGACAGCTATGACAACATCACCTACGCGGATGGACACACCTCGGCGATCTATGGGCAGTACCCGCCGTTGGTCAATGCCTCCTGTGGACCTGGCGAATGGCAGACCTATGACATCATTTTCGTGGCTCCGCGGTTTGAGGGGCAGAAATTGATCACCCCTGCCTACGCCACTGTCCTCCACAACGGCATACTGGTTCACCATCACCAGGCCATTCTGGGACCCACAGGGCACAAGATTCTGGCTTCATACGACGTCCCACACGATCCCACGGGACCCATTGTGCTCCAAGATCACGGAGACCTCGTCCGCTTCCGGAACATCTGGCTTCGTCCGATCAAGGGCTATGACCAGAAGTAAGCGCGTTCGAGGTGGGAGGCGGCCGGCTTGGGTCACGGCGTCATCGAACCGTGGAAAGGACAAAGGATGCGCAAGCTTCGTGTAGGCATCATCGGCCTAGGAATGGGCAGACACCATATCAGAGGATACCGGACCCATCCCAATGCCGAGGTCGTGGCCGTTTCCGACCTCGATGAGGGACGCCTCCAACAGAGGGGGGATGAGTACGGCGTGCCAGCGCGCTATCTTTCGGGCGAAGAGATGTTGCGGGTGGAAGACCTGGATGTGGTCAGCATCGCCACGCCCAACAAGTTCCATATGCCGCTCACCATCGCAGCGCTGGAGGCGGGCTGTCACGTCCTGTGCGAAAAGCCAATGGCCCTGACCGCAGACCAGGCGCGCCAGATGCTCGCTGCCGCAGAAAAGGCGGGCAAGCGTCTCATGATCAACTTTTCCTACCGGTTCACCGAGCAGAGTATGGCGCTGAAGGACCAGGTCGATGCTGGCGTGCTGGGCGAGGTCTACTTTGCGCGCACGGTCTGGCACCGGCGGCGCGGACTGCCCAAGTTCGGCGGCTGGTTTGGACAGAAGGCACTCTCGGGCGGTGGGCCGCTGATCGACCTCGGCGTTCATCGCCTAGACCTGGCCCTGTGGCTGATGGGATATCCCAAGCCCGTCTGGGTGATGGCAGGCACGTACAATCCCATTGCCTCGGCCCTGGCTGAGAAGGAGGGGGTGCAGTACGACGTGGAAGACCTGGCTGTGGCCATGATCAAGCTGGAGAACGGCGCGATGCTCGAAGTCGAGGCCTCCTGGGCGGCAAACATTCAGGAACATGAACTGATGGAGACCCGGCTGCTGGGAACCAAGGGAGGGTTGGTGCAGCGGAACCGCAACGAAACCTACGAGTTCGAAGCCGAGATCTATGTGGAGCGCGATGGCGCACAGTTCGATCTGAAGCTGCACTCACCTCCGAAGCGCACGCTCAGCGCGATGTACCACCTGATCGACTGCATCGTCCGCGATGAGCCGCATACGGCCACTGGCAAAGAGGGCCTGCTGGTGATGGAGATCCTGGACGCGATCTATGCTAGTGCAGAAAAGGGAGAACCCGTGCGCATCTGAGGCTCCGCTCCTCAATTGCGGGGCAGGGGAGACAGAGGTCGCGGCGGACAAAAACGAACCCGCCGCGACCTTCGTTCTCTTACTCTATGTCCCATAAGTCACCTTATGAGATATAGAGAGCGACACAACGCCAAGCAGGAGACCAGGGTGGATTCCCGCTGCTCCCCTACTCAGCGAAGCCAGGGTGCTCGCCACCTTGCGTGCGAGCACTCGAGATCACTTGCCTTCTTTGACCCAGTCCAAGAGCTCCCGGCGCAGATCCGTGATCTGGTGGGTCACAGACTCGATGCGATTGAACAACGCTTCGCTGCGCTCAATGCCTTGCTGTAGAAGGAACGCTGCACTTTCGGAGCGACTCTTGCAGATCCCACTGGCAACGAGCGTGTTCAGCTTTGCCAGTGCCTCATCGTTCACGCGCACCATCACCGAGTTGCCACGCCCGGTCAGCGCGGACTCGAGGGTCTCCATGATGCTGGTGATCGCCTCCCCTACGCTCTCTCCGGCGGTTTTCTTGCTCTTGGGTTTCTCTGTCAGCTCGACTTGGACTTCTACTTCTTCCACTTGGGCCTTTTCTTCTTGCTCACTCATCACAGGATCCTTTCGATGCAGATATGGTGGTATTGTGTAACTAGATTACGTGTAATGCCCTTGTTAAGTTTCATAGTCCAAGTATACCACAGTTCTCTGTATTGCACTACTCTCGCAAACGGCCGGAGGATGATCCGGTCCTGGATCGGCTGTAGGCTGCTCCGCGCGGCAGTGACAAAGCGTTCCGGTGCCTTTGTGAACGCGGCCCCAATGGCAACGACACCAGGGTCTTTTGCTGGATCGAGCAGGCCCTTGCGCTATGGCATCTCGGCTATCCAGATCGGTCTCTACGGAGCATAGGCGCAGCGCTTGCCCTGTCGCGGGATCTGTCCCATCCTTTCACTCTAGTCTGTGCTCTCTACTTTGCCGGCCTCCTCCACGGGCTTCGCCGTGAGACGCAGAAAGCACGAGAGTATGCAGAGGAGACACTGTGCATCTCCAGGGAGCGGGGTTATGTTTTCTACGCGATGTGGGGGAAGATCTTGCGCGGCTGGGCTTTGGCTGAGGAGGGGCAAGTAGGCGAGGGGATCGACCAGATGCAGGCCGGAGTCTCGGCCTGGCGTACAGCAGGGGGAGAGACCACTCTTCCTGCTCCGCTGGCCTCTCTGGCAAAGGCCTACAGTGACGTAAGCAGGACCGACGAAGCGCGGAACCTGATCGATGAGGCGTTGGACCTGGTGGAGAAGAACGGCGAGCGCTGTTGGGAGGCAGAGCTCTATCGCCTCAAGGGTGAGCTGTTGTTGATGAGCGAGCAGGAGGCCAATGCTCATGTGTGCTTTCAGCGCGCCCTCGACGTTGCCCGCCGGCAGAACGCCCGTTCGTGAGAGCTACGCGCGGCGACCAGCCTGGCCCGTCTGTGGCACAGTCGGGGACAGTCAGCACAGGCCCGCGAGTTGCTTCAGGAGGTCTATGGTTGGTTCAGCGAAGGGTTCGGCACAGCGGATCTGAGGGAGGCCAAGGCGCTGTTGAATGCGCTGGTGTGAAGAAACGCAATTGACTTGTCAGACTACAAGGACTATAATGATGCCTTGCATTGGCCTTGATCCATCTTGACCTTCCGTAGGTGAGATCCGGTGACTCTCTACCATCGATGATTCTGTCAGGCCGCGAACCTCCCTGACCACCTGAAAGTGAGAAACGCTGTATGAGGTCCGTTCATAGTCGTCGTCTTGTTTTCTTTCTGGTGTTGAACCTGCTCCTTGTTCTGTCCTGTCTTCCCTCAGTCAGTTCTCCCAATACGCCCACTCCTCCTGGTCCGCTCAAGCTGCCTACCCCAACGCCGCCGCCACCCACGCCAACACCGACTCCGCTGCCGGCGATGACTACGGGCACGGTCGTGCAGGCGATGACCACCAAACACGAAAAGCTCTCTGTGGAGCAAATCGATGATCTTTTTGTCGAGTTTCTCCCTGCCAACAACCTGTTGCCGGCCCAATACCCGGTCGACACCTACCGTATCTGGTTCCGAACTCGAGATGAGGATGGCCTGGTAATCTCGATCCAGGCAGACCTGCGGTTCCCCAGGGTAGCGGTCACCCAGACATTCCCTGTCTTTGTGTATGGAGCCGGCACCACCGGCATCGCCACCAAGTGTGCCGTGCTGAACGAGCATTTCTCGGGACGCGACTGGGGGGACTATCGCGGTCATATGATATCGTATGCCAGCCAAGGGTACATTGCCATCTTGCCCAACTGGCAAGGGTACGATGACCAGGATCGCACGCACCCCTACTTTGTCTCCGAGCTGGAAGGACGGGTCGTGCTGGATGCAGCCAAGGCGGTCTATGATTTCTTTGAGCAGCCGCCGGCCAAGGACATTCTGGCCCGTCCTGACACAGCCATCTTTCTTGGAGGATACTCGCAAGGAGGGCATGGAGCCTTTTCTGCTGGCCGCATGGCCCCCAGCTACGCTCCTGAACTAGAGATCAAGGGTCTTGTGGGGCACGCAATGTCTCCTGACGTGGAGGGATTGATGTACGACAGCCCACGCTACAGCCCCTACATCGTCTACGCTTACCGCGATTTCTACGGAGCCGAAGTCGTCGATCCTGCAGAGGTCTTTCTGCCGCATTGGCTCCCGCACTTTGAAGAGGACGTGACCTCCATGTGCATTGATGAGGTCTTGCAGTACTATCCAAACGATCCGACGCGGATCTACACTCGCCGGTTTCGTGAGGCGCTGTACAATGACCGGCTGGCGGACGAGTTTCCTCTCTTCAAGGCGAGGCTCGACGCCAATGATAGCAGTCACAAGGTCTACCCTGCCGTGCCAATCATCCTTTTGCACGGCACCGCCGACCCGATCGTCAAGGTACGCACCATCCAGGCGTTCGTGTCCTATCTGTGCAGCGAGGGTCAAAATGTCACCTACAACCTGTACCCGGGTGTCAATCACTTTCTGGCCCGGCAGTACAGCTTTGCCGATACGCTGATGTGGATGGAGTACATCCTGGACGGGAACACTCCCACGTCGAATTGTCCTGGTGTGACGGCCCACTAAGAGGGTGTATGAAGAGCTTTGCTGCCAGGCTATCGGCGTTCATTCTCCTGCTCACACTGCTGCAGTATCTTGTCTCCAGCCTGTTTCCTGTCGAGATCCCGCAAGAGGTACTGCGCTTGGAGGAGCACCTCGCCAACCAAGTAGATATCGTCTTCCTCGGCGATAGCACCCTCTCTCATCCGGTGGGCGAAGTGACGACGGGCGAGATCCTGCAAGAGATGTTGCCCGACTATGCCGTTGGCGAGATCTCTCACCCCGCCTACAATCTGGACCTCTATCTGCACCATGTCCGGTATATCGCTCACGGTGCCCATCGACCGCGCGTGATCGTCATGCCCATTAACATACGGTCGTTTTCCCCAGAGTGGGACATGCGCCCCAGCTATCAGTTCGAGAGGGTAGAAAAGACACTGATCCTTGGGCTTTTCCTCTCGCAGATGCTGCTCAGACCCTTGGAGGCGTTTGGGGTCCTTGAGCCGCGCATCAGTCAAGACACGTTCCTGAACACTTCTGTGTACAACGGGGATACGCTCGTGGGGACAGTGAGGGACTTTGAGAGCTTGACGGACGAGGCCTCACCAGTAGGACTGCAGGGAGATGCGGGATTTGTGTACCGCGATGCCCTGCCATCTACGGATGACGAGGAGGCGTTGCGGCAGGCATTGGTCTACCGTTACATGTATAGCCTGAAGCCGGATCATCGCAAGCTGCAGGCGATGCTCGAGATCGCGAGGCTGGGCGAGGAAAACCACATAGACACCCTTTTCTATATCACTCCGATCAACTACCAGCAAGGAGAGAGGCTCTTGGGTGATGCGTTCAGCGCGGCTCTGAGCAGAAACGCAGGTCTGGTGAAATCCCTGCTTTCTGAGGACTCTGATGCTGTATTGCTGGACCTGGGCTTCGACCTGGAAGCGTACGCCTTTGTGGATATGGAGCACTTGAGGGAAACGGGCAAAGCGCACGTGGCCGAGCAGATCGCGGCAGCCATCCGGCTCGAATCATCCGTCGCGTCCAGCGGCAGCGAACCTACGCAGACGCCAACCGTTCCATCGCGTCCATCGAGCACCGCCGCACCGACGGTGACAGCATCTCCGGTCAGGCCGTCTCCATCCCCTGCCACCCTCACGCCTGAGCAAACGGCGACAGAAACGCTGACGGCAGCAGCTCCGACCGCCACGCTTGCTGCTCCCACCCCGACCCCTCTGGAGCCTACGCTGAGCTCAACCGTGTCGACTACGATGGGAACGGTGACGCCGCAGGAAACCGCTGCTGTCAGCTCCACCCCGACTCTGACTGTGACGCCGCCGATCACGATCCCCGATGGAGATCCAAGAGGCGCGCTTGTCGACGTTGAGTATCTCTGGCGCTCTTGGCCGAACGGCAAGTATGCAGTAGACATGTATCGTCTGCGGTATGAAACCGTTGACAGAGATGGGCAGATTGCCGAGATCCAGGCCGATCTCTTTGTCCCCTATGTGGAGGTAAAGACCACGTTCCCGGTCTTGGTACATGCACCGGGCACGACCGGCATCAGTAACGGATGCGCTCCTTCGAGCGAACAGGCCAGACAGCGCAACTGGGGTCTCTATCGCAGTCACTCTCTGGCCTATGCCGCTCGGGGCTACATCGTCGTTTATCCGAACGGATTGGGATTCGACGACCCGGATCGCAGTCATCCCTACTTTGTCGCCCAGCTGGAGGCCCACGTCTTGCTCGATGCAGCCAGAGCTGTCTACAGCCTGAAAGACAGCCCCCTGCCAGAGAGCGCGCTGGCCCGGCCCGCCGAAGCGATCTTTTTCATGGGCTACTCGAGCGGCGGGCACGCTGTCTTTGCAGCCAAGGACTGGGCCGGCTCATATGCGCCCGAACTACCGGTCAAAGGGATCATCGGCTTTGGGCCGACCACCAATGTGGAGACGCTGTTGAGGGAGGATCCGGTTTTCAGCCCGTACATCATCTATGCTTATCGCGATTTCTACGGAAGCGAGATCATCGGTGCGGCCGATGTCTTTCTGCCCGCGTGGGTTCCTACGTTCGACTCTGATGTCCTGAGCAAGTGCGTTGACGACATTTTCAACTACTACTCGCGCAGTGCCCGAGCGATGTACTCGCCAGAATTCCGCGAGATCCTCTATGGCGATAGGCTGGATCAGGTCTTCCCGCTCTTTGCCGAGAAATTGTCTGCGAACTATGCGGGGGTCTCAAGTGGAAGCCGCATTCCTGTGCTCATTTTGCAGGGTACTGCCGATACGGTTGTGACTCCGGATAGCCAGAGAGCGTTCAAGGACCAGCTATGCGAGCAGGGAGGCATCGTTACCTATCTGGAATACACGGCCATTCCGCACGCAGAGATCCGTTGGACCAGTTTCAGCGATGTGCTAGCATGGATGCAGCGTATCGAAAGGGGAGAGCTCCCCGAGACGGACTGTGAGGTCGTCGTCCCAAGCTCAGAGATGAGCGTGGATCGCCTTGGCATTTCAGCGCCGCCCGTGTTGTCCCTGGCTCAGGAAAAGCAGTAAGGTGGCATTCAACTCACTCGAGTTTCTCCTTTTCTTCTTTACCGTTGCCGCCATCTACTTCCTGTGCCCTCAGCGGTACAGATGGGCGTGGTTGCTGGCTGCGAGTTACTACTTTTACGCCGCCTGGGCGCTCGAATATGTTGTCTGGCTCGCCGTTTCGACGCTTACTGTCTACGTCCTGGCCATCCGGATTGCAGGAACCTCGTCTCAGGCCAGACGCAAGGTCCTCTTGGTGCTGGGCCTTGTGCTGGAGTTAGGGCTTCTCGTGGGCCTCAAGTACCTGAGCTTCTTCAGTGACTCTCTGAGAGCGCTGTTCGAGAGCTTCAACCTTCTCTACAACGTGCCGGCTTTTCAGTTCTTGTTCCCCATCGGCATCTCTTTTTACACCCTCCAGACGCTGAGCTATCTCGTCGATGTCTACCGTGGCAGGGTTGAGCCGGAAAGGCACCTGGGCATCTTGGCCCTGTTCGTTTCCTTCTTTCCGCAGCTTGTTGCCGGCCCCATCGAGAGAGCGGGTCACCTGCTCCCCCAGTTCCGTGTCAAACACGATCTCAGCGTATCGAGCGTATCGAGTGGTTTGCGTCTGATGCTGTGGGGGATGTTCAAGAAAGTCGTAGTCGCCGACCGCTTGGCCATTTACGTCGATGCGGTGTACAACAACCCCGCCGACCACCGGGGCTTTCCGATTATCCTGGCTACCTACTTTTACGCGGTGCAAATATACTGCGATTTCTCCGCGTACACGGATGTAGCCCTTGGCGTGGCCAAGGTGATGGGCTACGACTTGGTGGGGAATTTCCGGCAACCCTACAGCGCCTCGTCCATTGCGGACTTTTGGAGGCGGTGGCATATCTCCCTTTCATCGTGGTTCAGGGACTATCTGTACATTCCCCTCGGAGGCAGTCGCGTGTCGAGGTGGCGCTGGTACATCAACCTGATGTTGGTCTTTTTGCTCAGTGGGCTGTGGCATGGGGCAGATTGGACGCTGGTGCTGTGGGGAGGGATGCACGGCCTTTACTATCTTGTTGAGGCCTGGACTCAGAAGGCCAGGGACAAAGTCTTCCGATCACTTCACCTGGAAAAGCATCCCGTTCGAACAGCAATCGGCGTTTTCGTCACCCTGAACCTGGTCTGCTTTGCCTGGCTGTTCTTCCGAGCGAACTCTATCTCGGACGCGTTCCTGCTCGTGAGCAACATGGTTCAGGTCCGGACCTCGACCGACCTCTATGCGCCCTGGCTGGAACTTGCGGACGATCCCAGCCTGCAGATGGCGCTTGCTTCGGGGCTTATCGTTTTGCTGGCTCTCGCACACGTGCTTCCCGGGCACGATAGCCAGGCACTGTCCTGGATCGGCAAGAGAGGCTGGATCCGCTGGATCGCCTATCTGCTGCTGGCGCTGGCGATTCTCAACCTGGGCATTGCCAAACAGATGCCATTTGTTTATCTTCAGTTCTAATATCCCGCCAACCATCGGTTTTCCCGGGAGAAGACGGCCTCGTCCCAGATCGACGAGGCCGTTTTACATTTGTTTTACATCTGCACAACACTCCCGCAACAGGCTTGACAGATCATGAGGGCAGAGTTGGGCATCCGTCATCAGAGAGTTGATCAAGGAGTGGACAGACTATGAAAACGAAACTGCTCGTGGGAGTGCTGGTCGTTGTGGTGACCATGGGGGTCGCCGGCGGGGTCGCCTTTGCCGCTGACTCGCAAATGGTTCAAGATCAAGGTTCGCTGGGGGTTTTCTCTGCTGCCCCTGCGAGAATGCGTGCCCTCGGCAAAGTGGTCAAGGTGCACGGCAAGACGCTGGAGGTCAAGAACCGGCGGGGTACGTTCGAGTTGCTCACCGACGACGAGACCGTGTTCCGCGTCCCCGGCATCGGGGACCCGAGCATCGAGGACATCGAGGCAGGTGACCTGGTCGCCGGGCGCGTGGTCAAGCAGGAGGACGGCACGTTCCTTGCCAAGGTGATTGCCGTCGTCCCTCCCCCGTCGGAGCGATGGCGTGGCCTGGGCCGGGTCATTGAGGTCCAGGGGAACACGCTCGTCGTCGAGAACCGCAGGGGCACTTTTGATGTCCTCACCGACGATGAGACCGTGTTCCACGTCCCCGGTGTCGAGGACCCGGGGATCGAGGACATCGAGGAGGGAGACCTGGTCGCCGGGAAGGGGATCAGGCAAGAGGACGGCACCTTCCTCGCCAGGGCGATCGCCGTCGTGCCTCCGCGGTGGATCGCGCGTTCGCTGGGGCGCGTCACCGAGATACACGGCAACAAGCTGGTCGTCCAGACTTGGCGTGGCACGTTTGACGTCCACACCGACAAGGACACTGTGTTCCGCGTGCCGGGTGTGGAGGAGCCGACGATCAAGGATGTCAACGAGGGGGACATCATCGCCGGACGTGTCGTCAAACAGGAGGGAAACAAGCTTCTGGCCAAAACGATCGTCGTCGTCCGGCCTGCCCCGGACCACGATCTCTGACCAGGGCGCGTCCTCCTTCGACCCGGCAATACACAGCGATGCCTCAGGTTACCCGCCTGAGGCATCGCCCTATTGGGAAAAGGGGGACGAATTCGTACCTCGGCCTGTGGCTACTCAGATCGCGGGCGCTCGCTCAGGCTTACCTGGATGGTCTGCTCACGTCCGTCCCGGATGATCGATAGCTCAACGGTCTGGCCGACCGCAGTTTGGGTGTCCAGGTAGATGAGCAGGTCTTGCAGTGTCCTCAGAGGCTGGCCGTCGATGGCAGTGAGAACATCTCCGTCAAGGGGCACGCGCACGTTCCCAAATCGCACGATGCGGCTGCCTCCTTGCACCCCAGCCTGTGCAGCCGGGCCACCCGACGTGGCCTCGATGACCAGCAACCCGCTGTCCACCGGCAGGTTCATCTCGGCCTGTCGAAACGCCTCTGCCATCCTCGGCGTCAGGCCAAGCGTCTGCGTTCCCAGCCACGGGTGTGGGAAGTACCCGCGGGCGATCAACTCTGGAACTACCCGCCGTACCGCATTGGAAGACACGGCGAATCCGATGCCCGCATTGGCCCGGCTGGGGCTGATGATCTGCGAGTTGACCCCGATCACCCGTCCTCGAAGGTCGAGCAAAGGTCCGCCCGAATTGCCCGGGTTGATCGCCGCGTCAGTCTGGATCGCTTCTCCGATGAACCGGCCGTTGGGGCTCTCGATGACCCGTCCCAGTGCGCTGATCACGCCAGTGGTCAATGTTTGATCCAAGCCAAAAGGATTGCCAATGGCGACCACAAACTGCCCCACTCGCAGGTTCTCTGAATCGCTCAGGGCCACGGGTTCGGGCAGGTCTTCCCCGGCATCGATGCGGATCACAGCCAGATCGTTCGCGGGATCCTCGCCGATCAGAACTGCCTCGTACGCTTCGCCGTCCGCGAGGGTGACGATCAACTCGTCTGCGCCCTCGATCACGTGGTAGTTTGTGACAATATGCCCCTCGCGGTCATAGACAAAGCCGGATCCGCTCCCCTCTTGCGGCACAGGCTGCATAAACATGTCGTAGGCAAGGCTACGGTTGGTGACGTTGACGACCGACGGACTGACGTGTTCGTAGACGGCAACAACCTGAGCCTCAAAGGCATTGGCGGCTTCTGCCTCATCCAGAAGCGGATCCAGCACAGGGGGGGCGGTCGTCGGTGTCGGGACCGGCGTGGCTGGCTGGACAGCTCCCCTGGTCGTTGGAGTTGCGGCAGGCAGTGGTGTCGACAGCTCGGAAGTTGCCGTTGGCGCTGTGGAAAAGAGCGGAGTCAAGCCGCAGCCCAACCCCACCAGCACGAGCACTGCGATCAGCAGCACCCAGCGATTCAATCTATGCTTGTTCATCACGTTCAACTCCTATGTGCAGAGGTCCACTGCTGGGTCCTCCTGCTCCAGCCATCGGTCTTCCGCGCCAAGGATCAACCGCCGGCGTCCGGTGCTATGGCACCACCAGCACTGGACAGCGAGCGTGTCTGAGCACCTCCAGGCTGACGCTGCCCAACATCAACTCGGCCATGCTGGACGGTCCCCGCGATCCGATCACGATCAGCGAGACGTCCTCTTGCCCTGCGGTTTCCAAGATCACAAAGGCGCTGTCTCCGGCCACTGCGATTCCCCTTGCGGTTACGTCTCGTTCCTGCAAGAGGGAAACTACATCCTCTACGATCTCTTGGGCGATCATCTCATACTGTGCGCACAGCGTCTCGTATCCGTCCGCTGCAGAATAACGTTCTGGCAACTGGTACACGTGCAGCACGATGACCTCGGCGCTTTCTACCCGTGCCACGTGCTCCAGATAGACCATCGCTCGCTCAGCAAGCATCCCCCCATCGTGCGCAAACAGGATCTTGGGAAACATCACTTCTGTCCTCTCTGGGTTCGCCAGGTTTCATTCGGCCGGTGTCGTCTGCTCTTGTCCAGCGTCGCGCACTTGCTCGAGCAGCTCCTGCTGGTGCGGTGTCAGCTTGGTCGGCAACCTCACATCGACCTTGACATACAGATCGCCGTATTCGTCCTTTGCCCGCAGTTTAGGCATTCCTCTGCCACGCAGCCGGAGGACTTGGCCATTCTGTGTCTCTGGCTTGATGGTTAGCATAATTGGGCTACTTAGAGTGGCTACACGAATGCTGTCACCCAGCAACGCTGTGTATAGATCGACCTGTGCGATCGTATGCAGGTCGTCCCCTTTACGCTCAAAACGTGGGTCGGGCCTCACCTTGACTGCCAGGTACAGGTCGCCAGGTTCCCCTCCATATCCCCCCGGGCTTCCTTCTCCCGAGATCCGTACTTTGGTACCGGTCCTGGCCCCAGCGGGGATCTTGATCTCGAGCCGCCGTCCTCCCTTGTCCAGTATGCGGACCGTACCGCGGTATGCCTCCTCCAGCGCGATCTCGACCTCTTGTTGGTAGTCCTGTCCGCGCTGGGGACGAGTCTGGTACTGAACCCTGCTTTGCCTGCCAGGACGCCCCCCCCTCGCCTCACCAAATATCTGGTTGAAAAAGTCCGAAAAGGCGCCGCCACCGAACATGTCACCCAGGTCCTCGGCTGTCCCGGCGCGTCCACCAAACCCTGGCCCACGGGCTGTCCATCTTGTCCAGTCGTATCCTCCCGGACCGCCTCCTCGCTGCTGCCACTGCTGCCAATCCATGCCCACTTGGTCGTACTTGGCGCGCTTGGACGGATCGGACAGGACTTCGTAGGCTTCATTGAGCGCCTTGAATTGCTCCTCGGCCTGCTTGTCGTCCGGGTTCAGATCGGGGTGGTACTTGCGCGCAAGCTTGCGGTATGCACTCTTGATCGCCTTGTCAGACGCATCCTTGCTGACGCCCAGGGTCTGATAGTAGTCCTTGTATTCCATGCTCTCCCTCTCTTGCCGAGAAGCGGTTCAGGGCGTAAGAACTCCCCTCGTTCTTACTGGGCCACCACCACAGAGGCTGGACGGAATAGCCGCTCTCCCCTTCGGTACCCTGGCTGCGTTACCTGGATCACCGTCCCGCTCTTCACGCCCACCTCACCTGCAGGCACGACGGCGACCGCTCGGTGCCAGTGTGGATCAAATGGTTTGCCGTGCGTCTGGATGCGCTGCACATCATACTTGCCCAGGAGATGCAGCAACTGATTCCGGGTCAAGGTTACACCTTGGCGTAGGGATGCATCCAACGGTTGCGACGCATCCTGCGCTGCGGACAACGTGCGATCCAGGTTATCAACGACGGAAAGCATCTCGGAGAGAAGCTGCTCTTGATCTGTCCTGATCTGATCCTGCGCGATCCGCCGCTGGCGCCTTCGGAAGGTATCCATCTCGGCCTGCATACGCAAGGCGCGGTCCCGCCACATTGGGTCTCCCTCACAACCCCCTATACGAGATCCCTCGTCAACCGGGTGCATATTGGCCTGCTCCTGCTGGCTCGCGTTCGGCACAGGGACGGCGGATGAGGAGTCTTTGCACTCCCCACCTTCAGACAACCTGAAGGCAGGTTCTCTTACAGCCTCAGGCCCGCCTGACCGGGTCTCTGATGATCCCGTACCGGCTCGTTCGAAAGCCGCCGATCGGGCAGGCTCCCTCTCGGTGCCTACCCGAATCGGAATTCTGACCTTGGGCATAGACGCAACCCTCTGCAAAAGCCAGGTCTCCGTCGCACTTACATGCAATGCAGGGGAGACCTGGCTCCTGC
>JADHXD010000012.1 GCA_016783145.1 Anaerolineae bacterium
TATCGCTTCGAAGGCTCCTGCAGGGAACGATGCTTTGCCAGGGCGATGACGGTGTGATACAATGGATGGCAAGGGGAGATGGCCCAATTGAGGGAGGTGTCGTACGATGGCTGATCAAGACGACCTGCCTCCTGCTGAGGGGGCGGGGGACGTTCCTGCGCCTCGCACACCGTGGTTCGATCGAGGCAAGCAGTGGTTGAGTTGGGCCGCGCAGAGACTAGATCGGGTCTTGCGGGGTCTGCGCGGGTGCAAGCAGCGCCTCAGCCATATGGTGCATCGGCTGCGCCAGCGCACGAGCTGGCGGCTCACGCGCCCGCAGAGGCGTTTGGGCCAAGCGCTCCTGGTTGGCATCGGGGTGGCAGGCGCCATCTTGCTGGTCAGGTGGGCAGGTCTTTTCACCTCGGCACAGTACAGGGCAGCGGACTATCTGTACGACCGTGAGGGAGATCCCGGCACCGACATCCTGATCGTGGCCATCGACGAGGAGACTCTGCAGGCTCTGGGCGATTGGCCGCTGTCGTTTGACCCGTATGTCCAGCTCCTTGAGCAGCTCCGGGATGCCCGCGTGGTTGGCTTTGACGTGCTCTTGCCCGACTCGGGTCCAGAGGGTAACGTGCAGACACCCGCGCTGCTGGACGCAGCCCGCCGAGCGGGGACTGTTGTCGTGCCCATCGCGACGCTGGAGCTGATCCATCCCGAGTTTCCCGGGGAGCTGTACTCCGCGGGGCGAACTGTACGGACGTTTCCCGCGCTCCTCAACGTGGCGGCTGCGGCAGGGTCGGTGAACCAGGTCCCTGATGGAGACGGTACACTCCGCCGCGTCCCCTTGCTGGTTGAGGCCGGCGGGGGAGAGGTCTGGGAGGCATTTGCCCTGCGGGTCTTGAGGCTGTGGCTTGGGCTGCATGCAGCCTCTACGGCCTCCCTGGAGGGCGACCGCGTCGTCATCGCGGATGGGGATGAGATCAAGTTCCAGGTACGAACTGACGTTCACGGTGCAGTGCTGGTCAACTTTGTGGGACGCCCCAATACGTTTCCCACCTATTCGATGATCGAGGTGCTCGAGGGCCGCGTGCCAGCGAGCACTTTTGCGGACAAGATCGTGCTGGTGGGCGTGATGAACGCGTTGACCGAGATGGATCTGCACCAGACACCGGTTTCTTCGCACAGGATGTCGGGGACAGAGTTCCAGGCGAACGTGATCCACACCCTCCTCAATCACCGTCCCCTGGTACAGGAGGGTGAGCTGGGGGTGACGGCTGCGGTCGTGCTTCTGGCCCTGGCGTCGGCACTGGCACTATCTCAGCTCGGAGCGGCGCTGGGCGCAGTGCTGACTGTGCTGCTGGCCTTGGGCTACTTTGTCTTCACCTCCGCGCGTTTCAGTGCTGGCGTGCTGCCCAACGTGCTGTTCCCCTATGCCACCATTTTCATCACCTATGCGGCAGTTACTGCTGCACGCTTTGCCAGCGAACGGGTGGAACGTGGCCGCGTGACCGACGTTTTTGGTCGCTTTGTGTCGCCCAGGGTGCGCAACGCCATTGTCGCCCTGGCGCTTGAGGACCCCGGACTGGTCCGGCCGGGCGGCCGGCAGATGGAGCTGAGCGTGCTCTTTGCCGATATCCGGGGCTTTACCACTATCTCGGAGAACCTGCCTCCGCAAGAGGTGGTCGGGGTCCTGAACCAGTACCTGGACAGCATGGAAGAAGAGGTCTTTAGGCAAGGGGGTACACTGGACAAGTACACGGGGGATGGCATGATGGTCCTCTTTGGCGCACCGTTGGAGCAGGCGGATCACGCAGAGCGAGCGGTGCGGGCCGCTCTGGGTATGCGGCGAGCGGCCGCTGAGGTCAGTGGATGTCTCGGCGCTGCGAACTGCTCGTTTGCCTACGGGATCGGCATTGCCACAGGCACAGCAGTCGTGGGACACATTGGTTCGCAGCGCCGCCTGGATTACACCGCGATCGGTGACACGGTGAACCTCGCGTCTCGCCTCGAAGGCATTGCGCCGCCGGGGACGATCTTGGTCAATCAGACCACGTACGAAGCGGTCAGGGAGGTTGCCTTTGTGAAAGGGCTCGATCCTGTCGTCGTCAAGGGCAAGGTCGAACTCGTCCCCGTCTACGAGGTTTTGGGGATGCGTGACGAGAACGACGCTGTCCGAGGCAAGGAACCTGCAGACGAGGGCGCATGAGCGACGAGGCACACGGCGCGCTACGACGCTGGCGCGCGCGAGACCGCGGGCCCGTCGTGGCCCGATCGATCGCCTGGATGCTCGCGCTTGGCTGCGGGGCAGCGAGTCACGTGTGGGGCAGGGTCGCGCTTGCCGCTGCCATCATCGCCGGTTGGTATGTCCTCGAATGTGTCCTCCTGGTGGCGATGTGGATCCGTGCGCGTCGATGCGAGGTGTTTCTGGCCTACGTCCTGCCCCGTGGGATTGGGACAGGGACGGGGTTTGCCCTGGCCTACGTGCTGTTCCTGCCGTGGGCACAGGCCATTGCGCTGACCTATGTGATCGTGATCGTTCTAGAGAGCGCGTATCGGTGGACACTGCGAAAGCTCAATCTCAGTTCTTGGCACCAGATCACCGGTCTGGCAGCGCTCGCCGCAGCATCTGGGCGGCGCAGTCTATCCAGCGGGCTGTGCGCGCGCCGGGGATGGAAGGCCAGGGGGCAGTCTGTGTCGGTGCTGCTCGCCGCGTCTCTGTTCGTCATCATTTGCCCGGCGGTCTTGTATGGGTACAGTGTACGTCGCGTCGTCTTTGACACGGGCTTCTATGTCTCGCAGCTCGAGCGTTCGGACCTCTACGAGTATGCCGCGCGCATGGCTGGCGAGGCGGCTGTGGATGCAGCTCGCGGGCGAAACCGAGAGGTGCGGCGTGCGGTGGGCCTGCTATCCGAACAGGATGTGGAGTTCGTCGGGCGTACGATCCTGTCCAAAGAATGGACGGCAGCCCTGGTTGAGCAGGCGCTGGATGGGGTGCTCTTCTGGCTGCAGGCGGACGATCGCCGGCGGGTACCTACGGTATCGCTGCCGATCGGCGACCTGCAGCGGCATATCCGAGAGGCTACCTCGGTGCTGCTGGACCGGCACATGGCCGCTCTGCCACTCTGTGCACCAGGTGCATCGGCGAGTGCGCTTTGCCGACCCCGGGGGATGAGTGCTGCTGCCTACATCGCCACCCACAAGCCGGAGAGCATAGCGATCGTGGATGAGGCGTTCGCCATGATCCCTGCCGAGCTGGATCTGTCCACTGCGGTCACTCTGGCCCCAGGCGTCTTTCAGAAACCGGTATCCTTTCTCCACCAGGTGAGGACAGGGGTGCACACGCTCGAACGCTTGCTCGCCTGGATGGGCGCTGGCTGCCTGGCGCTGCTGTCTGCTCTGTACCTTTCTGGCGGCGAAAGGGCGCAGGTTTCGCTGACGCGGGTTGGGATGACACTGTGGGTCGCCGGAGAGGGAACCCTGGCACTGAGCTGGGTCGCGTTCAGGTATGGCGCGAAGGTGGTCTTGTGGCGGCTTGGGGCGGACCTGCTGGCCGACCTGCCCGCCGACCTGGTTGGTCTGCCCCAAGAAGTCCTGGATGCGCTTTTCGGTGCCGCGCACAGCACTCTCTTGCCGTGGGCGTTCGTTCTCGCCAGCATCGGGCTGCTGACGGCTCTCGCGGTCTTGCTCTGCCCTTGGTCCCGCGAGCCACGACAGGGAGGCGCCGCCCGCACGCTGGTGATCGCAGGGGCGATCGGACTCTTGCTGTGGGCAAGGTACCTGGCGTGGGGCCGGGTGGCGTACAAAGAGGCATTCGCGGCTCACCGCAGCGGGGAGGCGCAGGAAGCGGCTCGCCTGTATCACCGCGTGGACCAACTGCATCCGCTCTCGGTGAACGAGCTTGTCCTCAGCGCACGGCAGGGCTGGGCAGCGTGTCGCCGCTACCTGGACGCAGAACGGGCTTACCAGTCTGGCGACGATCCATCGGCCGCGCAAGCATATGAGGCGTTGCTGGCCGGCGATCCGCCAATCGTCCTGCGCGATACGGCTCGTTCTCGCCTGGTGGAATCGCTGTATGGGTGGGCGGAGTCGCTGGTACGGGTGGGAGAGTACGAGCGTGCTCTCGACCGCTACCGCTATATCCGGGATGAGCTGCGGGATCGCCGCGTCCAGCAAGCAATGACGGACCTGTACCTTGCCTGGGGAGAAGCGCTGCAGGCAGAAGGGGACTACCGAGCGGCGATCGCCACGTTCCAGCGCATCGTCTACGACGTGTCTGACCCGCGTCAATGGGACGTTGCTGACGAACGGACTGTGGACACGTACTGTGCGTGGAGAGCATCCCTGAATGCAGGTGGCCGAGACCGGCAAGCTGTGGAAATGTGCAGCGAGCTGCTGGCCGAGTGGCCGTCCCTGGCAAGCAAACGCTGCCCAGAGTGTGAGCCATAGCGATTTGGCCCGTTTATTATGTTGACTTGTTGGCCCTTTTATAGTATAATGCTTACTGTAAGGGTGTCTCCTTTTTGCAGCTCGGGTTCCTTGACAGCCGGGTCTGGTGTACATCATCCATACTCATCGCTCTCTGGGATGGGTGCATTTGCCTGTTGTGTTGTCTGTTGCGCCGTTGGCGACTCTATAGTATAATGTGAGCAGTAGACATAAAGTTGGCCTTTCGGGATCGTGCTTGCGTGGATGGGGATAGCGTGACGATGTGTGTTATCCTCAGAACGTGAGAGGGCCGGGGGGGATGTCCTTGTCCCCGGGGATCATCTTGCTCTTCTAGTACACCGGAAAGAGGACTCTATGAGGCAGAGGAGGGTTGTGATGCGCAAGTGGATCGGCTTTATCGCAATAGGCGGTTTACTGGTCGTGCTGATGAGCTTGGCGGCGTGCACAAAATCGAAACTACCGCCCGCTCCCACACTTGTTGGGGCAGCCCAGGCCACTGTCTCAGCGGAACTCACGCCTGGTGCTGGCACGACTGTGGTTGTCGCCGATGCTACGCCTACGACGACTGTGGGGGTATCCCCGACTCCCATCCCGACGTTCACGCCGACCACTGAAGCGGGAGAGACGGTGACTCCCACGGTCGAGGCCTCGCCGACGCCGGTGGTGGAGACCACCCCAGAACCGTCGACTGGAGCAGAGTTCGACTATGTGGTCAAGACAGGGGACACCTTGTGGGGTCTGGCACTTCGTTTTGGCACGACTGTGCAAGCGATCAAGACCCGGAACGGTCTCGTATCCGACATCATCTACAAGGATCAGAAGTTGGTCCTTGCCGGAACAGCGGGTGACTCTTCTGTGACTCACATCGTGCAGCCCGGAGAGAATCTGTACCGCATTGCCCTCAAGTACGGTACGACGATTCAGGCCATCGCCGCGGCGAACAACATCATCAACCCCAACTGGGTCTATGCGGGACAAAAGCTCATTGTTGTCCAGGGGAGCGGCACGACTCCCGGTGGCGGGGTGCGGTATCACGTTGTGCAGCCTGGAGAGACGCTTTCGAGCATTGCGATGAGGTACGGCACGACGCCGTGGAAGATCGCGGCGGCAAACGGCATCGCGAACATCAATTTCATCTATGCAGGGCGTACGTTGCGCATTCCCTGACGCATTTCTCCCTTCGTAGGCGCTCACCCCAAGCCACCGGCTGAAGGCCGGTGGCTTTTGGTTTCGACAGTGGCGGGCCAAAGGGGGACCGTGAGCCGCATCGAGCCGTGCGAGGCCCTTGCTTCTGCTGCGCCAACCTATTTGACAATTCTGGCTATTCGCCGTACAATATCGCTATCCATCCGCCAGCAGGTCTATCAAGCCAGGTAACGGCGGCACGTTTTTTTTGCTGTCTTGACTGGCGTTTGCGGTGTGGCAAGCTTGTACCGGGCGGATCGCTGCCAGGGGTTGGAAGAAGAGGTGATGCGAGAAAAGCATAGGACATTGCTGGTAGGTCTCATCCTGTTGGGCCTGTTCCTGGGCGCAGGATGTCAGTTTATCGTGAGTCCCGCCGTGACGCCTCGCCCACCGGCAGGGATGACGCCCACATCGATCGCGACCCCCACAGAGGGGAACACTGTTGTCGTTACCGACACGCCGACCTCGACTCCCGAGCCAGCAACGCCGACCTCGACTGCCGAGCCAGATACGCCGACACCAGAGCCTACCGTTGCGATAGTTGGCAACGAGCTGCGCCTGTACAGTCAGGATCCTGATACGCTCGATCCTGCGCTTGTGCAGGATGCGACGTCGCACAGCTTTGTGGGATTGCTGTTCGGCGGATTGGTCGCATTGGATTCGGATCTGCAGGTCGTCCCCGACTTGGCCGAGCGTTGGGACACAGATGAGTCGGGCACGGTGTACACGTTTACCCTGCGCAAGAACGCCAAGTTCCACAACGGGCGGCCGGTCACTGCCGAGGATGTGGTGTACTCGTTGGAGCGTGCTTGCGATCCAGCGCGGGGGTCGGTGCAGCGCGCTCAGTCCTATCTTGACGATATTGTGGGAGTCATGGAGCGCACTCGAGGAGAAGCCCGCTCGATCAGCGGACTGGAGGCGGTCGACGACTATACGATCCGGATCACGATCGATGCGCCCAAGCCCTACTTTCTGTCCAAGCTGACGTATCCGACCTCGTTTGTCGTGAACAAGGAGAATGTGGAGGATACCTCTCGCAAGTGGACCTCCCATCCCATCGGCACAGGGCCGTTCATGATGTCCGAGAACGCGGTGAACCGCATGGTACTCGCTGCCTTTGATGACTATCATCGGGGCCGCCCCAAGGTCGACCAAGTCACGTTCATGTACCGCGGCCAGAGCATGAACCAGTACGAGCGCGGGGAACTGGATGTGATCGAGGTGGGTTCGAGTGCTATCGACCGTGTGTTGGATCCGAACGATCCGCTGCACGCAGACCTGCGCATCGTGCTCCAACTCGATGTGTGGTATATCGGTTTCAACACGACGATGCCTCCCTTTGATGACCTGCACGTGCGGCGGGCTCTGGCCTATGCAACGAACAAGAAGTCTATTGCCGAGATCGCTTTCAACAAGATGGTCGTTCCGGCCGAGGGCATCTTGCCTCCCGGGATGCCGGGGTACAATCCCGATCTCGAGGGTTTGCCCTATGACCCGGACTTGGCAGCGGAAGAGCTCATGGAGTCGACGTATGGAGACGCGAGCGAACTACCTCCGATCGTTCTGACGGTGACCGGAGCGGGGACGGGTGAGATGTTGGCCGAGATGTACAATCAGGTCTTGGGCATTGAGGTCGTGGTTGAGGTGGTCGACTGGTCGGACTTTTTGCGCGGCCTAGACGCGCAGCAGTACCAGATGTACTCTCTGGGCTGGATCGGTGACTATCCTGATCCGCAGAATTTCCTTGATCTGCTCTTTCACAGCCAGAGCGCATACAATCACGGTGCGTACAGCAACTCTGAACTGGACGCCCTGGTTGAGCAGGCGCGCGTAGAGCAGGACAGTGAGCGTCGACTGCGCCGGTATCAGCAGGCGGAGCTACTGCTGGTTGAGGACGTTCCGTGGATCCCGCTGTATCACAGCGGGGGATACTATCTCGTCAAACCCGAAGTCAAGGACCTCGTCATCACCGGTCAGGGGACGATGAACCTTCACGAGGTAAGTGTGGAGCGTCCATAGGGGTGTAGAGCGAGCCACAGCAGACGGGCTTTTGCCCAGGGCAGGCATTCATCATAGGAGAATGGCATGGCAAAGTTGCTGGAAGTCAGGGACCTGGAGACGCGTTTCTACACACAAGAGGGTGTAGTTAACGCCGTGAATGGCATCAGCTACAACCTGGACGAGGGAGCGACGATGGGCATCGTCGGTGAGAGTGGGTGCGGCAAGAGCGTAAGCGTGCTCTCGATGATGCGCCTGATCCCCAGCCCGCCCGGCAAGATCACCGGAGGGAAGGTCCTGTTCGAGGAACGCGACCTCCTCAAGATGGATATGGAAGAGATCCGTCACGTGCGCGGAAACAGGATCGCGATGGTCTTTCAGGACCCTATGACTTCTCTCAACCCGGTGCTGACGATTGGTCGCCAGGTGAGCGAAGCGCTTGAGCTGCATATGGGTATGGACCGTACGCAGGCCCTCAGGCGCAGCATTGAACTTTTGGAGATGGTGGGGATACCGCAGGCCGACCAGCGTGTGAGAGATTACCCTCACCAGTTCTCCGGTGGGATGCGCCAGCGCGTGATGATCGCGATGGCTCTGTCCTGCAACCCACAGATCCTGATCGCTGACGAGCCCACGACGGCCCTAGACGTGACGATCCAGGCCCAGATCGTCGAGTTGGTGAAGCGACTGCGAGATGAGATTGGGATGGCGGTGATCTGGATCACCCACGACCTGGGCGTGGTCGCCGGATTGGTGGATCGGGTCAACGTGATGTACGCTGGCTTTATCATCGAAATGGGGCCAGTCAAGGATATTTATGCCCGGCCTCGCCATCCGTATACCATCGGTTTGCTCGGATCGCTGCCTCGCCTGGACGAGACCATACACGAGAAGCTTCGTTCCATCGAGGGGCTTCCCCCTGACCTGGTGTCTCCGCCGCCTGGATGTCCCTTTGCTCCGCGCTGTGATCTGGTGCTCGACCGCTGCCTGGCAGAGAATCCGATGCTAGAGTCCGTTGGCCTGGACCACAGGGCCGCGTGCTGGAACCTTGAGGCGACGGTGGGGTATCAGCGTTCGTCCCAGTAGAGTGCGCAACATAGATGGAGAAACGCAGAATGGCAGAAAAAGAGGTCCTGGTCCGAGTAGAAAACCTAAGGAAGCACTTCCCGATCACCCGGGGCATCGTCATCCAGCGGCAGGTGGGGGCGATCAAGGCCGTGGACGGCATTAGTTTCGACATCTATCGCGGCGAGACGCTGGGCCTGGTTGGCGAGAGCGGTTGCGGCAAGTCAACCACAGGCCGCACCGTGCTGCAGCTCTACCGACCCACAGAGGGCAACGTCTACTATGAGGGCGAAGACCTGGTTCAGATGAAAGGCGAGCGGCTACGCCGCCAGCGTCGCAAGATGCAGATGATCTTTCAGGACCCCTACGCTTCTCTGAACCCGCGTATGACCGTAGGCAGCATCATTGGTGAGCCGCTCGAGGTGCACAATGTCGCTGGCGGCAAGGAGCGCCAGGAGCGCGTGCAAGAACTGCTCAAGCTGGTGGGGCTGAATCCGTACTTTGTCAACCGCTACCCGCACGAGTTCTCGGGCGGTCAGCGGCAGCGTATCGGTGTAGCGCGCGCATTGGCCCTGAATCCCTCGTTCATTGTCTGTGATGAGCCGATCTCTGCCCTGGACGTATCGATCCAGGCACAGGTGGTGAACCTGCTCGAAGATCTGCAGGATACCCTGGGCCTGACCTATTTATTTATTGCGCATGACCTGTCGATGGTGCGCCACATCAGCGACCGCGTGGCGGTGATGTACCTGGGCAAGATCGTCGAGCTGACTGACCGCGATTCGCTGTACGCTAACCCGCAGCACCCATACACCGAAGCGCTGCTCTCGGCGGTGCCCATTCCCGATCCAGAGGTGGAGGAGCGGCGCAGCCGGATCATCCTGGAGGGTGACGTGCCCAGCCCAGCGAACCCACCTGTCGGATGCAATTTCAGCACCCGCTGCCCCAAGGTGATGCAGATCTGTCACGAGGTAGAACCCGAGTTCAAAGAGATCTCACCCAATCACTGGTGTGCATGTCACCTCGTTGGGTAGAGGGTGATCTCAGAAACCAGGTTTTTCCCAAAAACCTGGTTTCTTGGAAGAGCTGTCTACAGCCCAGTCTGACAGCCCTTTCCGGATAACAGTGTCCAGGGAGGGCTGGACGTGATGTGAGCCGAAAGGAGGTGTGACACGGTACAGTCGACGACGGGATGCCCCCCCGGAAAAGGTATGGAGTTGTCTTGATTAGCTGAAGCATATGGAGGAGAACATGTTTAGGAAATGGACTTGGCTATTGAGCCTGGTGGCCGTCGTGACCGTTGTGTTGGCGGCCTGCCAGCCTCAGACTGTGATCGTTGAGAAGAAGGTCATTGAGACCCAGATCGTCGTGCAAGAAAAAACGATCGTAGAGACCGTCATGGTCGAGGGCAAGGAAGTTGAAGTGACCCGGGTGGTCAAAGAGGAGGTTGTGGTCGAAGTAGAGGTCACGCCGACTCCGGAACCGGGAGCAAAACCGGTGACCCTGGACGTGAACCTGGGCACAGAGCCGCCGCAGGTTGACCCCGCGCTGAGCACCGACACCACCTCCGTTCAGGTGGATGAGATCCTGTTCCTGGGCCTGACCGACTTTGACGACGTGACCAGCGAGGTGATCCCCGAGCTGGCAACTGACTGGAGCGTGTCCGAGGACGGCCTGGTGTGGACGTTCAACATGCGCGACGACGTGCCGTGGGTCCGGTACAACCCGGCTACCGGGGATGCCGCGATCTTGACCGACGACGAGGGTAACCCCCGCATGGTCAACGCGCACGACGTCGAGTATGGCGTCAAGCGCACCCTTGACCCGGCGACCGGCTCTGACTATGCCTACGTGCTCTACATCATCGAGGGCGCGATAGACGTCAACACCGGCGAGGAAGAGGACCTGGACACCATCGGCGTCGAGGCCGTGGACGACTATACGGTGGCGTTCACGCTGCGGCAGCCGGCAGGCTACTTCCCCGGCATCGCCAGTATGTGGGTCGCCCGCCCGGTCTACCAGCCGGTCATCGACGAGTATGGCGCGCGCTGGATCGAGCCGGGCATCATCGTCAGCAACGGCCCGTACTTGATGGAATCGTGGAAGCACTTTGACAGCATGAGCTTTGTCAAGAACCCCCATTTCTACAACGCGGACACGGTGCAGATCGAGCGCATCGAGGCGGTGATGATCGTCGAGACTTCGACGTCATTCGCGATGTACGAGAACAACGAGCTCGACATCGCTGGTGCACCGCTGGAGGAGATGGACCGCATCAAGACGGACCCGGTTCTGAGCGAAGAGCTCGACATCCGGCCGATCCTGTGCACGTACTACTATGGCTTTACCAACAACAAGCCGCCCTTTGACAACCCGGATGTCCGCAGGGCCTTCTCCGCAGCTATCGACCGCGTGAGCCTGGTCGAGAACGTGACCAAGGGTGGGCAGATCCCGGCCAACACCTTTGCGCCTCTGGGCATCTTTGGCAACGTCTCCAGCGATCCGGACATCGCACCGTGGGCCCTGGATCCCGAACTGGGCAAGCAGCAGGCCAAGGAGTTTCTGGCTGCGGCGGGCTACCCCGATGGCGAAGGCTTCCCCACGGTCACCTTGATGCACAATACCAGCGAGGGGCACCGGGCGATCGCCGAGGCCATCCAGGCCATGTGGCGGGACACGCTGAACGTCGAGGTTGCGGTCGTTAACCAGGAGTGGGGCGTCTACCTGGACACCCTCGACAAGGGCACCCCGTTGGCTGACATGCCGCACATCTGGCGGATGGGCTGGTGCGCGGACTATGCGGACCAGAACAACTGGCTGCACGAGGTGTTCAACAACGAGGAAGGCGCGAACCGGCTGCGCCGGGGCTGCCTGGATGACACCTGCACTGAGCTCGAGGAGCTTGAGTTCGACCAGATCACCAAGGAAGCAGGTGCAGAGCAGGATCCGGAGAAGCGCAAGGAGCTGTACAGGCAGGCCGAACTGCTCTTGAGCGAGGGTGAGGCTGCCTACGCGCCGATCTACTACTACTCTGGCGTGAACCTGGCCAAGCCCTGGGTGACGCGCACGTACCAGCAGCTTGCCGGACAGCATTGGGACAAGTGGACGATCGACTGGGAGGCCAAGAAAGCGGCCACCGGCATCGACTAGTCCTAGCGTCGAGTTTCGAGTGTCATGCAGCCCGAAAGGGCTGCATGACACGTTCGACTTTGTCTCAGGAACCAGGTTTCATGAAGAAACCTGGTCTTTCGAGCCCGTCAAGATGCAGCAGTAGAAACACTCAATGCGTTGTGGAAAGCGCATCTACGTTGCGAGGTGTGCTTTCCATATCGCGTTGACTGGCACGGTGATGTGGCCGGCATTTGGCTTTGCCAGGAGGAGGAAAAGGTGACTCGATACATCATTCGTCGTCTTTTGTATTTCATCCCCGTGTTGTTCGCGGTCACGCTGTTCACCTTTGTCCTGGTACGGGTGATCCCCGGGGGACCGTTTGACCGTGTGGGGGACCGGACGCTGCCCCCGGAGATCGTGGCCAACCTGGAGGCCAAGTACCACCTGGACAAGCCGGTATGGCAGCAGTACCTGGACTATCTGTGGAATCTGGCTCGCTTTGATCTGGGACCCTCGTTCAGCTACCGCACGCAGACCGTGAACGACATCATTCGCCAGTCCCTGCCGATCTCTGCGCACCTGGGAGCGATGTCCCTGGCGGTGGGGCTGCTGATCGGCATCCCTGCCGGGTGCATCGCCGCGCTGAAGCAGAACTCTGCTGTGGACTACTCGACCACGTTCCTGGCGATCTTGGGGGCTTCTGTCCCGAACATCGTGCTGGGGCCAGTGCTGATCTTGGTCTTTGCACTCAAGCTGGGCTGGCTGCCGGTCGCGCGATGGCAGGGCCCCGAGTACTGGATCCTACCTGCCTTTACGCTGGGCACTGCCCTGTCTGCCGGGATCGCCCGATTGACGCGGGGGAGCCTGCTGCAGGTCATCCAGTCGGACTACATCCGCACGGCGAGGGCCAAGGGGCTGCACGAGGCCGTCGTCGTGATGCGTCACGCGCTCAAGAACGGCATGATCCCGGTGGTCACCGTCCTCGGGCCGTTGTTCGCCGGCGTGCTCACGGGCACGTTCACGGTGGAGACGATTTTCGGCATCCCGGGCCTGGGGCGGCACTTTGTGACGAGCATCGGCAACCGCGACTACCCTGTGGTTTTGGGTACGACGCTGCTGTACGCCGTGCTCCTGGTCGTTGCCAACCTGTTGGTCGACATCACCTATGCCTGGCTGGATCCGCGCATCCGGTACGACTAGAGCCCGGAAGACGGGATTCGCCGCCGTCGCGAGAGAGGAGAATGCTCTGCCGCACGTTGGGCGGGGACCGTCGCTCGCATCGAGCAGAACCGGCACAAGAGGAGAAGGATAGAGTGGCAACTGCAGAAGTACGTGCCTCTGAAATCGATCTAGACCAAGCCCTCGCGCGCAAACCGCGCAGCCCTTTGCAGGATGCGTGGCTCATTCTGCTCCAGAACAAGGTGGCCATAGGCAGCGGGATCTTTTTGGTCCTGTTGACCTTGTCGGCGATCTTTGCCCCCTGGGTAGCCCCGCAGGGCGTCGACGAGCAGAAGCTCGAGGACAATTACATGCCTCCAGGCAGCAAGTATATCCTGGGCGCCGACCGCTTTGGCCGAGATATCCTGAGCCGGGTGATCTATGGCGCGCGGGTGAGCCTCGCCGTCGCCTTTGCGGCGTCGGGGGTCAGCCTGGCGATCGGCTTGATCTATGGCCTGGTCTCGGGTTACTTTGGTGGCACGGTGGACAATGTCATGATGCGTATCGTGGATATCCTGTATGGATTTCCTTTTCTGATCTTTGTCATCCTGCTCCAGGTCTATTTCAAGGCCGTGGCCAACCGAGGTGGCGGAGGGATCCTTGCCGCGCCGGTGATCGCGCTGGACCGCAAGATGGGCGGCATGTTGTTCATTTTTCTCGCTCTGGGTGCCCTGAACTGGATCGGCATGTCGCGCATCGCCCGCGGGCAGGTGCTTTCGTACAAGGAGATGGAGTTCATCCAGGGGGCGCGGAGCATCGGGGCCAGCGATATGCGTATCATCTTTCGCCACCTGCTGCCCAATATCCTGGGGCCGTGCATTGTCTCGGAGACGATGGCCATTCCGGGCTATATCTTTACCGAGGCTTTTCTCAGTTTCATCGGCTTGGGCGTGAACGCCCCCACGCCAAGCTGGGGGATCATGGTCAACAACGGGTACCGGGCGATGCGCTCTCACCCGCACGTCCTATGGCCGCCGGCCCTGGCCCTGGTGTTGACCACACTGGCCTTTAACTTCTTGGGGGATGGTCTGCGCGACGCGTTCGATCCCCGGATGAAGGGCACATTCTAGGCTCTCGAACCCTCCGAGCACAAGAGGCAAGCGTCCCTTTCCGCGCTTGGGCGGGGAAAGAGCGATTGCCTCTTGTCGATTTGGGGGTATGTTCGGAGTGGGTTGATACAGGACAGGGGCCTGAACGCTCGAGCAGACCCGCTAGCCTGCACCAAAGAACCCCGGTGCATAGAGACCGAGCGTGAGCAAGACATCGACGAGGGCAAAGATCAAGTACCCTTTAAAGATGGTGGCTCTCTCGGATCTCCGGCTGTACAGGTACACCGCTGCCAGGGCGACACCCAGGATGAACGCTGGCACGGCCATTCCGGTGAAGGTCGCCCACTCGCGGGGGACCAGATACAGAAAGGGCGTGCCCCTGAACAGTCCCGGCAGGAGGAGCAGCTTCATCCCAGCATAGAGGACGATCGCGATCGCAAAGCCCACCTTGGCGAGCGTTCGCATCAGCTCTTCTTGGCCGCTAAAGATGAAAAACACGACCACCCATACCAATGGGGGAAAGCTCCATATCGCAGCGATAGGCAGGAGGCCGATCCCAGACATCAACCCAAACACCAGGTCTGCGGCGCCAAGGACGATGTCTTCCGAGCTGGTGCGATCCAGCCAGTTTCTGGCCTCGGGCGCGTTCGATGCATAGTAGACGTCGAATTCCTTGAACCCGGCGGTGTCGATCCAGGCCAAGTGGAGATACGTGTCCGGGTCGGTCGTGATCGCCGGCATCAGTGACGCGTTCCCGGTCTTGCTGGCCAACTGGTACCCGACTTGCTCGCCCTTGCTCAGGATGGCCGTTGCCAGTTGGATCTGGCTGGTAGCTTCCGATTGGGTCAGCAGGCTGAACGCCACGGGCAGCTCAGCCTGGAGGCTGGGCACGGTGGCTGGCGAGTTGACAAAGTCACTGCTGTAGACCGTTTCGTCCGCCGAGAGCGGGCTGATCTGGGTGAACCCGTAGGGGCTTGTGTAGTCGATGTAGTCCGGGCGAAATGCCGCTGGAAGCCCGATCGCGCGTGGATTAGCGAGCTCCGGCGCACCGTGTCGAAACGAGACGCGATAGGAGAAAGCCGCGGTCGGCGTGAGTCCGCCGCCGAGGTTCTGGATGGACCATAGGACATAGGTATTGTCCGTGTCGAGGCCGATGATCGGGCCTTGATAGACGCCGCTCTCTGAGAATTCAAAGGAGGCCAGGTTGTGCCCGCCCGCAGGCACAACCTGCAGGTCGGGCGCGGTACCATTCAGGGTGGCATAGTAGACGCTGCGAGCTGTGTAGCCCCGTTCTTGCAGCCAGGCGACGTGCACGGTCCCCTTGTCGTCAACCAGGACGTAGGGGTCGATACCATCTGGTACCAGGGTCGTAGACCGGTCCGGGTCCTGCAGCGTCGTGTGGGCCAGGGCACTTGAGCCCTGGCCAAACTCGCCGGCCCATATGAACTCTACTCCGGCGGAAGGGGAGAGGTACATTTGAAAGCCGCTGACATTCTGCCCTTCCCAGGACACGAGCACGGGACCATCGGTCGTGGCCCCCTGGTCAATGGAAACGTGGTACAGCTCCTGTATGCCTTCGGCGCGGGACAGCCAGGCCAGATGGATCGTGTCCTCGCCATCCACCAGGAGTTGGGGTTTTCGAGGACTGGGGAGGTCGATGCCCAACCGCTCGTTGATGAGCACGTGGGCCTGCTCGTCGAGCTGGGCGTATCTCAGCCCATCGTCGCACCAAACCAGGTGAACGTGCCTGTCCGAGTCTACCTGCAAGGCAACCGGCTGTCTCAGGCTGGTCCTTCCCAGTCGCAGGCCTCTGCTCCAATCGGGCGACGGCTTCTCGCTCCGGTCGCTCTCGATGCTGCATCCACCGAGCATGAGGGCTGCAGCGAGAATAACGAGCGCACACAGGTGATCGATTCTCTTTATCATACGTGGACCTCCTTGTGGTCACACAGAAAGGGTGGACCGAACCCCTGCCGGGTTCCCTGCTGCGCACGGACAGAGGTTGGCAGCTCTCTCTCCAGACCGTCGCCGGCTCTTACCAGGTGGACGGGCCCATTATATCACGTTTGTGGGCTCGCCGGAAAACTCGATCACTGGACGGGCGGAATCCATGACCGATTCGCCGCTTGATCAGGGCATTCAGGCAGCTCAAGCCAATCAGCGCGAGAGGGCGCGTGCTCTGTTGGCTCGGGCCGTCAAAGAGGAACCAGATAATGCACAAGCCTGGCTCTGGCTCTCCGCTGTCGTTGAGGACGATTGGCACAAGCTGTACTGCTTGCGCCGTGTGCAGCGCATCGACCCCGGCGACCAGACAGCGGCGCGGGGGATCAAGGCCCTGGCGGCGCGATTGGAGGCGCCAAGGGGGGAGGAGCGGGAAGCCGCTCCTCTGCCTGTTGCCGAGTGCCGGCTGCCTGCCGAACGAGTGAAGCCCAGGCAGCCAGTGGCGCTGGAGGAAGGCCGATCCGCTGCTCCGCTTTCCCCAGGCTCTCGGTCGCTCCTGTCCATCGGCACATTCGCTGCCCAGCGGCTGCTCTTTGGCCTGGTCGTCCTGCTCGCCATCTCTTTCCTGAGCTATATGGGACTGGAAATGGCCAGGGGCACGCCCTTGCGCGGTGCTTTGGCTCACGCCCTGCAGCGGACTGTGTTCTACTTGGGCCGGCTGTCTCGAGGCGACCTGGGGATGTCGGCTGCGGGGGGCGTCACACGGGCCCTGGTCCCGATGGGCGAGATCGTGGCTGGCACCCTCTCCAAGAGCGCGGGACTGCTGGCAGTCTCCCTGATCGTTGCCACGTTCGTTGGGGTGGCCCTGGGCATCTGGGCTGCCAAGCACCGCCATACAGGCTGGTCGCTGGTCACGCTGATAACCTCTATCGTCGGCGTCTCTCTGCCCAGTTTTTTCGCCGCACTTCTCCTCCAGATGGCCTTGATCCGCTGGACGCGGACGTTTGGGCGCTCCCTGCTACCCGTAGGAGGCTTTGGTTGGGACAAGCGCATCATCCTGCCTGCCCTGGTGCTGGCGGCTCGGCCGATCGCTCAGATCGCTCGCGTCACCTCTGTGTCTGTCGGCCAGTTCCTGGACCGGGACTTTGTGCGGACAGCCTACAGCAAGGGATTGGCAGAGCGCGTAGTGATGAACCGGCACGTGATCCGCAACGCAGCGATCCCCATCCTGACCACAGCCGGCGTCTCGCTGCGTTTCTCGCTGAGCAGTCTGCCCGTGGTCGAGTTCTTTTTCAGTTGGCCAGGCACGGGCTTTACCCTTCTCAGGGCAATCGCACGCCGGGATGACGATCTGACCGTCACCCTGGTGCTCTGCCTGGGGATCTTGTTCATCGGGGCCAACCTCCTTCTGGAGATCGCGTATCGCCTGCTCGATCCTCGCCTGCGCGGGCGTGTCGCTCAGGCAGAGCAGCGAGAGCGCGAAGGCATGATCGAGATCGTACGCTCCGCGCTGGCCGGCCTCTGGGACTGGATCGCGAACGCGCCTCTCTGGCAGCGGTTCGCCCGCTCCCGGATCCAGCATGTGCCTGCCCCCAGTCCGTTTCAGGCCGCACTGGCGCGGCGCGGGATCGAGATCGATACCGACCCACAAGTATACCAGGCCGAGAGAAGGCGAGCTTGGTTCCGCGGCACGGTGAGCAACCTGCCCTTTGTGATCGGCACTGTGCTGGTCGTCCTCTTGCTGATCGTGTTCGTGTTTGGGCCGGGCCTCGCCCCGTACAGTCCCTATACCACCCGCGGTCTTACATACCGAGACGGAGAGCTGACCGTTCCCCCGTTCGCGCCAGACGAGACGTATCCTTGGGGCACCGATCCGCTTGGGCGCGACATCTCGAGCCTCGTCCTGGCGGGCGCTCAGCAGACACTGCTCCTGGTCATCACGGTGGTGTCGGCGCGCATGTTGGTTGGCGCTGTCACGGGCGCGCTGGCGGGTTGGTTGAATGGAAGTTGGGTGGATCGCGCCCTGCTCAGGGCAGCCGAGATCATCGCCGCGTTTCCGGCCTTGCTCCTGGCGATGACGCTGATCCTCGCCTTGGGCATTCGCCAGGGGCTACGTCCATTTGTGATCGCCCTCTGTTTCGTCGGCTGGGGTGAGATCATGCAGTTCGTGCGGGGCGAGGTGATGGTTGTCCGGGTTCGTCCCTTTATCGAGAGCGCCGTGGCTACCGGCTTGCGCACACCACGCATTCTGCTCAGTCACATCCTCCCCAATCTGCTGCCCGCCCTGATCTCGATTGCTGCCCTGGAGATGGGGGCGGTCCTGATGCTGCTGGGTGAGCTGGGTTTCGTGGGCATCTTTATCGGCGGTGGGGCCTTTGCCGAATTGGACATCGCAGGATCGCCCTATCACTATTCCGACGTGCCGGAATGGGGTGCCTTGCTGAGCAACATCCGTCTTTACGCCCGCGCCTATCCGTGGACCGCCCTCTATCCCGCCCTGGCGTTTTTCGTCTCCATCCTTGGATTCAACCTGTTTGGGGAGGGTGTCCGTCGTATGGTGGAGACGGTTGGCGTCCGCTTTACGCGGCTTGTGAATCGATACACCATCATCGGGACGATTCTGCTCGCCCTGGCTGTCGGCTGGGTCCGGGGGAATACAGGTGCGCTCGTTTCTTATCGACGGCAGGCTGCTGCCTTTGACGGTCAGCGTGCGATGGCTCACGTGCAAGCCCTGGCCGAGCCGGCTATGGAGGGACGGGCACTGCACACCGATGGCCTGGACGCTGCGGCGGCGTACATCGTTCAGCAGTTCAGGTCGCTTGGGCTGCAGCCTGCCGGTGAGGACCTTGGATACCTGCAGAACCGCTCGCGGTCCTGCGAGATCCTGGATGCAGTCCCCCAGTTGGCGCTTGAGGGCCAGAGGGAGGGCTGGGTCTATCGCAGGGACTATGTAGAGTACCCTGGAAACTACCGTAACCGAGGGCAGGCCTCGGGGCGGGTGCGTTTTGTCGCTACAGGGGATCTGAGCGGAACACGCGCGTTCTCCGGGATGTTCTACCGGGCGCTGGAGGGGCGGGACTATGCCGACGAAGTTCTGATGGTGCTCTCCAGCCGAGATGTGCCCTATGTCGGAAGCATACCTCGCCAGGGAATACTCGTCGTTGCCGAGGAGGGACAAGACCTCCGCCGCCGCTACACGCTGTCTTCGCGGGATCCGGTCTGGTACATGTTCGGCACGGGGCGCGAGATCGGCCAGGATTCGCCGATGATGTGGATCGATGAGGCCGTCGCGGACCGGCTGCTCGAAGGCACTGGCCGCACGGTGACCGATCTCCGACTTGTGGCGGACAAGCTCGAACAAGACGAGGTGTTCGACCTGCCTACGGAGTCCATTGTATCCCTGGAGGTAGAGGGAACGGCCCAGGATCGGATACCGGTCCAGCACGTCATTGGCCACTTGCCCGGCTTGTCCTCCAGCCAATACGGTGGGATCGATAACCAGACGGTCGTGGTCTTGGCGCAGTACGATAATCCGCCGCCCACGCCGGATGAGGCCCTCTACCCAGGCGCAAATGACAACGCCAGCGGCGTTGCGATGATGATGGAAGTCGTTCGCACGATGCAGGCATCGGGCTACCAGCCTTACCGGACGTTTCTCTTTGTAGCCTACAGTGGAGAGGGCTTGGAGGGCGGAGAGAGAGTGTCGCCTTCCGATGTGAGCAAGTTTCTCCAGGCCAAACACGGTTTCTCGGCGAATCTGGATGTGGAGGCCATCGTTCATCTCCGGGGAGTGGGTGCCGGGGAAGGCGCGGCACTGGTCCTCTCTGCCAGCGGCAGCCGACGCCTGTCCGGGCTGTTCGAACGTGCCGCCGGGCAGATGGACGTGCGATCCAGGCCAGCCAGGGACGCGGTAGACATCAGTATTGTCTTTGAGGAAAGGAGTGCCAGGGAAAGCGGCCAAGAGGCGCCCGAGATCAGCCTGAGCTGGGATGGATGGGAGTCCACATCTCGCCTCCCAACAGATGCGGTGGAGGCCATATCGGCGGACAGGCTCGAGCAGAGCGGTCGCGCCTTGACGCTGGCCCTGATGATCCTGGGACGAGAACTGCAATACTAGCTGTCTGTGACCGGCATTTGTTCGTTTCTCCTGTTGTGTGGTATAATGCAGGCCACCTTGTCTGAAAGGAGCCTTGGATGAACTGGAGTAACGTGAGCCTGGCCGTGCTGGGCCTGAGCGCGTTTTTTGGCGCGTTTCTGGTCGCTCTGTGGGTCAGCCTGGTAATCTGGACGTTTCGCGATATGCGATCTCGCTCTCGCGATGCGTTTGCGCAGCTGCTTGCGGCGTTGATGGTACTCGTCCTGGGGCCCTTTGGGGTGGTCCTGTATTTTATTCTGCGTCCTCGCGAGACATTGGCCGAAAAGTACGAGCGCTCTCTGGAAGAGGAAGCCCTTCTGCAGGACATTGAGGAGCGGCGGATCTGTCCGGGGTGCAAGCAGCCGATCGAATCCGACTTTATGATCTGTCCGATCTGCAACACGCGACTGCGCCAGTCGTGCCTTCACTGTGGGCGGCTGATCCACCCTCGCTGGAGTCTATGTCCTTACTGTGCGCAAAGCCAGAAGCCCGTGCCCGGCGCGGCGCAGGCTGGGCGTGTCACGCTGATGGACCTGGAGCACGAAGAGGAACTCCTTGGCGCAGGCGCTGGCGCGTTCGGCCTTGCGGACCGGGAACTAGAGTCCATCGCCGAGCTTGAGGCGGAAGCAATGCGCAACCTGTCCGAGACCGGGTACGGTGCACCCTCAGACCTGGCATGGGATCAGCCTGTCGAAGCGCCAGCGGAAGGTGTGGCAGACGTGGATCTGTACCTCTCATCGGACAAAGTGCTGGACCTGTCATCCGCTGATGTGGAGACAGAGGAGCAAGCGGAGACCGAGCCGGCTGAGGAAACGCCGGCGCAGCGAATCCGTTCGCTGCTCAAGCGGCCATAGCTGGCTGCGGCCTGTTCTTGAACCGGGTGCTCGAAAGAGTGACCCGGTTTTGTCTACCTGCCGACGGGATCTCTTGCGATGCTGGAATGACAATGCCGTCATCTCCAGGAACGGTTTGAGGAGATGGCCGTGCATACCGTATGTGTCTGCGAACGTGAGTTGTGCTCCGTGAACGCTGCACCTGGCGGCGAATCTTGGCTGGCGACGTGGTCGAGCGTCATGCTTGCCTGCCGAGCTCTGGGTATTCGATACCCGCTCGTACACCCTGCCCTGCTGGTGGATCGCCCGCCAGCGGGGCTTTTTTTGTCAGGGAGAGGGTCAGGGTAGACTGATGAGCGAGGAAAACGGCATCGTAGACTTTCGCCATCCGCCCACTGCGACCGATCCGGACGTGCTCTTTTCGATCCTGGACCTGCAGGTGGCTTCCTACCTGACTGAGCCTGAAAGCCGGGAGCTGCTTGCCAGGGCCTACGCACGCGCTGCCGAGCTGCATCAGGAATCAAGGCGGGATTCCGGAGAGTCGTACATCACTCACCCGCTGCACGTGGCTCTCATCCTCTCTCACCTGCAACTGGATATCGATACCCTGGCAGCGGCCCTGCTCCACGATGTGCTCGAGGACACGCCTGTCACGCGCCAGCAGCTAGCAGAGGAGTTCGGCAGTGGAATTGCCGATCTTGTCGAGGGAGTCACCAAGCTGACGCAGGTTTCCAGGCTGTCCCGAGACGGGCAAAGCGCAGCGAACATCCAGAAGGTCTTTGTGGCGATGTCCGAGGACATCCGCGTGATGTTCATCAAGCTCGCCGATCGCTTGCACAATCTGCGCACGTTGGGTTCGCGGCGGAATCCGTACAGTCGCCGACGGACGGCCACTGAGGCGCTCGAAGTGTACGCGCGCATTGCAGACCGACTGGGAATCGCCATCCTGCGCAAGGAGATGGAAGACATTGCGTTCTCGTATCTCGATCTCGAGGCCTATGAACGGGTCAAGCAGTCCGTTGAGGCGCGGTACGAGGAGTCTCCGGAGAAGGTGAAAGCGATCGTCCAGCAGCTCCTAGACTTGCTGGCCGACCGAGGTATACGCACCGTCGGGTTTGGTGTGCAGCCTAATCCGCGCCAGGTGTATGACATGCATCGAAGGCTGCAGGAGGAACTGAATCCCTCACCCGGCAAGCCCAAGCGCGTGCCTCCGCAGTTGCGGTTTCACGTTATCGTGGAAGACGTGCCCTCCTGTTATATGGCGATGGCGGCTATCCACGCCACGTGGCCGCCCATCGCCAGCGAAATGCGCGACTATATCTCCGCACCCCTTCCGAACGGATACCGCTCGTTCCACACCACGGTATTCATCGATCAGCAGCCAGTCAAGTTCCAGATCCGGACGATGCTGATGCATCGCATGTCTCAGTTGGGGATCATTGCCTATATGCAGGAGGGAGAGTGGTCGGCGGTCAGTCCAGAACTCAAGGAGACCGTGGACGAACTCAGGCGCTTTGGCGTCGAGGCCATTCGCGAGCTCGGCGATCCGATGGAATTCTTGACCAGTCTCAAAAGCGAGATCCTGGGCGACGAGATGTATGTCTACACGCCCAAGCACAAGGTGATCCAGCTCGCCGTGGGCTCTACGCCCATTGACTTTGCCTTCCGGATCCACACGGATGTCGGCTATTGCTGCCGGGGAGCCCTGGTGGATGGGCACTGGGTACCCCTGAACCGTCCCCTTCGCACCGGTGAGCGTGTAGAGATCTTGACCGTGGATCACGTGGGGCCTTGCTTTGAGTGGCTTGATCCTGATCTGGGATATACCCATAGTTCGTTGGCTCAGGGCAAGATCCGGCGCTGGTTCCGGCGACGCCCGGACGAGGAAAAGATGGCCCTGGGACGCGAGCAGTTACGCAGAATCGTGGACCGATTCTCCCTGGATGTGCAGGACTTTACTGCGGTGGCCAAGCGCATGGGATATGCAGGTGAGCAGGAGCTTGTTCGCGATATCGGTGGCTGTGACCTGCCCATGGAACGGGTCCTCCCTGAATTGCTGGATGTGTACGGGACGTCGCAGTTGCCTGCCGTCCTTTCCGATGGCATGTCCAGCCTCCCGATCGTGGGTGTGGGCAGTCTGGATAGCTGCTTTGCCTCGTGCTGCATGCCACAGACCGGGGATGCGATCGTAGGCTACATTCTCGCGCCGCAGCACATTGTCGAAGTGCATCGCAGCGACTGCTCGGTGCTGCTAAGCAAGCTGGTGGAGGATCGGGCGCGGCTTGTGGAGGTGCGGTGGGGCCGGGTGAGTGAGACGTTCCTGGCCTGCATGATGATCTATGCACACGATCGCCCCTTTTTCTTGCGCGATGTGTGGAATATCATCTGGGAAGAGGGGATCAATGTGGCAGATGTAGATGTGCAGGTGAATCGCGCACAGGACGCCACGATCACGATCTGCATTGATGTGGAGGACTGGCTCCAGTTCCACCGGGTCCTGACCCGCGTTGGCGATCTACCCGGGACGATCTCTGTCACACGGTTGGCTGTCCCCGATGGCGCGCTGAACGAGATTCGGGAGAAAGAAACGCTGTGAAGAGAGAGTACCCCGACCGTCCGATCGTCGCTGTGGGTGCAGCCGTACGGCGCGAGGACACCGTACTGATCGTGCAGCGGGGTAAGCCGCCCAGTCAAGGGGTCTGGACGATCCCTGGAGGGGCGGTGCATCTGGCGGAGGGTATGAGACAGGCCGCGGTCCGAGAAGTGCGTGAGGAGTGCGGCATCGAGGTCGAGGTGGGCGACGTCGTGGGTGTCTTGGACAATGTGGTGCGCGACGAGCAAGGGCGTGTCCGCTACCACTATGCGATCGTGGACTTTGCGGCGCGCTATATCAGCGGAGAGCTGTCCCTCAACGACGAGCTCTTGGATGCGGCGTGGGTGACGCCAGAGCAGTTCGATGAGTACGGCGTGCCAGTCAAGGCGCGGGTGGTTCTGCTCGAAGCGCTGGCACGCTCATAGCGCGTCCAGGTGATCTCTGTCCAGATTGGTCTGTTCGCCGTACCACCATCCGATTCGGGTGTCTTCAGGAGAGGGATGTGATCACAAGGGCGGCGATGAGGAGTACCAGCACGACGCCGGCAGTGATCCCGACGATCCACAGCGCTCGCCGCTCGTGTTCCATGCGTTCAGCCTGCGCCTGAGCCAAGGCTTCCAGGCGTGCCTGCTCCCCGGCTTGACGTTCCTCGGTTCGCTTTCGCGAGGCCACCTGCTCCTGCTGCTTCTGCTCGACGGCGACAGCGTGCCGCTCCTCGTGCCATTCTTTTCTGCTCTTGAGCCGCGTTTCGATGATCTTGACCGCGAGGTTCCTGCTGAGTTCGGCCTGGCAGTGAGTGCAGATCGTGGCCTCGGCTCCGTTGAGATAGCCACAGTGGGGACACAGGTCCTGGCGGGTATCAAACTGGTGGCCACATTCTCTGCAGATCAGCGTATCCTGGCCCTCGAGCCGGTAAGATGTCGCACTGCAGTAGGGGCAAGGGGGTGGTTGTGCCATCTCGCTTCTCTCCTCACGTGCCTTTGATCATATCGAACAATGCTGCTTCGTCGATCACCTGGATTCCCAACTGCTCCGCCTTGGTCCGCTTGGAGCCAGCCTTCTCCCCACACAGCAGATAGTCCGTCTTGGCGGACACAGAGCCGGTCACCCGACCGCCGTGCTGCTGGATCAGCTCTGTGGCCTCCTCGCGACTGAGGGTGGGCAGTGTCCCTGTGATGGCAAAAGCTCTGCCGGTCAGCGAGATTGTCATCCTCTCTGGCTGCTGTGCTCTCTCCTCGGCCGTTACGCGCACCCCGGCCTGGCGCAGCTTCTCAAGCAGCAGCCTGTTGTGGTCGGCAGAAAACCACTCGATGATGCTGTGCGCAGTGTGAGGCCCTAATCCAAGTATGGACTCGATCTCTTCCCCGGACGACGCGGACAGGGCGTCGAGCGACGGATAGCGCTCCACCAAGAGCTGGGCGACTGTCGCCCCGACCCCCTGAATGCCAAGCCCGGTCAAGACGCGGCCCAGAGGACGCTGCCGCGAATCCTGTATCGCTTCCACGAGGTTGCGCGCTTTCTTTTCCGCGAATCCCTCCATCGGCAGCAGGTCTTGGGCAGTAAGGGCGTAGAGGTCGGCGACGTCGCGAACCAGCCCAGAGTCGATGAGCTGCTCTACGATCCGCGTGCCCAACCCGACGATGTCCATCGCAGCCCGCGAGACCCAGTATTCGACCCTTCGTGCCAACTGGGAGGGACAGGCCGCGTTATGACAGTAGATGCCAACCTCATCCTCGGCCTTGGCAACTGGTTCGCCACACGAGGGACAGGTGGTAGGCACTGGGATTTCTGACTCGCTGCCATCCCGCAGATCCACGATCGGGCCGATGACGTACGGGATCACGTCGCCGGCGCGCTTGATGCGCACCACATCACCGATGCGGATGTCCTTGCGGGCGATGTCCTCGAAGTTGTGCAAGGTGGCATGCTGTACGGTGATCCCTCCCACCTCTACAGGCTCGAGCACCGCTGTGGGGGCAAGAGAGCCGGTACGGCCCACGTTGATCGTCACGTCGATCAGGCGCGAGGTCGCCTCGCGTGCGGGAAACTTGAAGGCGATGGCACCTCGTGGGTCCTTTCCGACGACGCCGAGGGCATCCTGCGTCGCCAGGTCATCTATCTTGATGACGATCCCGTCTACCTCATAGTTGAGCGTGTCGCGACGGCTCATCCACGTGCCGCAGTATTCGATCACCGCTTCGATGTCGTCCAGGCGAGCGATCTCGGGGCTGACCGCAAACCCCATGGACCTTAGATAGTTCAGCACCTCCCACTGTGTGCCCAGCTCAGCACCCTCGACTTGCACGATAGCATAGCAGAACACGGACAGCGGGCGCTGAGCGGTGATGCGCGGGTCGAGTTGCCGCAGCGAACCGGCAGCGGCGTTGCGGGGATTGGCGAACGTCTTTTCCCCTGTTTCCTCCAGCCAGCGGTTGAGCCGCTGGAACTGGTCCAAGAAAAAGTACGCTTCTCCCCGGACGACCAGACGCGGCGGAGGGGGCTGGCTGCCGGTCGTGACCGGGATGCGCAGTGGGACACTGGGGATCGTCCGCAGGTTGGCTGTGATGTCCTCGCCGATCTCACCATCACCGCGCGTTGCTCCGCGGATCAACAGCCCGTCCTCGTAGTGGAGCACCACCGTCAAGCCGTCGAACTTGGGCTCGACGGCAAACGCCAGGTCACGGGCTGTCTGACCTTCGGGCAAGAGCCTGGCAATGCGCTCCAGCCAGGCTCGCACCTCCTCATCGTCAAAGGCGTTGCCCAGGCTGAGGATCGGGCGCGGATGGCGCACCTTGGCAAAGCCCTCCAGCGGCTGGCCTCCCGCCCGCTGAGTGGGCGAGTCGGGGGATACCCAATCCGGATGTGCAGCCTCGATGGCCTGCAGCTCTCGGAGGAGCAGATCGTATTCTCGGTCACTGACCACCGGGTCGGCGAGGACGTAGTAACGATAGTTGTGGAAGCGGACCTGTTCGATCAGCTCCCGCATTCGCTCGCGTTCGGCAGACATCGCTCTCTCTCCTGACCGATGGCCACGACAGTGGATGGGCGAATGGCGCACGTGTCGCTCACAGCGCGCCGCGTACTCTATCGGCTATTCGGTCGAGTTCTGCCCTTGAGGGACGGACACCGTACGCCGGCCCAAACCTGAACCCGAAACCGTCGCCCTTGAAGCGGGGGATGACGTGCAAGTGCACGTGAAATACCTCCTGCCCCGCAGCCTGTCCATCGGCGAGGAACAGGTCGATCCCCTCGCACTGGAGGCCGCTCTCCCGCAAAGCCCCAGCAAGGCGCTGCGCAACCCGGAACAGGTGAGCGCCCGTTTCCACATCCAGTTCGGCGAGTGAAGCAGCGTGGTCGTTGGGTATGACCAGCACGTGTCCGGGGTTGACCGGCTGGATGTCCATGAAGGCGTGGCACTGCTCGTCCGCGAACACTACGCTCGACGGCGCCCTGCCTGCCAGGATGTCGCAGAACACACAGTTGCTCAATCTTGCCCTCCACGCAAAGCACGTCTGTCGTCGCGTTTCCCTTTTCCTGCATCGGGAAACCACGCAGGGCTATGCCGGCGGTGAGCGCGTGCTCCCCGCTCAGAGGTCATCGGGTGCCTCGCTCTGGATGATATGTCCGCTTTCGGCGAGCGCGCGCTTTGCGCTAGCGAGGTCTCCCTCGCGTACAAGCAGGTAGTCGGTGTCATAGGTCGAGATCGCAAAGATGCTGATCCCGGCCCGCGCCAGTGGAGTGGCAAGCGAGGCTAGTACGCCGGTAAGACCAAAGTCGAGCAGCCCGAGGACGCGCAGGCAACACCAGCCTCCCTCGAACCTGCGACCGGCGGGCACGCTCTCTTGAGGCAGAACGAGCGAAAGCTCATCTCGCGTGTGCGTGATCGACCAGAAACGATGCTCTAGTGACAGGTGAGGAATGGCCTCACCTGGATCGAGTCGGCACACCGCATATCGTCCTGGCAGTACCTCGAGCACGCCCCTGAACGGGTCAGGAGTCCCTTTAGCGCACCCATCGCTGAAGCTCAATGATGTTTCCCTCTGGGTCGGTGACGTACGCAAAGGTGATCGTGCCAGCGCCAGGGATCTCTGTCGACACGACCGCTCCGAGAACACCTCCTCCGGCGGCGAGCACAGCAGTCCGGGCAGCGTGGACGTCGTCCACCGCGAAGGCGATATGGATGTAGCCGGGGCGGTTGGCCGCTGTCTCGGCGCGGTCTAGCTCCTGGCTGTACTGAAAGACCTCTAGGGTCGGGCCCTGGTCACCATAGCCTGGGAGGCGAAGGTGCATGCCCTGGATCTGTGCGCTGGGGATCCCTGTGCTGTCGTCAAGCCACCGTCCGCCAAGTGCTCTCTCTGGAGGCACGGGCGTACAGCCAAGGACATCCTCATGGAAGCGGGCAAGGCGTCTCCAGTCCTGGGCGATGAGATTCACGTGAACGAACCTGGCACGCAGGGCCATACCCGGACCTCTACTCAACGAACCGGATCTCTTTAGGGGGCCAGTAGGACAGCCACGCTTTGCCGGTGATGCGGTCTACGGGAACTGGCCCAAAGGAGCGCGAGTCGTTGGATGCCCTCCGGTTGTCCCCCATCACAAACACGTGGCCGGCAGCGACCAGGGTGGGGCCCCAGTTTCTCTGCGCGATATCGGGCAGGTAGGCTTCTTGCAGCACATGGCCGTTGATGTAGACCTGGTTTTCCCGGATCTCTATCGTTTCACCGGGCAGACCGATCACACGCTTGATCAGCGGGATCTCGAATTCGTCCATCGCGATGACCACGATATCTCCCCGCCGAGGGATGTGGACCTTGTAGCTCACCTTCTCGACGATCAGGCGCTGAGACGTGTGCAAGTTGGGTTCCATGCTCTGGCCGTATACAGAGGTACCCTGCGCCAGGAAGAGGTTGATCAACAGGGCAATGACAAAGGCCGGAGCGATGGTCTCGAGCACCAACTCGCGGACGATCTCACGCAGGAGCCGGTCCAGAGGAAGACCTTGATGGCGTGGATCGATGCCGTGAGTCGGGTCGGACGTGTGGTTCGGGTGCATGGCATTCTCTCTATCGATGTGGGTTCGCCGTCCTCGAGGGCTGTCCCTTCCGTTGCCTCGCTAATAGGCCCGGGCAAAGATGGCTTTTTCCGTAGCCGGTTTGCCACAGATGGCGCAGACCCCCGGCTCTGTATCCTGATCGAGGGGCATACAGCGGTTTGTCGCGCTGGTTTCTGCTTTGAGCCGCTCCTCGTCCGCGGGATCGCCGCACCAATACGCGTGGACGAATCGCCCGTTCACGGCTTCCACGATCTCATCATAATTCGCTGCCTCTACCGTGTTCGCACCGCGGAAAGCCAATGCTCGGTCGTAGAGTGCCTGCTGCACCGTGTCGAGCATCTCGACAACGCGCTGGCGCAGCCCTTCCATCGGTATGAACGCCTTGCCCTCTCTTCCGGGAACGTCGCGGCGGGCGAGGACGAGCTGCTCCTTTTCGACGTCTCGGGGCCCGATTTCAATGCGCAGGGGGACGCCCTTGAGTTCCCATTCGTTGAACTTTCGCCCTGGGCTCAGCTCTTCCCGGTCATCTACCTTGAGCCGAATACCAGACAAGGCGCCTTTGATCTGCTCGACGGCCCCCAGCACGACGCTTTTCTGCCCGTCATCTCGCCAGATGGGCACGATCACCACCTGGGTAGGTGCGAGCCGGGGGGGCAGGATCAGTCCTTGGTCGTCGCCGTGGGTCATAATCACCGCGCCCTCCATCCGAGTGCTCACGCCCCAACTGGTTGTCCAGCAGTGCTGCAGCTCGTTGGCCTGATCGAGGTAGGTGATGTCAAAGGCCTTGGCGAAATTCTGGCCCAAGAAGTGCGACGTGCCGGACTGTAGCGCCCAACCGTTGCCCATCATGGCCTCGATCGTGTAGCTGGCTACGGCACCCGCGAACTTTTCGCTCGCGCTCTTGCGACCCCGGATCACCGGGATCGCGGCGTCTGTCTCGGCAAAGTCGGCGTACACGTCCAGCATGCGCAGAGTCTCTTCCTCGGCTTCCTCGCGGGTGGCGTGAGCGGTGTGACCTTCCTGCCACAGGAACTCTGTCGTCCGCAAGAACAGGCGAGGACGCTTTTCCCAGCGCACGACGTTTGACCACTGGTTGATCAGCACCGGCAGGTCGCGGTAGGAGCGGATCCACTTGGCATACATCTCTCCGATGACCGTCTCCGAGGTAGGTCGGACGACGAGGGGCTCCTCCAGCTCTTTGCCGCCGCCGTGCGTGACGACCGCCAGCTCGGGCGCAAAGCCCTCGACGTGCTCGGCTTCTCGACGCAGAAAGCTCATCGGAATAAAGAGCGGAAAGTAGGCGTTAACGTGCCCCGTCTCCTTGAAGCGGCGATCGAGGCCCTCCTTGATGTTCTCCCACAGAGCGAATCCGTAGGGGCGGATCACCATACAGCCCCGCACCGGGGCATAGTCAGCCAGCTCAGAGCGCAGTACAACCTGGGTGTACCACTTGCTATAGTCCTCGCTGCGCAGCGTGAGTTTTTCAGCCATTCTCTTCTCCTCAGAGGTGCTCGAATGTGAGTCTATCGCATTCTACCATACCTTGCTTCCGCGAGCAAGCAAACTGGCCTCTTTCCCGGGTTCACTGAGCATTCCTCGCCGAGCAGTAGGTCCGGCCCGGACTCGTGCTGCACCGGGTCAACCAGATGGATGGGCAGCCTTACTTCCACCCGCAGAGCGATTCCGCGTAAGCGGCGGAGCCGTCGCGGAGCCAGCCGTCGAGCTGAGCCTGTTCCTTGAGCTGCTGCCCGCGCACCCGAGGCACGACGACAAAGCGAGCGTCCATCTCGGAGAGTCCGGTCATATCGCCCCACAGTTTTTCGAACTGAGCGACTGGAAAGACATCCTCCTGGCCGTGTCCCCAACGCTTCTTGACGTCCTTGACTGTGATGTAGGTGGGCATGCGGGCAGCCACCGCCCGTACAGCTTCATCCACCCTGCCGCTGTCCTGCAGGTCTGTGCGGCTCAAGCCAAAGACCGCCAGAAGGCTGTCGATGTCGATCCACATCGTGTTCGAGTTATAGTAGGAAAGCTTGAACTCATCCTCCTCGCGGGGCAGTGCCAGTCCCTCCACGAGCCTCAAGTGCCCATCTACGCGGGCCAGTCCGCCCCCACGGTCTTCGACGCGCCGCGTGATGACCTCGATGGTCATCGCGGCCCCTGAACGGATGTGCCAGCCCAGCAGCTCGGGAGCGACGTCCATGCCTACGGTGTCGATATTGTGCATCACCAGGCACTGCAGTTGTGGCCTCTCGTTTAGCAGCCGTTCCAGCACCCCGTTTTTGAGCAAGTTTGGGATCTCGAACCAGTGGCCTACGGGATGCAAGCACTGCAGGGGAACGTTGTCGGTATAGTCGCTCCCTTCGCCCGTCTGCTGTGCCCAGCCAATGAGCGCAGTGTGCAGGCTGTCCAGCATCTTCTGCGCCTGCTCGTCGAGCAACTGCTGGGGCATCTCTTCCCACGCGAAGCGCAGGTCACGCGCCATCGGCACCAGGCGCAGACCCACGGCGCGCCCAGGGGAGAGGATGAGTGGCCCAGGGTAGTGATAGTTGTCTTGCCCGGCAAGGTAAGACCGGAGCGGCTCGTGGGTAAGATAGCTGGTGGTGATGATGTGGGGCAGGGGTGTGCCGCACAGCCGCCCGATGCGACGGCTCTTGGCCAGGTGTACCTCCAGGAAGGAGCGGAATCTGCCGCCCAACTTGCAGAAGGGGTGCAGTGCTTTGACCACGCCCGCTCCGTGAGTCCAGCGGCTACCCGCGCCCGCAGCCAAGGTCACGACACCGACGACCCCATCGCGCAGCGCGTCCATGCCGATCTCACGTAGCCGGGGTAGGTCGTGGAGGTCGGTCGCGTCAGTCACATCCTCCGGGTTCACCTCGCGGATCTCGGTGCTGGCAGGCAGTCGGTTCTGGGCAAGACCGATTCTTCCGCTGCGCAGGTCGGCGCGGATCTGCTCGTGCTGGATACGGTCAAACCCCAGCTCTTCCAGCACGTTCTCCAGGCTCAGCTCTCCGGCGTCCTCCTGGCCGGCCTGCGGGATGACCCGATCGAACAGCGTCCGCACCATCCCGGAGAGCTCGGGCTGGGTGCGGCAGGCCTCGCCAAAGCAGTCGAGCTCAGCGCGGCGGAGCGGCGAGAGCTGATGCAGCTCATAGCGCAGCAGACGCGGTACGGTCAGCGTGTAGTACCCTGGCGGCATCAACGCCGCGGTGCCTGTCCAGATCTCTGCCCGTGTTCCAACGGCGTTGATGGCAAAGTCATAGACCACAGGTTCGATGGCAAAGGGCAGCGCCTCCTCCAATTGGCGCTTGGTGGTGAGCATGATCTCGTGCAGACGGTCCTGAGCGGCTTCCCTGTGCGCGGGATCAAAGATAAAGCCCATTCCGCTTCCCGACGCTCCTCCCAGCATCCAAAAGCCCCAGAAGGTGTCATCGAATGCCGCTCGTACGCGTGCGATCAGCGTCTCAGTGTACAGATTGCTGGCCCAAGGAATGATCGTCTGCAGAGGCCCGAAAAAGTTCCGCGTGGTCGCCGCGCCGATGCCCTGGATGTTCCCACTGGGCAGCAGAGCTACGATCTGATCGAGGATGTCGCCGGCCTCTTGCCGGCCTATCCACTCGGCCTCGGAGCGAAGCAGGTATTTCTCCGTCACCATCTCCAGGATGGGGCCGATGTCCTGTGCCATACCGCCGTGAACCAGAATGAGACTGTCCTGCAGGTGCTGCCTGCTCTCTGCCGTGACCTCATCCAATCCAAGAATGTGGTGAGCAGGCAGCAAGCATCCGCGACTGATGCCGTATTCTGGATCGCCAGGTCTGGATGGCACGCCGGTGATCAGCTTCATACCAGGCCACACACCGCCCGAGTCCTGCCAGCCGCCGCCCGAGCCGCCCAGCCACTCGCCCAAGATCGCTCGTGCAGCCACCAGGCGGCGTTCGTGCTCCTGCAACGTTCCGGAGAGGGAGCGCGTCTGCCCCGTGGCCCGCATGCTGACGGCGATCAGGCACGCAAGCAAGCTGGTAGACACGGCCAGCCGCGATCCCTTGGGAATCCCGTTCACCTTGCTGACGATCTCGATGCCCCGGCCTGGCCCAACGATCTGTGCCAGCAGGTCCTGCAGTCGCTCGCCGGAGCCTTCCATCCCTGGGGGCACGATGCCGGAGGCAATCAGCGCTGCCTTGAGCAGTCCCAAGTAGTCTCGAGCAAAGTCAAAGACCTCGGTCAGGGCGGTGATCTCGGCCGCCTGGCCGAGATCGACACTTGTCAGGCGCAGCACGGGCTCATCGATGACCCGAAAGTAGGCCTCAACAGGGGGACGAGGGAACGGGTCACGCCCGTGCACTGCCAGATCGATGGAGACGTTCAGGACGCGTGCACCCTGTGGGTAGTCCATCCCCAGGAAAAAGATGTCGCTCCAGCCGCTGTGACTCAGGTCCATACGCACGGGCGTTGACTCGCGCAGGATCGGGAAGAGTCTCTCTGCTGACCGCTCCAGGAGTTCGCGGCGCACCCGCAGCGGCTGATCCATCGGATGGCCGATCCGAAACATCCACTGGTTGCCACGCACAGAACGGACACTGCGGCGCACCTGGTCAGCCAAGGTCTGAAAGCCCAGCTTGTGGTAAGCCTCGGCCAGCGCGCTGGAGATACTGTCGCTGGGGCCGCTCTGCTGCTGCACGGCCATGAACACATCGATGGCTTCCTGGAAGCGCCGCTGCAGGAGGTGCACGTACCCTTCGTAGGGAATGAGCCCCCGCCTCTGGATTCCGGGCTTCTGAGGCAGGTGAAAGCGATGAATGGCGTAGAGAAAAAAGAGGGCGCGTACGCGTTCGTAGAGGTTATCGCTGGCGCGGCGGAACGCTTCCAGGTCAGCGCACTCTGCAAGCAGCTCCTCCAGCGAGGCTGCCCTGCAGAACGCGCCTAGGGAGCGGTCACGGATCTTGGGATCTGTCGCCGTGATGATCTGTGCCAGTCGCCCGCTCATCCTTGCCTCCCGGAAGCGTCCAGCTCGCGATGAGTGAGCAGCTCCAGTATGCGAGTGAGCACCTGCTCGCGATCCTCGCCGCTGAGAATCAAGGCCAATTGGGCGATGAGCAGTCCGTACCGGACACCCACATCGTATCGCCGCGCTCGCTCTTCGAGCGCCAGGTACTTTTCTCGGGTTGCCAGGATGGCCAATGCCTGGGAAAGGGTCACGCCTTCATTCGGGCTGGCGGCGGCGACCTGCCGTGCCAGGATCTCCATCACTGCCGGGGTGAGGAGGTGCATCCCAAAGAAGCACAGGTAGTGGCCTGCCCGCAGCCCAGGCACCATGAGCCGCAGCTCGGCTTCAGTGGGGGTAGGCTTTTCGATCACTGTCTCCACCACGTATAGGTCCTTGTGCCCGGCAACGCGTCTCCCCCCGATCGCTCCATAGTAGGGCAGCAGACTCTCGCGGGTAGCCTGTACTGAGGAGACAGCGCAGTCTTCGGCCTGAGCCACCTCCACGAGCTGGCGGGCACAGCGCTTTGGATCCTGGCTGACATACAGATGGTCCCCCACCAGGTGCAAAAAGGGTTGGTTCCCGGTGAAATCCCGCGCGCAGTAGATGGCATGCCCGTAGCCCAACGGCTGCTCCTGCACGACGAAGCGCAGTCGCCCGGCGTGATGCCCTACTGCTTCGGCATAGGTCGCGTCGTCGCCAGGGGCAACGACGACAGCGATCTCTTCTACACCGGCGCTCAGTGCTTCTTCGATGAGGATGCGCAGGATCGACTTTTCGGTGCCATCCCGGTCGATGATGTTCTGGATGGGCAGCGCGCGCTGGTTCCTTCCCGCAGCCGTGATGACCGCTTTTCTGATGTCCACCGTACCACCTCCCGGAATCGTGAGGATCCGCTTCTCTGCGTGTCCAGAGTCACTGGGTGATCGGCCAGCGGGTGCCCTGCTGGCTCACCCTTTCCGATAGTCTCCGTATTGGGTGAATGCCTGACAGGCAATGTCCTGCCACTTGAGCCCCAACCCGATGGCTTCGTTGCCGCTGTAGTAGCCAGCGATAAAGCCGCCATCTGGCCCGCCCAGCTTCTCAAGCATCTCCTTGGCACCCGCCGCGATCGCGTTGGCATCCTGGGTTTGCAGTGTGGTCTGGATGTCGACCGGGCACCAGAACGTGATCTCGCCGTGGAAGCGTGCGAGGTTGTCTATGCCATGTAACTGCGGCTGGTCAAACTGCAGCACGTCAATGCCCGCTTCGATCAGGTCGGGAATGATCACCGTCGTCTTGCCACAGGAATGCATCAAGACCTTGAGACCGTGCTCGTGTGCCACGGCGCACAACCGCACAAAGCCTGGCTTGAACACCTCGCGCCACGTCTTGGGGTTGATCATCAGGCCCTTTTGCGTCCCCCAGTCCTCGGGGAACATGACCGCATCCGCCCCAGCCTCGGCGTACTGGACGATGACATCGGCCAACAGATCCTCGATGCGCCTCAAGAGCACACAGATCCGGTCTTTCTCCAGCAAGAGATCCATCAGAAACTGATCCAGGCGGCGCATCTTGCGGGCGATGTTGAAGGGGAACCCGGGCAAGCTGCCGATGCGGAACTGGAGGTTGTCGGGGTCGTCGAACGCTTCTCGTACGGCATGGAAATTGGCTGGATCCGCCAGGTCTGGCATGGGAATTGTGAACACATCGTCGAGGTCCTCAATCGCCCCGCGGGCGACCTCACCTTTGCTGTAGGCGTCGATGCGTGCCCAGGTGTTTCCCCACTCGTCCAGGTATTCCTGCCTTCCACCGCCCACGTCCTGCCACTCGGGCGCATAGCCCTGCAGTTGGTAGTGAGCGCTCCTCATGTCGTGCCAGTAGGGCGGTGGCATAGAACCGGCCACGCGCTCTACGCCTGTGTACTCGACCGTCCCCCGCACGATCTCTCGCGAATTCATCTTCCCTCACCTCATCTCTGACTCGATCAAGCCGGGCCCACGATCGCCTCAGCGCTCCCCTATGACTCGGCAAGCGCCCAGAAGCCGATCCGATCCAGATCGGCGCGAAGGGCGGCCACTTGATCCTCGCTCAATCGTCCGAATGGGCGGCGGCAGTGCCCGCAGTCAAAGCCGAGCATACGCATCATCTCTTTGACTGCGGGCAGGCCACCGTGGCGGCTGAATGCGTCGATGACTCGATTGGCCTGTGACTGAAGCAGCCGCGCGGAATCGATGTCTCCTGCGCGGAACCGCTTATGCAGCTTCACAAAGTGTCCCGGCAGGAGGTTGTAGGTGGTGCCGATCGCGCCATCCACACCCACGGTCAGCATCGGCGCAAAGAGCTGGTCGGGGCCGCTGAACACGTTGAGCGCATCTCGACCCAATGCCAGGATCTGCTCCAGCAAGTACATGTCGAATGACGTGTACTTGAATCCACGTACGTTCGGGATCTGGCACAGCTCCCACATCTGCTGGGCGGTGACGGTTACTCCCGTCGAGCCGGGGATGTAGTACAGGTACAGCGGCAGCGAGGACGCTCGAGCGATCAGTCGGTAGTGTTCCACGATCGCCTGAAAACCAACCGCATAGTAAAAGGGAGGGATGGAGGCCACGCCGTCTGCGCCGGCCTTCTCAGCGTGTGCGGCTAGTGCCACGGCGTCCGCCGTAGCCACCGCGCCGACGTGGATGATGACTGGGACGCGTCCGTTGGCCTGCTCGATGACCACCTCGGCCATTCTCTGGCGCTCGGCACTGGGAAGAAGGATGCCCTCACCCGTACCCCCGCATACATACAAGCCGCCGATCTCGGCATCGATCAGATGGTCCACCAACCGGCGGGCGGTGCTCACGTTGATGTGATCGTCCTCAGTAAGCGGGGTGATCAGTGCGGGCCAAACTCCTGTGAAGCGCTGCATACTATTTTCCTCCTCTGTCGTTCTCTCAGCTCGTGTGCGGTGAGCAGACGTTCGTCGTGGATCCCCGGCGCGTGTGTCCAGTCCAGAGCCAGATCCAGCCGGGCCATGTCATCGGGATGGTGAGCGTCGGCAGTGATCGTGAAGCGAGCATCCATCTCACGGGCCAGACCGAAGAAGGCGGATGTTGCTTCCCTGTACTCCCGGCATTGCGCGGCCCCGCCATTGATCTCGATAGCGACCGCATGTTCGTTTGCCAGGTCGATCATTCCGCCCTTACTTGTATTTGGACTGCTGCTGTGCCCAGCTCATCGCTTCTTGTGGGGATGCGGATTCATTGAGGATCGACTCGAAGGCTTGGGAGAACAGGCCTAACGCCTCCTCGAACTCGGCGAGCTTGGGCGAAAGCATCAACGCGTTTTCCATCGATGACCGGACGACGGCGGCGACCTGAGTGCTAACGGTCTGTTCGTATTCCGCAGATTCGGCGAGTGCCCTGCGCGCCGGGGCCTGGCGCGCGGGAATCTGACCGCTCAGGAATGCGATCCACTCCCAGCACGCGTCGGGGTGGAGTGTCTGTGAAGAGATAAAGTACCCTTCGACCATAGTCAGTGTGGCCGAATGCCTGTCGGTGGGCAGAGGAACCATGCCCCAGTGCATGTCCCATTCTGTGGGCCACAGCCGTCCTCCCCGCTCGGAGAGCATCCCGGTCCACATCGCGATCTGCCCGCGGTAAACTCCAGCCTGTATACCACCTCTCGGGCCAAACGCTTCATTCAACTGTTCTGGCGTGGGAGCAACGTTGTAGTCAAAGATCAGCTTGGTGTACCAATCCAGGGCTTCAATGCTGAGGGGATCATCGAACGTTGTCCGCGAGGGATCCTGTAGATCATCAAAGATCTTTCCACCATGCTGATAGATGAACGTGAGCGGATCGAACATGTCGAGGTTGGGCGCATACCCAAATACCCCTGCTTCAGGGTCTCGCATCCTCACCAGGATGTCCAGAAAGTCATCCCACGTCCAGCCTATCTGGGGATGAGGGACGTCGTACTGGTCAAGCAGGTCCTGGTTGTAGTACATAACCATGATGTCTACCCCAGCCGGAAGGCCCCAGGTCTTGCCCTCCCGGGTATAGAGGCCCATCGTGCCCGGGTAAAAGTCAGAGGATTCGAGCGATTCATCCTGCTCGATGAATGGAGAGAGGGTGAGGATGCTGTCCTGTTCGTGCAGCCAGTTCAGGGCGAACTGCGAGGTGACGAATGTATCCGCGTCCCCAGCGCCGATCCCGCCCAGCATGTCCCATCTCTTGGGGCGTAGCTCAACGGTGATGTGCGGATTGGCCCGGCTGAATTCCTCGATCAGTCCCTGGTAGTACTCTGTGTCAAGGTTGGGGTATGCAAACGAGATCATCACGGGCTCGGGTGTGGGGGTGGCTCGCCCACACCCCACCAGGAATGCGAGAACCATGCACAACAGGGACCACGCGAACGGTGCGCGTCTCCGCATTGCGCGATCACAGCTTGCCAGCATTCCCTTCCTCCGCAAGACGCCTGGGTCACTCTGGGCTGAGAGAACGGGCAAACCCTCTCCAGGGAGACGCGTTGGCGGATTCGCTCTGTCCAACGCGCGTGGACCGCTACAGGAGTGCTGCACTGTCCGCCGAGAGAGGTACTTGCCAAAACCATGTGGACCTTGTATACTCTATTCTACCACAATTCTTGTGCGTGTCCAACAGAAAGGACTTGGGTCATCGTGGCTACCATTCCACCGATCCTGCTCAGAAAGCTCTACGTTCCCAATAGTCTCAGGAATCAGGGAGAGCAGTTCTCTTTCCAGCTCAGGAATCAGATCGCGCCAGGCACGCTTGTCGGCCTCTCCAGGCTGATGGTCAACGGCGAGGATCGCCCTCTTGACGGGGTAACGCTCACGACAGAGGGTGGGACGCGCCGTGCTTGCGGGTTGTCTGACGATGCGCCTCTTGCCTTTGAGGTCGGCGAACAGGTCACTGTTTCTGTCCCCGGCACGCTCGCAGCCGGCGAGCACACGATCCAGATCACCGTGCAGACACGCGAGGTCGGCCCGCTCACTTTTCCAGTTATGGACAGCGTGGCATAACACTGCGTAACCGATCGCCTGACCTGGTGTTTCACAGGGTAGATGGACCGCGCAAGCGCGTTTCACTCCTCTGTGCCCGAGGCGGCAGTGCCGGCTGTCGCCTCGGGCTGTTGTACACAACGGAAAAGAGTCGCCCCACGAGATGGGGCGACTCTTTTCGGTTTGTTCGCTGGCAAGCCGGAGAGGCTAGGCTTCCGTCAGTTCCTCAGTGACTTCCCCAATCACTTCCTCAGCCTGCTCGTCCTTGCCCTTCTTGGTGATCTTGGTGATTTCCTGTTTTCCTTGAGCGATGGCCTGGTCCACTTTGACCGAGATCTCTTCGGTCTTTTTGCGGATGTCCTCGGTCGTCGCCTCGAGCTTTTTCAGGGCCTCGCCGTAGGTCTCTTCGGCCTTTTCCTTCAGCTCGATGCCCCTTTCCCGGATCTGCGTTCTGGTTTCTTCACCCGACTGTGGCGCCAACAGCAGCGCCGACGCTGCGCCAATCAGCGCCCCAACGAAAAAGCCGGTGAAAAAGGATGATGCTTCCTCTTTGCCACTCATGGGTAACTCCTTTCTATTGAGAGCTCGCTATTCTTCCCGTGCAGGGTGTTCCTGCTGGTTGGTAGAGCTGGCACGCCTGGGCCAGAGGTCGCGGATCCCTCCAAGGATCCGCGCCGCACCGGAGGCGTAGCTGGATATCTCGATCAGCGGCGTAACGACCTTGTCGCTGACAAAGGTGGCTGTGCCCTTGACGGTGTGTGTGGTCTCAACGACCGTGTTGATCGATTTGTTCAACTGCTCCAGGATCGGGATCACTCTATCGTAGACCAGGATGATGACAATCAAAAGTAGAACGATGACAATGATCACCAGAACCATGAGCACGAGCGTCTCGACGGCCATAACGACAAAGCCAATGTCACGGATCCGAACAGTGCCCGGCACGACGCCCGCGACCGCGGCGCGGTCGTATGAGGTGTACATCAGATAGCCCAGACCGATGAGCAGGGCCAAGACGACGACGACGACAATCGCGCTAACGATGGCTGTGGCACGCCGCGTACGCTCCGACACCAAGGGCTTGGTGGAAATGGGATGTTGAGTTGCTGGATCGACAGGTGAGCTAGAAGGCGAACGGTCGCCAGATGATTCGGTCACAGGGCGCACCCCCTTGCGATTTTCACCGTATCTGTACATTCAAGAGACCCGTCCGTATTATATCATATTCCAGTCAGAGGGTCAATGAGAATCTTGATAGATCTGGCGTCTGCTTCCAGGCAAGCCCAGCCATCCTCGTCGCCCTGTCTGGCGACGAGGGTGGCTGGGGACTGACGATCGGTAATCTAGTCTTCTGCCTCGCCGATGTCGGCCACCCGGTGCTGAGTCGGTGGGCTTCGGAACCCTCCACCACTCTTGATTGTACCGTTGGACCCGAACAGACGGATCTTGGCACGGACGCGTTCCTTGGCCGCCTCGCGGGCAGGAACCAGGTGCTGGCGCGGGTCTTCGACATCGGGATTCGCCTTGAGGCTGTCGAACAGCGCATAGGTAAAGGCCTGCGACAAGTAGGTGGCAACATTTACCTTGCAGATGCCGTACTGGATGGATTCCGCCACGCTGTCTTCCAAGACGCCGGAGGCGCCGTGCAGGACCAGCGGCGTGTCGGGAATCGCATCGCGGATCGCCTTCAGACGCTCGATGTCCAACTCGGCGGCCTGCGAGAGCAAGGCATGGACCGAGCCAATGGCAATGGCCAGCGAGTCAGCTTGAGTGTCCTCGATGAATCGCTCGGCTTCCTCGGGCTTTGCCATGGCGTCCTGTACTTCTTGTGGGGTGGCGCCCCGCTTGAGCACCTTGCCCAGTTCGGTTTCGACAGGAATGCCGCAGATGTGCGCGATGTCGCAGACCCTCCTGCTGATGACGATGTTCTCTTCCAGGGGCAGGCTGGACCCGTCGAACATGAGCGACGTGAAGCCCTCCCGCAGACAGAGCACGTTCTGGTCAAAGTCGGTACCGTGGTCCAGGTGCAGGGCTACGGGGACGTCAGTGTTAGCGGCGGCAATCTTGACCAGGCCGGCGGCGAAGGCCATGCCCGCATAGCGGATGGCCCCCTGGCTGACCTGCAGGATGACCGGGGCATGTTCCTCGGTCGCTGCTTCGACGATGGCTTGCACCATCTCCATGTTGTTGGCGTTGAAGGCGCCCACGGCGAACTTGCCCTTCTGTGCCGCCTTCAGCATCTCTTTTGTGGTGGTGAGTGGCATAGCAGTCTCCCTTCATAGTGAGTTCATCACTCGTGGTCGGAACGCTGAACCAAGGGTCAGCGTTCTGTGATCTGGATGTCATTGAGCAGAATCCGATTCTCAACACTTCCATCGACTTGCAGACGTTCGCCCGTAGACGAATCGTAGAGCCCTACTTCGATCTGATACGTGCCCGGTGGGGTGCTCTCTGGGATGAGCAGCAGATGTCTGTCGCGCGCGGTCTGCGTGGGGAGCCAGCGAGTTGTCGGGTGCTGGCCGCCCATTGGGTAGCTGTCATCTTGGGCCCACAGAGGGCCACCAGTTGTCGGGTTGTACGGTCCCAGCATGTGCACAAATACCGTATAGTCCTTCTCCAGCCGCCGCGCGGCCTGCCAGTACAGGTCCACGATAAGTGCCTTCCCCGCACGGACCTGGGCGGGTGGGCGCATAGTGTATCCCTCGAACAGGACAAGACCTCCTTCAAGCTGTGCTGTCTGTCGATCGGCGATCCGAGGCGCCGGAAGCCTGCGGCTATGGGTTACGCGCCCGGCGGGAAGCTGGCAGCGCTGTCCATCGGTTCCCGATACAGAGACCTCGATGGCGTAGCGCCCTGGAGGAGTGTACCGGTACACGGCGAACGGGACAATCACCCGGACCTTGGGTGCATCGTCACTGCCGGCAGGGACCGAGATCAACCGCGAGTCGATAACTTGCCCACCCGGAGATATCAGGTCAACGACTGTGTCACGCGTATCGCGCGAGTGTCCTGGATCCAGGTCCAGGTACAGTGCCAGGCGGAGCGTATCTCCCGGGCGAAACTCATCTGTGGCCAGGTCATAGCCGCCGACGGAGACCCCATCCCCCAGCGGACACGGTTCCTCCAGTGCAACCTGAGGATGAGCCTTTGCCAGGGCAAGCGTCTGTGACAGGTCTCGTCCGGCGTACAGTCTGAGATAGTTATGCCCCAGGGGGACGTGCAGCATCGATCTGAGCTGCTCGTCCAGCCACCATGCTGCCAGGTCCTGCGGATCCTGCAGAGTGCGCTCAAAACTGCCCAGCCACAACCGGGGGTGTCGCTCAGCCAGGGGAGCCAACTCTGTCTCGATGTTCTCGCTCGTGAACTGCGTGCTTTGCTGAGGCATCAGGTAGACTCGCGGCCCGTTCCCATCGGGAAATCGTCGATGGTAGTGATACAGAAACACAGGATATCGGTCGCCAGATACCAGCAGAATGGCGTCTCCGGGCTGGGCGTACGCTTCCAGGGTCTGCATGGCTGTCTGATAGTCATCTCGCAGGTAGCGACCGGCATAGTGTGCGGGCAACACGCTGACAAACGTTCCCAAGACGAGCAGCGTCACCGCGATTGTCAGGCTGCGCCCCCATCGTCCTCTTTGCCAGAAACTGGTCATCGTCCCGGCAAGCAGCGTGTGAAAGAGGGGCGCAAAGAGGAGCAGGTAGCGAGCCTCGGGCTTGGGCGAGTAGTAGATCCCCCGCGGGACGGACAGCCCGTAGACGACCATCGGCGGCAACACCAGCGGCAGCAAGAGCAGCAAACCGACCTCCCACCCCGCAAACCCGTAGCGCTGGGGCTGCCGCCGGTCGAGAAACAGCAGTGCGATGCCGGTGATGGATAGGAGAGCAAAGACGACGAGCAACCACGTGTAGCGATCCAGATCCGTCGAGATGCCAGTGGCCAGCACAGTCCCGTACAGCTTCCAGACGAGGCTGAATGGGAATGGGATCTTGGCGATGTCTGTCCGCGAGTGAGCCATTGCCGTGTATAGCCACGGGGTGTACAGCACCAGGATGCTCGACTGGCTCAGTGCCCACGTGAACAGGAATCGCTTCCGTCGCGGCTGCCGCCACACGGTGATCGCCACAAACACGTTTTCCAGGAGCAAGACCAGGGCAGCCAGGTAGAGGGTGTACATGGCCGCTACACTGGCCAAGACGTACGACCACCAGGTGAGGTTCCTGCCGTGTCGCAGGTGAATGAAGGCGTGGATGGACAGCAGGGCAAAGAACGTCGCCCAGACGTACATACGAGCTTCTTGGGACCACCAGATATGAAACCGTGCGGTGGCAATGAGAAGCGTTGCCAACAGCGCGGCACGGCGGCCAACCAGCCGACGCGCGACGACATAGGTCAAGGCCACGGTGAGCAGCCCGCCGATCACAGACAGGTAGCGCACGGCGAGTTCGCTTTCGCCGGTCAGCCTCAGCCAGGCATGCAGCAGCCAGAGGTAGAGCGGTGGATGGACGTCGTGAGCTGTGATGTCCGTGGTCTGCGCCAGGCTCTGGCGGGCCGTCCACACCGCATGTCCTTCATCCCACCAGATATTCTGCTCGCCCAGCCGGTACAGCCTCAGCCCGAATCCCAGCAGCAGGACCGCAAGCAGCACCAATGTAGGTCCAAGGTTGTTAAGGTTCGAAAGTGGAGACGGACCGCGGAGATGTTCTCTGGGCATCTCCTTCGAAGGAATCCGGTCTACCGGTTTGCCCGCCATATCGAGCTCTGGCACCGAGGCGCCCGTCAAGGGCGCGACCCGTCCGTCCACTGGAATACGACGTGCCACGAGGCCAACTGACCTGCGTCCACGCACGCATCGGCTGTGATCCCCTGTGCTACGTCGCTGTCCACCACGATGCTGACCTGGTATGTTTCTCCCTTCTCCAGGGCATAGTCGGCATACCCCACGCCAAACTCGGGCTTTAGCCCGGTAAAGAACCGATCCTCTCCGCTGCTCCATCTGATGAACAGCTCAACATTCGGCACCTGCTGCCCTTCTGCGTTCAGCACTGTGATCATCAGCTCGCCGCCCTCGCCTTCGCATACACGACTCTGATCCACTACTCTATAGCGGGGGCCCGGCACGGGTGTAGAGGTTGGCGTGAACGTGGGCCTGGGCGTTCGGGTCGGCGTAGCACTCGGCGATGGCGTGGCGGTCGGGAGTGGTGTGGCTGTGCGCGTCAGTGTCGGTTCGGGCGTCGCCGATGCCGTGGCAGTCTGTGTGGGCACAGGGGTAGGTGTCTCGGTCGGCGTCGATGTTGGCGTCGATGTGTGCGTCGGTGTCTGGGTTGGCGTCTGGGTTGGTGTGGGCGTGGCCGTCTGAGTTGGGGTGGGTACAGGCGTCTCCGTCGGCGTCGCTGTGGGCAGATCCGTGGACGTAGCCGTGGGCCACGGCGTCCAGGTCGGGATCGGCGTGGTATCGGGCAGATATGTGGCCAGCGCGGCGCGATAGGAGCCGAACTCGTGCGCCAGGGCCGTCAGCGCCTGGATGTGTTCGGTATTCTCTCCCTGATCATCGTACCGTTCGGCCAGCGTCACGATCTCGGGGCCCATCGCTGCCGGATCACCAAACCCGGCCAACCGGGCCCGAGCCAGTTTGATGTCTTGATCGTACGCGTATGCCATGCTGATCAACACGATGTATTCTTCTCTGTGTGATGTTTTGAGTGAATCCGGGGCCACATCTGTGTACTCGACAGGCCACAGTTCCCAGCTTACAAGCAGGCCTATGGCGATGCCTGCCGCAAATCCCAAGAACAGCACCAGAGGCCACAGCCATCGCGGTGAAGGACGTCTCCCGTAAGTGCGGATCATGGGGTGTCGTCCGTCACAGACAGATAGCGGCGTAGGGCGTCCCGCCTCACACCCATCGCTGCCGCCATGTGAGCCAGAGCGCGAACGTGCGCCAGCGGCGCGCCTTGTAGAGCAAACCGTTCAGCCAGGTCGGCGACGGCATTTGCGGGGTCTGCCAGCGAGAGTAGGGCGATGCGCGCTCGTGCAGCGTCCAGATCGCTGTCCAGGGCATACGTTTCGCCGATCATCAGCAGGACGTCATCCTGATACAGTGGATGCAGGTACGAGATGTCCGTGTCGACGTATTCGACTGGGGCGAGGTTCCAACCAATCCACAGACCCAGTCCGATCCCGCAGGCCAACCCCAGGGTCATCAGCCAGAGGGCGCGCCATCCGCGTTTCCTGGGCATCAGGTTTCCTTTGAAGAGCGCGAGCAATCAGTAGGCAGACATCGCCAAAACAGACAAAACAAAAGGCTACTCCCTGTGCCAGGGACCAGCCCGTGCAAACCATTCCCTCTCAGACTTGGGCAAAACCGCCAAAAGCTGGTATAATGGAACTCAGTGCCGGAGGTGGGAATCGAACCCACAAGAGGTTACCCTCACGCGAGTTTGAGTCGCGCGCGTCTGCCAGTTCCGCCACTCCGGCTGGCGAACTCTAGTATAGACCGAAACGCGGATTTCGTCAAGTTATGCATCGAAATCCGCTGAACGAGCGACACGCTGTCTCCGATCTCTAGGATCCCAGTTGTGACGTTGGGGAGACACATGGACGAACCTGCGTTGATCGCTGCCGCTCAGGGCGGCGATCGTGAGGCTTTCAACGATCTGGTCATTCAGTACCAGGGCATCGCCTACAACGTGGCCTACCGGGTCTTGAGCGACGCGGATGCCGCGTCCGACGCCACGCAGGATGCGTTCCTTTCGGCATACCGGGCCATCTCCCAGTTTCGTGGTGGATCGTTCAAGGCATGGGTCCTGCGTATTGTCACCAACGCCTGCTACGACCAACTGCGGGGCAGGAAGCGACGTCCAACAACTTCCCTGGATGCGGACCCGGACTCAGACGGAGGGGAGTGGGACGTGGATCCGGCAGAGCGTCCGGAGACGTATGTCGAGCGCCAAGAGCTGGGCCAGACCATCCAGCGTGGGCTTGAGACGCTGCCTGTCGAGCAGCGGACAGTCGTCGTGCTCTCTGACATCCAGGGTATGCGCTACGACGAGATAGCCAGGACGGTGGGGACCTCGGTCGGCACGGTCAAGTCCCGCCTTAGCAGAGGGCGGCGCAAGCTCTGTGATTACCTGCAGGAAAACGCGGAACTTTTGCCCGCTCGCTACCGTCTACATGACGGAGGTGGTCAGGCTGCAAGCGCGATGAACCTGATCGCCGAGTGGATCGCCGACTGGCTGGGCCTTCCACTGCTGCGGCGGAGAGAAAACAAGCATGAGTGAGCGATGGTTCAGGCTGAGGAGTAGGGAGCACCAGTACGTCGGTGACAGACTCTCGACCTACATAGATGGAGAGCTCTCGGATCGCCAGCGGGCGCGTGTCGAGGCGCACCTGCGATCCTGCGATGCCTGCCGCAGTGACTTGCGCACACTGCGCTGGACAGTGGCGCTTGTCCGGCAAGCTCCGCCTGTTCCCCTCCCTCGCTCCTTTGTCCTCCGCGAGGTCGATGTGATGCCTCGTCGTCCCACCGTCAGGCGTCGACTGATCGCCACACAGTGGGCCACGGCGGTCGTCGCCCTCCTGTTTGTGGTGGTTCTCGCTGGCGATCTGCTGATGGGCACAGCGCTCGCTCCGGCGAGACAGTGGGCAGCGCCTGAATTGGCGTATGAAGTGACAGTGGGCGAAGAGACCGTCCAGGTGGAGGTGAGGGCGGTGACCGAACAGGAAGATACCGCGGAGAAGGCGGTCGAGGCTGAGAAGGTGGTCGAGGCTGAGAAGGTAGTCCAGGTCGAGAGGATGGTTGAGGTCCAGAAGGAAGCCGAGCCGGAGGGCGCTCCGGCGCAAGCGGTTCCAGAAGGAGTGGGGGCTTTGGCTGTGCCAACCATCACGGCTCAGGAGCCCTCACTGGCCGAGGCGCCGAAGGCTGGCGGTGGGAACAGGGGGCCGGTGGAGGACGTCCTGACTGCTACACCACCGTCCGTCACTATCCCGGCGGAGGGCGACACGCTTGCTCCCACACACACGGTCACGCCTGCGACACTGGCCGCATCCATCGACGAGGGTGAAGCCACCGAAGCGCCGCAGGAGCCGATCCCTACTCGCGCCTCTGTGCACGAGGAAGAGGCAGTTCCAACCCCTGAACCTGGGAGCGGGGCGTTCCTGCGTACCGGCGGTGCGCGGCTTGGCTGGCTTGCTGTCGAGGTCGGCCTGGGGATCGCTTTGGTGGTCCTGCTGGTCTTTGTCATCCGGGCCCGCCGCCAGGCATGAGCGGCTGAAAAGTGCGTTCGATCCCTCGATCCGATCCCCCTATACCCGCTTGAGCAGGGCCCGTACCACTGATCGCGCCTCTCTGCGACTGAGAATGCCGAATGTTCCAAGGTACACGCCGCCGCCAGCCGTGCTGCCGATGATCGCGGTCCAGAGGCTGCCCAGCGTCTCCTGGCGGCTGACGACCAGCCAGATGCTCCCCGCCATTGCCACCGAGGCCAGTGTCGCACGCCCCAGGAGCCTCCACACCGGACCCCAATCGAACCGCACCCTTGAGCGCCAGCCCATCCAGAGCAAGACTGCGGACTGCAAGCTGACGACGATCGAGTTGGCGAGTGCCAATCCAGCCTGCCCCATCCATGAGGACAGCAGCAGGCACAGGCCGATGTTGAGCGCGGTGGCGCCCAGGGCGATCCAGAATGGGATCAACGTGTTCTGGTGGGCGTAAAAGAGGCGCGCCGCCAGCTCCAAGACGGCGTGTCCGATGAGTCCCACCGTGAACGCTGCGGTCGCCCGGTAGATCATCTCCCCGGCACGTGCGTCGAAAGCGCTGCTGCGAAAGAGGACGTCGATGTAGGAGCGGCCCAACAGGAGAAGCGCGACCGCGGAGGGGAGCGTCAGGGCGAGGATAGCCTGCAGCGCGCCAGACACGGTATCCTCCAGTGCTTGCTGGTCTCGACTCGTGACCAGTGCAGACATCGTCGGAAACGCAGCGGTGGCGATCGCCATGGCAAAGATGACCTCGGGCATCTGTACCATGGTCCAGCCCATCGTAATGGCTGTGATGCTTCCACCCTCCAGCCGGGAAGCAACGCGGGTGGTGAACAGAAAGACGATCTGGAACATGGCAAGGATCCCGATCCGTGGGCCCATCAGCCTGCCGAACCGGAGCATATCCCTGTCCCCGGTCCGCAGGACAGGGACATATCGCGCCCGGACGCGGAGCAGACCCGGGACCTGGATGAGCAGGTGGAACAGCGCACCGATCACGACACCGATCGCCAAGCCCTGGATGCCCATGCGAGGCGCCAGCACAAGTGCGCCGCAGATGATCCCAACGTCGTAGAAAAAGTCAGCCAGGGCAGGCAGCAGGAAGCGGCCGTGTGCCTGGAGGACGCTCATCACCAGGCTGCTGGCAGTGAACAGCACCGAGGAGACGAGGACGATGCGCAAGAGATCCGCAGTGAGGTCCTGTCGCTCGGCGCTAAACCCGGGAGCGATCACGTGACGCACCAGCCAAGGAGCCGAGATCGCCCCTCCCAGCGCGGCAAGGCTCACGACGATCAGGAGGATATTGAGCACGGCGCTCGCCAGCCGCCAGGCACGCCTGGTGTCTCCCCGTGTCAGGTGGTCGGCAAACACGGGAATGAATGTGGTGGCGATGGCTCCGCCAGCGACAAGGGTGAGGAGTAGCTCAGGGAGCCTGAATGCGGCATAGTATGCGTCGAGCTGCTCGCCGGCCCCAAAGGCGCGGGCAATGATCGATTGGCGGACAATGCCGATGAGCTTGCTGGCAAGGAACCCGAACATCACAAGGATGCTGGAGAGGGCAACACGCCGCTGCTCTGTCAGAGGGATCGTGCTCACCTTGCCTTCCTTTGCTCTCTGCACACTCTCGTCCACTACCGAGCAAGCGCTTTGGCCGCCGCAGCATAGGCAGGATTGTACCGGAGGGCCGTCTCGAGGTCCTGTCGGGCAGCCGCTTCGTCTCCCAAGGCTCGGCGGGCAAGGGCGCGGTAGTAGTATGATTCTTCCAGATTCTCTGCTGATCTCAGGCTGGCATTCGCCAGGTCGATCACATCCTGATAGCGACCGATGCGGAAATACGCTTCGAATGGGCCAAACTGGTACCACAGCATACGGTATGGGAGCTTGAGCGTGCGCGCCCGATCGTAGGCCTGAGCCGCGGCTTCGTATTGGCCCAAGCTGGCATAGTTGGTGCCCACGTTGAACCACGCATAGCGATCGTCGGGGTGCTCGGAAGCCTCAGCCAGGGCGACCGCCAGCGCGTTGCGGTGCATAGCAGGAAAAGCGGCTGAATCCGCGAGCAGGGCGGTCAGGTCCTGCGATCGTGAGGTCTCGCAGACCACGATGAAGGCCCTGTTGAAGACTCTCCAGAGGGTTTCCAGTTCCGCATAAGCAAGAGAGCGATCGCGACCCTGGTATGCGTCTTGGGTCATGAACTGCTGGGCCGCATCGTCATAGCCAGTGAGCAGGCGATAGTGACCCATCTCGTCTCCAGGCTCGGGGACGAACCACGTCTCTACGATCACTGGGAAGTTGTTGCTCAACAAAAGCTTGAGGACACGCGTGTTGGCCGCATACCCCACTGCGGCGAACTGCTCGTCCAAGGAGCCCACATAGGCTGCCATCTCCTGCGGGGTGACGTTCTTGTCATTCTTGTCTGGCTTGAGCGCTTCGGCGATGGCGTATTGGTCTCTTGTCCAGCCGTAGAAGCGCAGGGCCATGGAGAGCGTTGCCGGGCCGCAGTTGTTCCATCCCTGTGGTTCGTGCCCGTCCACATCCAACAGCACGCTGGCGGGGAGAGGTGTGGCGTCTTGGGTTGGCGTCGGGAGAGGAGTGGGCATAGGGGAAGCAGTAGGGGTAGGGATAGGTGAGAGAATATCCCTGACACCTTCAGCCTGCACTGTTGGTGTGGGCAGTACAGGGGTCGGAACGTAGCGCTCGTGTGGTTGTGGCTTCTTGAGGCGCGCCTGTGCGCGCAAGAGGACATAGTCTGCACGACGCCGTACGCCTGGGCTCAACAGGTACGTATCCAGACAGACGATCAGGGCCACGACCAGAGCGGCGGCGACAATGCGCCGCCAGGGGAGAGCGCGATCGCGGCGTAACCAGCGATCAAACTCGGCCGGCTGCTGGAGCGGATGGTCTGTGTCGGGCACCCTTGGCGCACTCTCTGTGAGAAAGGACCGTCTATGGGCCCTCTGAGGGCGAGACAGTGTGAACTGGAGCCATTATACGGGGTCTGTAGCGCTCTGTCAATGCCTGAAAACAGCCCTTGTCCGGCGTCTGTCCTGCAGTTCTCGGGCGTTTGCCCTGCGCGCCCTGGGCGAGGAACGTATCATCGAGCGGTGATGTCTAGCCACGCCTATCTGGTCTCGCGGTCCACACGCGCTGAGGCGTACCGCTCACACAGCGATCGGCCTGCGCGCAGGCAGTGCACGCTGCCCCGCATGATGTCCCCAAGGGCTCGATGTAGCCCTGGCGAGCCAGCTCGCCCATCATCGCGCCGACCATCTGTGTCGTCGTGCCGAGCTCGCGGGCCAGTTCCTCTGTGGTCCACGAACCCCTCTCGGCGATCCGCTGAAGGATCTGTCGCAGCACGTCACACTCCCCAGCCCAGCAGCCGGGCTCCCTGGTAGATCGCGGTCCCGACAACCAGCGACAGCACGAGCAGGGACAACGTGCTGAACAGCGTCCACCGCCACGAGCGCGTCTCCTGGCGGATGGCGGCCACGGTGGCCACGCAGGGGATAAACAGCATCTGCGCAGCCAGGAAAGCCAGGGCCGCGGCTGGAGAGAGTACCCCGGAGAGCGCTTGTGCCAGGGCCTGCCCGTGGTCTCCTGTTCCGTATAGGATACCCAACGTGGCGATCACGTTCTCCTTGGCCACAAAGCCGGTCAGCATGGCCACCAGTATCGGCCAATCCAGGCCCATCAGCCGTCCCAGCGGGGCCAGTGCCCGGCCCGCGTACCCGAGAACGCTGTGCGCAATGTCCGGCCCAGGGTAGGTGGAGAGTGCCCAGACGATCACCGATACGGCCAGGATGATCGTTCCTGCTTTTCTCATAAAGCCGACGAGGTTCTGCCACACAGAGATCGAGATGGTGCGCGCGTTGGGGATGTGATAGAGCGGCAGTTCCATAATGAATGCCGCCCTTTCGCCACGGAGCAGGGAGCGGTTCAGAAGTGTCCCGATCGCGGCCAACGCGACCAGGTTGAGACCTACCAGGCCCCACGTTACCAGCAGCGCGTTTCGCCCGAAGAATATCGGGGCGAGGGTTGCCAGCACAGCCATCCGGCCTGTGCACGGCACAAGAGGGGCGAGCAAGATCGTGAGCAGCCGTGCGCGGGGTGACTCGATGATCCGGCTGCCCATCACCGCCGGCACGTTGCAGCCAAAGCCGAGGCACAAGGGCAGAAAGCTCTTGCCATGCAGTCCCATGGTGTGCATGATGCGGTCCATGACATAGGCGCCGCGGGCCATATAGCCCGTATCCTCCAGGATGCCCAGCGCGGCGAAAAAGATGACCAGGATGGGGATAAAGGTGACCATCAGACCGGCCCCGGCTAGCACCCCATCCAGCAGCAAACCGCTCACCCACGCCGGCGCGCCGATGAGCGCGTGATTCAACCAACCGGCGATGCCGTGGATCAGGCGCTGATCGAGCCACGTCTGGAGCGGTGTGCCCACCGTATAGGTCAGCCAAAAGACCGCTCCCAGCACGATGAGCAGGATGCCCATTCCCCATACCGGGTGGGTAGCCAGGCGGTCCAGCCGCTCGGTGATCGTCACCTGCCCGGCGCGAGGGCGAACCACGGCCGCACGGATCATGCGCCCGATCCAGTCGTAGCGAGCCCCGGCCACATCGAGGATGGCGTCCTCGTGCTGGCGCAGCAGGCCGTGAACCCGCTGCCAGCGCTCTGCAGGGAGCTGGGAGCGCATCATCTCGGTGACCTGCCTGTCTCCTTCCAGCAGCTTGAGCGCGATCCACGACGTCGGATAGGGAACGGGGACGTACTCGGCAATGACCGCCTCGATCTCTTTCAGCAGGGCACGGTGATCGGAGCGGATGGTCGGTACGTTGGGACGATAGGGGATGGTTCCCCGCGCCAGGGCGTTCACCGTTTCGGCCAGTTTGTCCACGCCTCGGGCCTTGGAGGCGCACATCGGTACGACAGGAATGCCCAGCGCGGCTTCCAGCACCTGCGGCTCGATCTGCACCCCTTCCTGGGCGGCTACGTCCATCATGTTCAGGGCCAAAATGACCGGCGCGGACAGGACCAGAAGCTCGGACAGCAGGTAGAGGCTTCGTTCCAGGATAGCCGCGTTCACGACGGCGATGACGACATCCGGTCGCTCGCGCAGGATGTACTCGCGCGCGATCCGCTCCTCCTCCGAATTGGCAGTCAAGCTGTACGTTCCGGGCAGGTCCACCAGGCGAACGGACGTGTGATCGTGCGTGTACTCGCCTGTCTTGTGAGCGATCGTCTTGCCTGGCCAGTTTCCCACGTGCTGATTCAGTCCGGTCAGCATGTTAAAGACGGTGGATTTGCCCACGTTGGGCTGTCCGGCCAGGGCCACGGTTAGCGGACGAGCAGGCGCTTG
>JADHXD010000103.1 GCA_016783145.1 Anaerolineae bacterium
CTGTATTGCCCCAAATTGCCCGTTTCATCCCGTTTAGCGGCTGCCTGAACGGATAGGGTTCTGTTTTCAAGGTGCAAACAACCCAAACAAGAGGGTTTTTCAGCGGTCTCCTAGAGATGAGCTTTGCCTATGCCCGAAACCTGCCCCAAATGCGGAGCCGTCAATCAATCCGGCCGCAGTACCTGTATCGCGTGCGGCGCCGAGCTAGAGATCGCGCTGTTTGCCGAGATGTTTGGCCCTCCCAGGCAGATCAAGGGCAGATACGTCGTCCAGCGTCCCCTGCAACAGGGCGCAAGCCTTTCCCTCTATCAAGCCATAGATGCCCAAGCGGGGAACCGGCCCTGTCTTGTGCACCAGATAGCCGTCAACTCGCTCGATGAAAGCGTGCGCGAGGTCCTCGAGTACCGCTTCCTTGAGCAGGTGGCAGCCTGGCGGACCCGTCGACACCCAAACATCATTGAGATCCTGGATGCCGATGTGCAGCACCGTCGTCTGTACCTGATCACCGCGCCCGTGAAGGGCGAGTCACTGCGCTCGGTCATCGATGACAGACAACAGACCGTCCCCGAGAGGACTCTTCTTCATTGGGCCGGGCAGATCTGCGACGCCCTCGACTACCTGCACAACCAGAGTCCGCCCGTTGTCCTCGGCTGCCTGTCGCCTGGCGTCATCCACATTGATGAAACCGGGCATGCCCAACTGGTAGAAGTCGGGCTGACAAGATACCAGAGTTCCGGTCTGCTCGGACCAGCCAGAGGCATTCCAGGCTATGCTGCCCCCGAACAACGGCGAGGCGAACTGACGCCTCTCTCCGATCTGTACACCCTGGGTATCATTCTCTACGAGATTATCACCCGTTTTGATCCCAGGGAGCGGCCGCTCCCCTCTCTGCTCAAGTATTCCAGGGGAATACCCGAGTTGGTAGCGAGCGCGATCTCACGGGCCTATAGAAGAGAGCCTGAGAAACGATATCCGTCCGCAGCCGAGATGCGGCGAGCTCTGCTCGGCACCCCTGCCCAGCCTGTACCAGAGTTGCCGCCCTTTGCGCTTTCGGAGGGCCGCACGGTCACCGCAGTTCCTGACCTGGTCCAGCTTTGTGTCGCACTGTGGGACGAGGGCTTGCTCGCCCTGATCAACGGACGTATCGGGGAGTGGCTGGCGGCTGCAGCCCTGGACCTGCGTCGTGCTGGACTCGCTGAAGACGCAGACGAGATCGACCGGATCGCTCGCCGGACGCTCCAGGCGCGTGAAGAGATTGAGGGCGGCTCGGATCGCCTGGGGATGTCAGGCACCGCTCAAGAGACCGCCCGTCACAGCGCTTATGCAGCCTGGCTGCGCGACCTGGGCGCGCTGGGCGTCCAGCCCAGTCTGCAGGTCCGTCCACAGGGCTTTGACTTTGGCGTCATCGGGGCCACCATCCGGGCCCGTTCCACGCTCCAGATCACCAACAAAGGCCAGGGATACCTGACAGGTCGAGTTGAGAGCCGCGTGCCCTGGCTGACGATCCCAAACCCCCAGTTCGGATGCCGGGCAGGCGAGACAGCGCAGATCCGTGTCGAAGCCCGCGGGCGTACACTCCCCCCAGGCGAGTCCAGAGCCTCACAGGCCATCCACGTGGTCAGCAACGGTGGAGACGCCTGGATCGAGGCCAGGGCTTCTTCATCCCCGCCCGTGCTCAACGTCGAACCACGATCCCTGAACTACGGACCCATTACCCGAGGGGCGTCCCGCGTTGCACACCTCACCGTGACCAACCGTGGCGGCGGTCGTCTGAACGGGCGTGTCCTCAGCCGGGCGCCCTGGTTACGTGTGCGCCATCCAGAGTTCAACTGCCCATCAGGAGCATCGGCGCAGATCGCGATCGAGCTGCTCAGCTCGGAACTCCCAGCGAGAGCGGTTCGCATCCGCCGCGCCCTGGCGGTAGACAGCGACAGTGGCCAGGCCCAGGTGGATGTCACCTGGAAGTGGGCACGTCCTGCTCTCGAGCTGGACACCACAGGATTGGATCTGGGTTCTGTTGAGCGAGGGACGCAGATAGAGCGGGTATTGACCCTGTCAAACAGCGGTACTGCGGACCTCGTCGGCAGCGTTCGCAGCCAGCTGCCGTGGCTGAGCGTTCATCCTACCGAGTTCCGCTGCCCGCCCCACACATCAGAGGTCCTTACGGTCCGATGCAGCAGTGCCCTGCTGCCTGGAGGCAGCACCGTCGAGCCAGAAGCGATCGTCATCCAGGCGAACGCTGGGATACAGACCTTGTCTGCTTCCGTCGAAGTGCTGGCCCCGCAATTGGTGATCGAACCGCCGCAGGTAGAGTTCGGCGCTGTGTGGGACGGGGATCAGGTTGAGGAGACAGTGATCGTTGGCAACCGAGGCTCTCTGCCGTGGGAGGGACAGATCCGGGCAGAGGTGCCCTGGCTGACTGTGGAACCCCTGGAGCTCCGGTGCGAGCCAGGTCACTTTATGCCCGTCACGGTCATGCTTCACACCGAAGCCATGACCAGGGGTGGTGAGTGGTCCGCCACAGATGGCCTGCGGATCGTGGGTCAGGGCGAGGTGCGGTCCCTCGCTGTCCACGCCACACTCCTCCGGCCCGAGTTGATGGTCGAACGTCGGGCGCTGCACTTTGGACTGATCGGCAGAACCACCGTCGCTGCCCTGTCCCTCGAGATCAGAAACAACGGGACGGGAGACCTGGAGTGGCACATCCAAACACAGGGCACCTGGCTAGAGGTCATCCCCGCTTCTGGGACCTGTGGTCCCGGAGAAACGACGATCGTTCAAGTCAACGGCTATGCACTGGCTGTCGACGGCAACAGCGGGCAGGCCTGGCTCACGGTGCACAGCAATGGGGGGCGTGCAGACCTGCACGCCAGCGTAGCGCTTTCGTCGCCGACGCTGGATGCTGAACCCCTATCCCTGGACCTGGAGAGTGAGAACTATGCACCTGTCTCGCAGCCGCTCACTATCTTCAATCGAGGGGTAGGTGATCTGGAAGGCACGATCACGACTGCGGTCCCCTGGCTGACCGTCGCACCACAGACCTTTAGGTGCCTGACAGGGTCCTCTATCGAGGTACAGGTGCAAGCGAACCTGGAGGGAGCCAGGGAGGGGACCCTCAGGGCGCTGGACGCCGTGCTGATCGAGAGCAACGGCGGGAATGAGGTCATCGGTGCGAGCCTGACGCTGACACTGAGCCCTGAACTGCATGTCTCGCCACAGGAGCTGTATCTCGACGGACTTGAGGAGAGACCCTTCGAGCTTGAGAACCGGGGATACGGGACGCTACGTGTCCGGGTCATCCCCACGGAAGAGTGGCTCGCGGTGAACCGGCAGGAATGGACGGTCAAGCCGGGAAAGACCGTCCAGGTCAAGGCTCGGGTGTTGGGTGCTTACCCGGCATCGGAAGGAACCATCGAGATCCACACCGCGGAAGAGATCATCTCATTGACGGTCCACCAGACCGCTGCTGAGTCTTGAACACGAGCAGACGTCCAGAATACCATCACAAGGAGAGAGGAACCATGCGAATCCCGATCATTGCCGGGAACTGGAAGATGAACAAGAGTCCTGACGAAACCATAGAGTTGGTGGAGGCAATGAGGGCACCCTTGACCGATATCGTGGGTGTGGAGAAGGTGATTTGCCCGCCCTTTGTCTGTCTATCCGCAGCCCAAGAGGCGATCGGCGACGCCGAGATCGGCCTGGGCGCCCAGAACGTCTACTTTGAGGAGAGCGGGGCCTATACGGGTGAGATCGCCCCTGGTATGCTGGAAGGGCTGGTCCAGTACGTGATCATCGGACACTCGGAGCGCCGCGAGTATTTTGGCGAGACCGATGAGGGCGTAAACAAAAAAACAAAAGTCGCACTGGCCCATGGTCTCACACCCATCGTGTGCGTCGGGGAGACGTTGGCACTCCGCCAGTCAGCCAAGACGGATGACTGGGTCGGGAGGCAGGTGGTGGCGGCCCTTGAGGGACTGACCGGGGAGCAAGTTAGGACGCTCATCATCGCCTACGAACCGATCTGGGCCATTGGGACCGGCGTCGCGGCCACCGCAGAGGATGCGCAGCAAGTCATCGGCGGCGTGATTCGCCCGACTGTGGTCGGGCTGTTCGGCGACGATGTGGCTGCGGCTTTGCGCATCCAGTATGGAGGGAGTGTCAAGCCTTCGAACGCCACCGAGCTGATGAGCTTGCCAGACGTCGATGGCGCGCTGGTCGGTGGCGCGAGCCTCAATGCCGCGGACTTTTGCGAGATCGTGCGCCTCACGGCTGCGTGCAGGGGCTAGTGTCCTGGCTATGCTCTGGCTCGTCCTGACCTTTGGGCTGCTGCTCTTGCTCACTCACTGGATCACCAGGCACGTGCAAGGCATCGGCTACCTGCTCACTGGGGATGGGCAGATCGCCCTGGCCCTGTACTTTTTGATTATGTTGCCTGGCGTCCTGCTTCACGAGACAAGCCACGTGCTGGCTGCCTGGCTCCTGCGCGTCAAGGTGCGGCGGTTCTCGATCGGCATTCGTCAGGGCAGGGGACAAAAGATCGCCCTGGGTTCGGTTGAGATCGCCCACACCGATCCGATACGATCCAGCGTGATCGGGCTTGCACCCCTGGCCTCCGGTTGTGCGGCGATCCTGCTCATCGGAAGCCGCGTGCTGGGATTGGACGGCCTCACCGCCTTCGACTGGCAGAGATTCAGGGGGGTGTTGCAGGGCATCTACCACACTCCGGACTTTTGGCTGTGGATGTATCTGGTATTCGCTATCGGCAATGCGATGCTGCCCAGTGAGGCGGATCGGCGCTCGTGGCGGGCCGTGGGTCTCTTTCTGGCGCTCGCCAGCGCCGTGTTCTACTTTACCGGCCTGTTTGATGTCTACTCTGACTCCCTTGGTCGCTGGATCGGGGGCGGAGCCAGTCAGCTGGCCTACGCGTTTGCGGTCATCATTGCCGTGGATGTGATCGTCGCAGTCCTGCTCTTGATCGTCGAACAGAGTCTCGGGCTGCTTGGCGTTGGACGGCTCGAATATCACTAAGTCTCACAGGAGTATGCAATGCTCAAGCTATCTGGTTTTGCAGACGAGATCGCGGACGATCTCGACCAACAATTGGACACTCTGGACTCACTCGGCATCAAGTATCTCGAGCTGCGGAAGGCGTGGGGCAAGAATGTGTTGAGCCTGACCGATGAAGAGGTAGATCGGGCAAAAGCGGAGCTCGACCGGCGTGGGATCGGCGTGTCGGCCATCGGCTCCCCACTTGGCAAGGCGCCCATCGACGCTGACTTTGCAGAGTACAAGACGTTGGTGCAGCGCGCCATTGACGTCGCGAACAAGCTTGGAAGTCCGTACATTCGGGTGTTCTCGTTCTACTGCAACGACCTCGACCAGGACCGTGATGAGGTGATGCGCCGGATGCAGGCGATGGTGGACATGGCAGCAGCGGGCGGGGTGGTCATGCTGCACGAGAACGAGAAAGGGATCTATGGCGAGCAGCCAGAGCGCTGCCTGGACTTGCACAAGACCATCAAGGGAAGCAGTTTCCGGGCGACCTTCGATCCAGCAAACTTTGTTCAGGCAGGCGTAACACCTTTCGATGACGCATATCCCCTGCTCAAGCCCTACATCGAGTACTATCACATCAAGGATGCGATCCTGGGCTCAGGCCGCGTTGTCCCTGCGGGTGAAGGGGACGGCCAGATCGTACAGTTGATGTCAGCCGCCAAGGCGGCAGGATACGACGGCTTTCTCTCTCTTGAGCCTCACCTGCAGGTCGCCGGACATTCATCAGGATTCAGCGGGCCCGAGCTGTTTGCCAAGGCCAAGAGCGCCCTCTGCGCGATCCTCGACGACCTGGGGATGGCTTTCGCCTAGGACACGCGACCGAGGTCCTGTCCAAGACAGAGGCCGCTGGCATACGTGCAGCGGCCTCGGGGTGTTTGCGCTCTGCCTCGGGATCGGATCCTCAGTGGACGGGCGATCTGCGCGCGGCTTCAGTGGCAACCCGCCGCAGCTCCTGGTGCAGTCGCTTCTTGATCTGCTTGTCATAGATGATGATCAGCTTCGAATCAGGCTCCACAATGGTGTGATAGCTCAGAAAGGTGCTGTTGCCCTTTGCCACAGCGATGATGTGCAAGCGATCTCCCTGCAGGTTCCCCAACCGGCAGCCCACGAGCTCGGCAAAGTCCGACGCCAGGATTTCCTCAATGTCGAACTGGCCCTGCCTCGGACTGACCAGCTCTGCGACGGCGGGCTTGAGAATGGTGATCGCCATAAACGCAGCGGCATGGTGCGAAGTCTGAACCGGGGTGATGCCCATCGACTCAAGTAGGGGCATGAACTTGCTCTCAAAGACTCGGGCATACACGTGCTGAGCGCCGCTGTTCTTGGCATACAGGGCGCTGAGCACATTGGCCTGATCCTCCCTCGACCCAGATACAAAGGTGTGGCAGCGTTCCAACTCGAGCTGGTCCAGGATGGCCGTATCGGTGATCTCTCCGCGAATGGCGATGATGTCGCCCTCCAGGCTGGCTTCCGTGGCCTGGTCCCAGTTGGGAAGGACATAGTAGAGCCTGCCATCGATCTGGTCTCGAAGCTGAAGTACCAACTCCCACGAGAAGGTGCTGTAGCCAACGACCACCACGTTCTTTTTGCTGCTCATCGCGTTCCTCCTACTCGCGCAGGCCGCGCAACAGGTAAAGCAAGGGATAGATCTCCATCCGGCCGATCAACATGTGGAGAATAAGCTGCACCTTGAGAGCTGGATGCATGCCATAGTAAGCGGCATCTGGCATCGCATTCAATCCCACGTTTCCCTGAGCAGAGAACACGGTAAACAGGGAGTAAAGCGAGCGGTAGCCAAAGAGCATAAAGACCAGGCTTCCTGCCAGGCCGATCGACAGATACAGAAGCACATAGCCCGCGACCTGGAGCGCCACGTCCCCGGTGATGGTGTTATTCCCCATACGAATGGGCATGATCGTGCCCGGCGGGTAGAACGGACGCCTGATCTCACGCCCGATCATCTGCCCCACGATGATCAGTCGCCACAGCTTGAGCGCGCCCGTCGTAGAGCCGTACATGGCCCCGCTCAACATCAGGAGCGTGATCGTAAAGACCCACACGTCCGGTACCTGGCCTAAAGACAGTGTGGTGCCCGCACCACAGGTCGAGATCGTCGATATGACGTAAAAGACGCTCTCCAAAGCCTGGTCCCAAGCGCGGCCTGTGACAAGCCACCTCTCCAGGGCCAACAGGCCAGACGCGCCCACGATGATCGCGAACAACACCCGGATCTCGGGGTTCCGAAAGACCTTGCGCACGTTGCCGCTGATCAACGCCTGGTGGCTGCCAAAGCTGATCCCGCCGCAGAGCATCAACCCCATGGCCACGACCGAGGGCAGCGCTCCGTACAATCCCACGCCCACACTGTTGGTGGAAAACCCGCCGGTGGACAGGGAAGTGATAGCGTGCGTCAGCGCGTGGAAAGGGGGGACGCCGAGAACCACGAACAGCACAAAACCGACGACTGTGTAGCCCACATAGATCAGCACGGTCGTCCGGCCAACCTGCCAGATGTTGGTCGTAAAGTCCTCGAAGCGTCCTTCAGCCTGAAAGAGGCTCTGTGCTGCCCTGGGGGACGGGCCACGAAGGGAGAGCATAAACATCACGATCCCCAGGCCGCTGATCCACTGCATCAATACCCGAAAGAAACCCAAGGAGACCGGGAGGTCTTCGGGATGCGGGATCATGGTCAGGCCGGTGTCCGTCCAGGCGGAGAACGACTCGAACAACCCGTCGATCCAGCCCATGCCGTTCACACGAAAGGGAACGCAGGAGAACAAAGAGAGCAGCGTCCACGTCAACGCGAGGGCCATAGCCCCGTGATGCTTCCTGACCCCGACTGTGGAGGTCTTGCGGCGCAGCAGGGAAAAGACAAGGACAAAGAGCGCAGCGCCTACCCCGAATGTGATCGCCTGCGTATACTCTCCGGCGAACAGGGCGATGCCCATCGGGATCAACAACAAGAACCCGTACACGTACAAGACGTCGGCAACCAGTCGGGAAAGGATCGGTATGTCCCGCTTCCTCATTGTCCATCACCTGGCCGTCATAAGTTGAGTGCATAAAAAAGAGAGCCGACTCCTGTGCCTCCGAACCGGCCCCCTCCACACCCCCACTCTGGAACGTATTATACCCGATTTGCCCACTCTGTCCAGTTGTGCAAGCACCCCGCCCTGCTTTCCACCTCCCTGGCATACGCACAGTGTTCCGGCGCCTGGCCCACTCAGCACCCGTCTCACGACGTCTCACAAGCGCCGCGAGGGCCTGCCCTGCGTGCCCTGGTACCCATCTCAGCCTCGCACGGACTTGACAGTGCGCTCATAGTGATGTACAGTATGCACGGGGAAACCCTAACACAGGAAAAGGACCACCCACATGGAGCCTCAGATAAAAGTCATCCGCTTTGGGATGGTCAAAGCGGGCGGCAAGACAGTCAAGCACGACATCCTCATCGGACTGGATGGCGAGGTCAGGAAACGAAAGAAGAGACTGTCGAAAGAGGTATACGGTACCTCGCACACGATCTCGCTGGCGGAAGCACGGGCGATCCTGGAAGAGGGTGCTGACACCCTGATCATCGGCACAGGGCACTTTGACCGAGTCCGGCTGTCCCGGGAGGCCGAGGAATACCTGGCCAAAGAGCACTGCGCGGTGGAGATGCTGCCCACCAGGAAAGCCGCCAAACACTGGAACCGGAGCAAAGGTAACGTCATCGGCGTCTTCCACATCACCTGTTAGCTTGGTGCACCGCGGAGAGGGAATCGGGATGGCCCACCTACCACACGGGAAGAAACTGCCCGGCAAGCTATTTGTCGTTGAGGGCATTGATGGCTCTGGCAAAAGCACGCAGCTCGATCTCTTGCGCAAATGGCTCATCGGGGCAGGATATTGCGTGGCCTTCAGCGAGTGGAACTCGTCCCAGATCGTTCGCTCGACCACGCGACGAGGCAAAAAGAAGCAGCTTCTCTCCCCGACCACCTTCAGCCTCATCCACGCCGCGGACTTTGCGGATCGCATGGAGCGTCAAATGCTGCCAGCCCTCAAAGCCGGCGCCATCGTCCTGGCAGACCGCTACATGTACACTGCCTTCGCTCGCGACGTCGCGCGCGGCGTACATCCGCAGTGGGTGCGCGGCAACTATGCCTTTGCCGTCCGCCCTACGGTAGCTTTCTACTTTCGCGTGCCGCTCGAGGAATCCCTCAACCGCATCATGTTCGGTCGACCGCAGCTCAAGTACTATGAGGCCGGACTGGACCTGGGCCTGAGTACCGATCCCCTTGAGAGCTTTAAGCTATTCCAGCAGAGGATCATCCGCGAGTATGAAAAGATGGTCGATGAATTCGGCCTGACCACCATCGATGCCACCTTGCCGCTAATTGAACAGCAGGGACTGGTCAGGGAGATCGTCGCGCCCCACCTCAAGGGCGCGCTAAAGTCTGAGCGCAGCGCGTGGCGAGAGGTGCTGACCAAGGAAAAGCTGTACGGCCGCTACTTGACGGACATCGGCGCAGAGAGGGGGCCTGAATGACAAGGGTTCACTTTTACGGCCACGGCCTGCCCGGGCTCAAGCGGCAGTCCTTCCCAGGACGCCTGATCGTCCTGGAAGGCACCGACGGCGTGGGGCGCTCGACCCAGGTCGCTCTGCTGCGTGAATGGCTGGAGTCCAGCGGCTACGCCGTTGCGTCCAGCGGCCTGAAGCGCTCTGACCTGGCTGGCAAAGGCATCTCTCTGGCCCAGCAGGGCCACTATCTGGGCGACACGACCAGCTGCCTGTTCTATGCCACAGACCTTGCCGACCGGCTGGAGAGGGAGATCATCCCCGCCTTGCGCGCCGGTTTTGTGGTACTCACCGACCGCTACATCTACTCTGTGATTGCGCGCGTGCTCGTGCGGGGGCTCGATCGCGCATGGGTGGACAACGTGTTTGGATTCGCGCTGGTGCCAGACAAGGTGTTCTACCTGCGAGCTGACCTGAACCACCTGATCCCCCGTGTCCTCAACGCTCGAGGGTTCAACTACTGGGAAGCAGGAATGGACTTCTTGCACAAGCGCAACTACTATGAGAGCTATGTCGAGTACCAGAGCCGGATCATCGATCAGTTTGACGCGATGGCGGGCGAATTCAACTTTCACCTCATCGACGCCACCCGCGACGTCTATGCCATCTTTACCGATCTAGAGGCCGGCATCACCAAGATGGTCAAGGGCATGCGGCCCAGTTCTCCCCGTGTGCCGAAAAAGAAGCAGTAGTCACGCTGCCTACAGGACAGCTACTGCGCCAGCCAGCCAGGTCCTTACCTCTGGTCGATTAAACCGCTCCCACGTCGGGGGAAAGGACTCGATCAAGACCTGCAGTTCGCGCTGTGTGACCGCCAGGTAGGCGACCACTCCTGGGGCGATCACGCGCTCCGCTGGAGCAGTCGCCGGGGCGGCAAACAGAAAGTCGCTCAGCATTGCGTTGGCAACATCCGCATCGTTCAAGTCGCCCAGGTGGTCTTGAAGCTGGACCACTTCGGCGATGACATCCCCAACCTCAGGACCCAGCACCTCTCTAAAGAACTCTAGCGTGTAGCGCAGCCTCTTGCACTCGATACGCAGGGCGTGGAGCACAGCCACCGACGCTCCGTCGAGGAGGGTCGAGAATGCCTGTACGGCAGCCCAACGCCCATAGATCAGTCGCGGCGCGACGTGTCGAACCAGGGTTGGGCGGGGAGGAAAGCCCTCGGTCTTGCGCACGCCAGCGCCGGTGGTTTCCAGGAAGAGCCGGAAGGCGCCAGCAAAGTCCCGATACTTGCTGCTGTCCAGGTAGGCGACCATCTTGCCCCGTGCTTCTGCCCGCTCGGCCTCCCACACTTCGAACAGAAGATCGAGGTCGTGGCCTCGCTCCGGCGGCAGCATCTCCAGATAGGCCCGCGCCTTTTGCATAAAGACATCCAGGTCTCGCACGGTGCCCAGTGTCCGGGCCGTTCGTCTCAGTCCGGCGATGCACGAACGGATCGCCCTGGCCTTGTAGTAGCGGCCACAGATCCGGAAGGCCGCTCGCATACGGCGAGTGGCGACGCGCATGTCGTGCAGCTCTTCGATGTCCTTCCCGACTCGCGTTCCTGACTCGTGCTTGTGCATCCGCAGAAAGTGAAAGTACAACACCTTCCGTCCGGCTTCGCTCATCGGATCGTCTGGAAAAAGCCCGGGCGAGTTGAGCCCGCGAGGAGAAGCCACAGGCTCGACCTTGGCTTCCGGCTGCTCTGGGGCCAGAACTTCCCGCGAGGAGACCGGCCCTTCTGTCAAAAAGAAGAACGGAGCCTCGAAGAGATGCTCCCAAAGATCTGCTTTCGATTGAGCGCGTGCTGCGTCCGTCTCCGCGACGGGGCCAGAGACCGTGACGCGCACTGCGGCAGGTGTGACGTCAATCCGATCCAGGTTGGTGGATTGACTTTGAGAGTAGTCCAGCCCATCTGCCATTCGCAGCAAAGAGGCAAGGACCAGCGTGTCACTCTGGATGCCGGGCGGAAGGGAAGACACGACATCCTTCTGCAGCCGTTTCCGGCTGACCCGTTTGCGGTGGAGGTAGACCGCCGCCGCCAGCATCCGCTGCTCGATCTCGCTCAGCTCGCTGAGCGGGTTCTCCAGGATGATGTCCCTTCCGGTCGTGTGATGCCCGCTGGGATCACTGTCCAGCCCCACGTTATGCAGGATGCCCACCACCCCCAAAAAGCGTCGGCGTTCCGAGTCCAGTCGGTGAAACGAGGCTGTAGCATCGAACAGGGCCAGCGCGGACTGGGCGACCCAGCGCGCGTGCGCCATGTCCACCTGGAAACGCTCACACATCTCGTCAACCGTCATCCCCGAGCGCGGCGGCTCCGAGTTCTCCGCAAAGGGCTCTCCGGCAACTGGCTCAGCAAGAAGGTTGAGAGCCAACTCGGGAGGAAAGATGGACAGGCGCTCTTCCTTGAACCGCTGCAGCAATTCGTACGCCCAGCTACGCGAGATCCCAATCTGACCGGTCAGGGTGCGGACGGGTACGCCTCGATCCCAGCTCAGGATCAGCAGCGCTCTCTTGCGAGACCCCTCATCCTCTGCGTGGTTGGCGATGTCGGCAAGCCGCGCACGCTCAGCGGCAGAGAGCCGGTCTGGGCGTCCTGCCTCTTCCGCGCCTGGCTCATCGAGGAGGGCCAGACCCAGGTGGAACTTGGAGCGTGGCTCAGCCACCAGACCCCACGTGTCCATCAGGTGCTTGACCAGTTGATGTAGGTCCTCTAGAGCCCCGTCGGGGCAAAGCTCGACCTCCATGATCCAGAACGTCTGGCGGCGCTGTCCCGCGAGGATCCGGACCTCATCCAAGCTCCATTCGGCCACCAGGCGCGCGCCCTCACGCAATTCCCGGACATACCGTTCCTGTTCGACCGCAAACAGATCGAGCAGCGGCGCACCTGCAGTAAGGGTCAGCACAAGTTCGCGTACTTTTCCGTCGGGCCAGCTCTCAGGGTCGGGCCCTGCACCGCCCGGCAGGGTCACCTCGCTCTCGAACCGTTCGTGAACGGCTGAGACAGTCTCACCGAGTCCCTTGATGGTCAGCACCTGCTGGTCGTCTTGCCGTCTCAGCCGGCACGCGTATCCGTTTTGGTAGAGCAGACGGGTCTCTGTGTCGAGATATCGGTCCCGGACCCGTCTCTCTACAGCCGGCCCTGGGGCGAAAGGCCCCAAACCGACAGCCCCCCGCAGACGCATCAACGTGTCACGGTCTGGAATCACAAACCTGGCCTCGATCTCCATCCCCGCCTCCCTCAGATAGTCGACCCGGCTGACGGTCTCATTTTAGAGCAAAACCATCGCGCTGTCAACAGCCGCACACCCCAAGCGGCCAAAGACCCGCCCGCTGTGCGGTTGACAGCAGGCAGGTTCTGCTCTACAATCGTGCTACTATGATTCACATCACACCGACCCTGGCAATCGATGAGAGCGAAGTCGTGCTGGACTTTGTCCACGCTTCGGGACCTGGCGGACAGAATATCAACAAGGTCGCCACTGCTGTCCAGCTCCGCTTCGACGTGCGCAACACGACGTCGCTGCCGGAGGGTGTACGAGAACGGCTCGCTCGCCTGGCAGGCAGACGGATGAGTAAGGACGGCGTCCTGGTCATCGAAGCCCGCCAGCATCGCACACAGACACGGAATCGGGAGGAGGCGATCGATCGATTGGTCGCGCTGATCCGCAGGGCGGCAGAGAAGCCCAAGGAGCGGCGTCGCTCCAGACCCTCGCGCGCCGCGCGAGAACGGCGTCTGGAGTCCAAGCGTCGGCGCGCCCAGATGAAACGGATGCGGCACCGAGTCCCTGGACCTGAAGACTAGGCGTCCTGGCCTCCTCGTGCAAGTTCCTGTCTCTCTATGGGGACTCACGGACCTGCACCTCGGTCAGGCGGAGAGCGTTGCCGGCAGCGCTGGGTATCACAAGCCGCTCGAAAGTCAAGAGATCATACATCCCGACGAGGAGCGGCATCGGGCCAATGGGAACATCCTCAGGAATGGGCACAATGTGCGGATCAGGGATGACCTGTCCGGGTTCCCAGCGGGTCGTGGCATTGATCGTGCACTCGGGGGCTCCGTCGTGCTGTCCCCACAGTCGCTGACCATCATAGAGGTGCACAAACACCTGGTAGTTGCGTCGCAGCGGCACGAGCGGGCGCCAGTACAGGGTCACCCGCACCCATCCCCCGGGCACGGCATGGGTTCCATCCAGGTCATATCCCGCCAGCTGGATCTCGCCCCCAAGGGTGGCGTCGACAGGATGGGTCCATCCCGAGTTCGTGGGAATCACCTCGTCAGGCCGCCACCACTGGCGATAGTCCGCCTCGTCCACAGTCACTGGCTCCACCGCCGTGCGGCCATACCATCGTAGACGCGCTCTTCCGTCAACCAGAACCGTGCCTGCCAGCGCATAGTCGCTCGCGAGCTCCTCTGGGTCGATGTAGATCGGGTCCTGAACGCCTTCCGCTACCATGTAGACATCGGGCCCAGGGCAGTGAATACGCGGCGCCTGGCGAGTATACCAATCGGTGATCTCTTGCTCTTCGTTGCTGCCGTAGACCCCGACGATGCGGCCCTCGGCCATCAAGCCGCTAATCGCCTGCCAGCCAGCACGATACGGGAAGCCGAACAGGCCCTGAGTGAATATCTCATCATAGCTTGTCCAGTACAGCGGACTCTTGTTCTCGGGGTACGTTCGCACGTACTCGGGCGTGTGGTCCACAAAGAGCATCCAGATGTACCCGGCGCACAGTAGGTAGGCCCCCCCGCCCACGGCGACGATACCCCATCGCAGCGCTGTCCGGGTCAACCTGCCCCACAGCCACGTCACGGCCGCTCCAGCAAGCAGCGAAGCACTCGCATAGAACGTGTACACGTGGGTGCGCGGGTCAAAGACGACGATCAGGTAGAATCCAAAAGGCACGACAAAGGCAAGCCAGGCCAGCAGTGAGAGGCGGTACTTTTTCAGCGTAACCAGGGACAGTGGCACCAGGACGAGCAGCGCCACATAGTAGTACGTGGCGTTGTACACTGTGCTCACGCCCCAGATCTTTTCGAAATTGAGGTGCAGTTTGCCCTCCATCCGGACGCGGTCCTCAGTCAGATAGCCGACGGTCTTGGCGAGATTGGGGTGGAAGGCAAAGGGGACATAGAAAAGGGCCAGGATGACTACACCAACAGCCAGGGCGTAAAGGAGAGGCCGGTTTGCGATCGCACGCCGCAGGCTCCAGGGCCGACCAGGCGTCCACCGCAGGGCAAGCGCTGCCGCCACAGGGAAGGACAGGACTGCATCATAGTGTCCCCAGAGACTTAGGGCCGCAAAGACCGCGCCCAGCAGTACGTCGCGCAGGCATCCACGTTCTCGATACTCATCCAGCACCAGCAGTCCCAGAAGGCCCATCAGGACCACAAAGCTCTGGTTCTGGACAATGCGCGCAAAGGCGACGTGCAGACCGCTGATCGCCACGATCAGCCCGGCGATCCAGCCCACCGTGCCGTCGAACCAGCGTTTACCCAGGTCGACGACTGCGGCCACGGATAGCAGGCTGAGCCAGGCAAACGGCAGGCGCGCCCAGAACTCGTTGATCGTGTGTCCCAACCGCCACGTCGCCAGAGGCACCAGGATCTCCGCCGGCCCCTTCTGGTGCAGGAAGAACTGCTCCTCACTTCCCTCGATCACAGCCGCTGTCCGGAGCATGACCACACCCTCATCGCCCTGGAACTCGCTGTAGCCCAGGTTCGGGACCCGAACGGTGGCGGCGACCAAAAGGACCACCAGGACCGGAAGCGAAGGCCAGGTCAGCGCGGGCTGAGAGGATCGCGACAGAAAGGCCGGGGCCAGCGCGGAGAGGGTAAACAGGCCCAGGCTCAAGCCAAACGGGACGGCTCCAGGCAGGTAGCTGAGCAGCAGCGCCAGGAACACGTGGATCGCCACGCCCAGCCCCAGCCCCACAAGCCAGCGCCCATTCAGGGCCCGTCCCCAGGCCCAGCCCGGCAGTACCCAGAGCAGGACAAATGCGGCGATCGAGCAGAGATTCTCATCAGGAACGAGCAGAATCACCAGATCGCACAGCAAAACCAGCCCAGTGTGCCAGCCTATCGCCATTCCAGTCCTCATCCCTCTTGCGAGCGCTGGTCGCAGCACGCAGCGATGCGCGGTCTAGTGCAGTGCCGCGTTCCCCAGCTACGGTGCCATAACCTCCACGGGCCGCAGCAGCAGCCTGTCAGCGACAGGAACTCCCTGGTCGTACACAGCCAGTCGCTGCATCCGAATCCCCGTGTACAGCCCGACCTCAAGCTGATAAGCTCCCGAGGGCGCATCCAGGGCCAGGGGCAGACGGTGGTACTGGATCAGCACATCTCCAGATTCCCACGTCGGCGGGTGCAGGTCCAGTCGATCCTCCGCTGCCCAGACCTGGCTGTGGTCGTCGAGCAAGTGAACAAACATCTTCAAGTCCGACGCATCGGCAGGCATTTCTGCTGTAGCCCGCCAGATGGTCGCCAGTTCCAGCGTCTCTCCCGCGTGCATCGTTCCAGAAGAGACGAACGCATAGCCTGCCAGTTCGAGGCCATACTCAAAGGAGACGGGAGAGAGGAGCGGGTGGGCCTCGGCATCTGCGCCAAAGACGATGGACGGACTCCAGATCACAGGCTCGGATGACGCAAGGGCGAACACGCTCTCCTGCCAGCCGTCCATCAGGGCCCGATCCAGCCAGTAGACGGTGGCTGGGGGATATCGATCCTCTTCTCTCTGGACGTGGATGGTCTTGGCAGCCTGCAGAAACCATTCCTGCCAGGCGGGGACAAACCCCAGCGGCGGGCCGGGCAGCACATAGACCGAATCTCCACGTCCGGGCACGATGAAACTGGTCCGGTAGTCGAACCATTTGACAGCCCCGGGGCCGCGCCCCAGGCTGAGATCGACCGTCTCCGGGGCAAGATCCTTGAACCGCAGTTCAGAGATACATGTCGGGCTCGCTCGGTCCGCTGCCTCGGGCGGTGGGTCGGGCACCTCGAAAATCATAACCGAGTGACCTACACGGGCTACCGGCTCCTCGGCCCGGAATCGAGCGTACACGTCCCCCGCTGCCAGGCCCACCCGCTGCAGGTTCGTCGCGCCGATCGCATACAGACCCGGAGCCGGATACAGCGGGTTGTAGGCTGAGCGCGCTGCATCCTGCGGATAGGGATAGCTAAAGTGGCTGGGCAGCAGTCGGTATTCCAGGTCCAGGCCATACAGGTGCGGATACGTGCTGCCGAACCAACTCAGGTGCAGGCGAGCATCGCTGCGCTGCTCAGCATACGCCGCGATTGCCGGCAACTCTTGCCCCCAGTCGAGGTTCGAGTCGACCAGGTAGCGCCACCCACCGTCAGGCCCACCGGCAAACAGGTTAAAGTAGGCCAGATAGTCAGGGTAGATGTTCACCGTACCCACCACAAGCCACAGCCCAAGCACACAGAGAACGGCAACGGCCCACGTAGACCAGCGGGTCGTCGTCCCAGCCTGTGCTCGAACCGGGAGCGCCCCAATGCGCCCGACGTACACCCACAGGAAAGGCAGGATGGGAAGCAGGTGCCGGTAGCCGATGTTCAGCGAGCTGGTCAGGCTGATCGCCACATAGACTGCCGGGATCAGCAGCAGAGGCCACTCTGCGCGGCGGCTCCTTTTCCAGACGTTCGTCACCCAGGCCCCGACGAGTGCGAGCATCGCTGGCAGCGGCGTCTTGAGCGCGAACGCAACGGGGAAATAGTACCACCAGCCCTGCGTGGAGTGCTGGCCCAGCAAGAAGGTCGGATGGCCGACCTCGGAAGCGTGGCTCACAGTCCGCAAGAGTCCTTCGACGTACCCTGGAGCGGGTAGAGAGATCGACCATCCCGCTGGCGGTCCGACGTCCAAGCCGTAGATGACCCAGATGGTCAGTCCGGCACAGACTACGACGGCCCCCATCACGCCGCCCAGAACCAGCAAGGCTTGCCCCGTCCGGGCGCGCCCCGGCAAGCGCAGGCTCCCCTTTGGGTGGAAGGTCTCGATCAGCCCCAGGAGGCCGAAGAAGGGCAGCACCAGGATCGCTGAGAACTTGGCGCTCTGCGCCAGACCAGCGGCGACCCCAGAGAGAGCCAGCAGTGGGAACGAGGGGCGCTGCAGAAAACGCCAGAACACGTATGCGGCCAGGAAGAGGAAAAAGGTCATGCCCATGTCGGTGGTCACGAGACGTCCGTGGGCCACGATGTTCGGATCGAACGCACAGAACACGAGCGCCACGACTCCGCCCCAGGAGCCATACAACTCTCGCGCCCACCGCATGATCAGCGCTGCCAGGCAGAGCGTGGTCAAGATCACCGGAAGACGTCCCAAGAAGAACAGTCTCGCCACGGGCACTTTGCCGCTAAAGGTGAACTCGATCGCAAATGCATTTCGATAGGCGACTTCCCAGCTTGGGAGGTGAGTGGGCAAAGACAGGTCAGGGAGCAGGGCAAGTGGCAGGGCGCAGATCAGGTTGAACAGGGGAGGATGGCCCTCGTCTCGGCTCAGACGCAGGTCACCGGTCTCCAGGTAGGCATACCCGCGGGTCAGGTGATTGGGTTCGTCAAAAGTGGGGGATTTGCGCCCGGCGGAAAACAGGAGCTGGGCAAATAGGCAAAGCATAAGCGGGATCACAAGCAGTCTCGCCAGCCTGGAATCCAAGCCCATGCGCATGGGAGGGATCAGCCGCTTCATGCCGTGTGCATCCCCAGCAGGTGTCTGCAGTCCACAGCCATGCTCACCCGCGACGGGCATCCCGCCTGGCTATGCGCGGACGAACGGCCGACCAGATCCCCCAAATGAGGAGTGACAGCACCGTCGCCAGCGTGATCGCGGCTCCCACTCGCCACGGCACAGGCGCGTAGACCATGCGCACACTGTGGCTTCCCTGCGGAACGTACACAGCCCGGAAGGTATAGTTGGCCCGGACCACCTCCTGTCTCTCGCCATCCACATAGGCTGTCCAGCCAGGAAGCCACATCTCGCTGACAAAGAGATAGCCCTCTAGCGGTGCATCGACGTCAAAGCCGATG
>JADHXD010000104.1 GCA_016783145.1 Anaerolineae bacterium
CGAGACCCTCTGACGTCCCGCCAAGGACTGTAGGACGCTAAGCCGAAGTTGCACGGTGCTCCCAGCGGCAAGGGATTGCGGGTCCGGCTGCGAAGGGGTATAATGGACAGTAGATAGTACTGCTAGCATAGGGAATCAAGTCCTGGGAGACAGCTATGCGACGCAAGACACCCGAAGACTACCACAAACTAGCCAAGGAGCGCGGTTTCCTCTGGATAGGGCCGGAAGTACCCACCACCGCCACCAAGACGGGCTGGGAATGTGAACAGGGACACCACTGGGAAGCTCGCTATAACAGCATCGATCAAGGTTCTGGCTGTCCGGTCTGTGCCAACAGAGTGCCCAAGACACCTGAAGACTACTACGAGCTAGCCCGAGAGCGCGGCTTCTGTTGGTTGGGACCTGAAGCATCCACTACCCATACCAAGACAACTTGGAGATGTGAGCAGGGGCATCAGTGGGAGGCTACCTATGATGCCATCCATCACGGAAACGGATGTCCGGTGTGTGCCGTCGAAAGGAAAGCAGAGCAGCGGAGACACAAACCTGCCGATTATCGTGGCTTGGCCCGAGAGAGAGGTTTCCGGTGGATAGGGCCTGAGGTGCCTAACAACCGTACCAAGACAACTTGGGAGTGTGAGTACGGCCACCAGTGGGAAGCTACTTACGGCAGTATGCGGAACGGGACTGATTGTCCGGTCTGCACCAACAGAGTGCCCAAGACACTTGCCGACTACCAATATCTAGCTCAAGAGCGAGGTTTCCTCTGGATAGGGCCTGAAGTACCCACGACCCTCACCAAGACTTGGTGGGAATGTGAGCTGGGACACCGTTGGCAAGCCCCCTATGGCCGGATCCAGCAAGGACATGGTTGCCCGCATTGTTACGGCAAGACACCCAAAACCCCTGCTGACTATCGCACACTAGCTGAGAAGCGTGGTTTCTGTTGGCTGGGACCTGAGGTGCCCAACACTAGCACCAAGACAGACTGGGAGTGTGAAAAAGGGCACCGTTGGGAAGCTACCTTCAACAATGTGCGGCAGGGGACTGGGTGCCCGGTGTGCTACGGCAACCTGCCCAAGACGCCCGATGACTATCGCATGTTGGCCGAAGGGAGAGGCTTTCGCTGGCTAGGCCCTGAGGTCCCCAATGTGACGACCAAGACGGTTTGGGAGTGCGCGGACGGCCATCAGTGGGAGGCTCGTTTCAGCGATATCCAGCAAGCGCACGGGTGTCCAGTCTGTGCGAACCGAATACCAAAGACTCCTGATGACTATCACGCGCTGGCTCAGGAGCGCGGCTTCCGCTGGCTTGGGCCGGAAGTACCCACTACGAGCACAAAGACGGGCTGGGAGTGTGAGCAGGGCCACCATTGGGAGGCTGCCTATGGCAATGTTCGGGCAGGAACTGGCTGCCCCTTCTGTGCCGGAACCGCTCCCAAGACGCCGGACGACTACCATGCACTGGCCGAAGAGCGGGACTTTCGCTGGATAGGACCCGAGGTCCGCAACACTGAGGCCAGGACAATCTGGGAATGTGAGCAGGGCCACAGATGGGAAGCCACCTTCAACAATGTGCGGCACGGGACTGGCTGCCCGGTGTGCTACGGCAACTTGCCCAAGACGCCCGCCGACTATTGTGCACTGGCCGACCAAAGAGGCTTCCAGTGGTTGGGTCCTGAGGTGCCCAATGTGTTAGCGAAGACGGTCTGGGAGTGCGAGAGTGGTCACCAATGGGAGGCTCCCTACAATGGTATCCAGCAAGGGTATGGGTGTCCGTTTTGTGCTGGGATAGCTCCCAAGACGCCGGATGACTACCATGCACTTGCCGCAGAGCGGGGCTTCCGTTGGTTGGGTCCCGAAGTACCCGACATCAAGAGCAAGACAGGATGGGTTTGCCAGTTGGAGCACCAATGGGAGGCGCGCTACAACGATATCCAGCAGGGAACTGGGTGTCCAGCTTGCGCCATTGAAACAAAGGCAGAGCAACTGAGGAAGACTCCCAGCGACTATCACGCACTTGCCGCGGAACGGGGTCTCCGTTGGCTGGGACCTGAGGTCCCCAATTCTAGCACGAAGACGGTTTGGGAGTGCGAACAGGGCCACAGGTGGGAGTCTGTCTACGGGAATGTCCGGGCAGGATACGGTTGTCCTTTCTGTGCTGGAAAGGCTCCCAAGACGCCGGATGACTACCATGCGCTGGCCGAAGAGCAGGGCTTCGGCTGGATAGGCCCCGAGGTCTCCAATGTCAGAACCAAGACAGGTTGGGAGTGCGAGGAGGGCCATCAGTGGCAGGCGGACTACAGTCACGTCCAGCGGGGAGGAGGCTGCCCAATCTGCATTGATATGGTTGAGGGAGCACGGGTGTCACAAGTGCAGCGTGTTCTTTGCGATATGCTGGACGGGGATCTGAACCGGCCTTTCGAGTCCGACCGGATAGATGTGGCTCTTGAGGTCAACGGCACTGCCATTGCGGTTGAGTATGATTCGTGGTACTGGCACGCTGGGCGAGAAGAAGAGGACACCAAACGAGACAAGACGATGATTGCGGCTGGCTGGCGAGTCCTCCACGTGAGATCAAACGAGCAACTGCCTACCCAGGGGCAGCTAGACGCTGCGATAGCCCTCTTGCTGGAAGGCGTAGATCAAGTCGAGATCGTGCTTGACGACTGGGGAAAAGGACCCACAAGACTGGAGATCGCGGATGTGACGTAGGCGATAGGACGCCCTGAGTGGGCGACAGTTATAGAAAGAACCAGAAAGGCGGAGTCGGCAAGACCACGACCGCGGCCACCCGAGCTTGGAACTGCCTTACCTGGCCCTGGATCCCGGCGGTCTGCCCTTGTCTCTGAGGCAGGTGACTGCAGGAGACTCCTCGGTGGCGCATTGGCTGCCCGCGCTGGAGCAGTGGGACTGGACCCGGCCCGATGTCTGCTGCGCGGACGGTCCGTGGTTGATGTATACCCGGGGGCTGAATGCCGGCGGGATCTGGGGAGACAACCGGAACCCGCTGCGCATAGAGGTCTATCTGACAAGGCCCCGAAACGCAATGGGAGGATAAACGACCAGATGATAGGCACAAACGACGATCCGCTCTTGTCCTCGCTGCTGAGTGCGGCACAGGACGACGGCGATCATGCTCTTGCAGCGCGCTATGTGCCGCTGATCCGTTTCGATGCTCGCGAGCCGTTCTACCCCCTGGCAGCCGGCTACACGCTCTTTCGCGAGAACGGAGCCTCTCCCTCGTACACCAAAGGACGCGAGATCGAACTTGCCCCCGAGGGAGAACCGCCTGCCAGCCTGGCGATCGAATATGCCGTCTGGTGGGACTGGGACATCGGGCATCTCTACGAGCTGGAGCACCTGTGGGTCTATGTGGACAGAGGCGGGAGGGTGGTACGCGGTGAGGCTAGCTGGCACGGCGACTACCACGATATGCGACACCAGGGGAATCTCGCCCTGGTTGATGATCGCCTGGTGGTCTACAGCGAACCAGGCAAGCATGCCTTTGCGCCCACTCCCGAATGGTTCAGAAAGCGGCGGGAGGAGCGGGTGCGGTCGGAGACAAGCGCGCTCGCTGGGTGCGGCGGGGTGCTGGTAGCGCGCTACTTTGAGGGTATGATCCCCAAGGGTCCGTTGCAGGACTTGTTGGTGCGGAGCTACCTCTCAGAGCGCGCCTTCGAACCGAGCCTGGACTTCTCCAGGACCTTTGAGTTTAGCCCTGACATGCTGGTTCCCTGGCCTGCCCTGCTTGAGTGGATCCCAACCAGGGTCAATGCCTGGCTCGATCGGCTGAGAGCCGAGATCCCTCCCTCTGGCTACCGCTTTTGGCGCATCGGTCACCGTGGGGCACGCGCCCACGCTCCTGACAATACGCTGTCCAGCTTCCGCAAAGCCGCTGAATTGGGCGCAGACCTGGTAGAGCTTGACGTTCAGTGCACCGCCGACGGCCACGTCGTCGTCCTTCACGACACGCATCTCGTTGATCCAGAGGGCAAGATCTGGCCGGTGCAGGGGAGCACCCTGGCAGAGCTCCAAGCCATCGACGTGGGAGGAGGAGAGCACGTGCCAACTCTGGGGGAGGCGCTTGAGGTATGCCGTGCCGAGAACATCGGTGCCTACGTCGAGCTCAAAGACGGCGATGCCGTGTTTGCGGTGGCGGCCTCGCTCCGGGAGTGGAAGCTGGGCCCGTACAGCATCGTGGGCTCGTTCCGTCCGGACTGGCTGGCGGCACTCAAGGCGCTCGATCCGACTGTCCGGACGTCTGTCCTGTTCAGCTCTCCCGAGGTCGATGCCGTCAAACTGGCCCAGTCGGTCGGGGCCAGCTATGTCCACCCTTGCTGGGAACGCTTCCCGCATCCCAGCTCTCTGCTGACGGCGGAGTGGGTGGGGCGTGTCCGCGAGGCCGGACTGGGGATCATCTGCTGGCACGAGGAGCGCCCTGAAGAGATCGCAGCTCTGCGCCAGGTGGGCGTGGACGGGATCTGTAGTGATGCACCCGAACTGCTGTTGGGCGCGGCGGGTCAAGTCAGTTGACGATGGGAGGGACAGTGGAACTCGTTCAGGTCGGCGAAGGCGTGCATGCGTTTCTGCGTCCCGATGAAGGGGCCAATGTTGGTCTTGTGCGCACGGCAGAGGGGCTAATCGTCGTGGATACGACCTCCTGCGCCGCAGATATGCAGGGCCTGTTGGATGCAGTTGGGGTGTCAACGGACAGGGTCTGCCAGGTCATCAACACGCACTCGCACAGTGACCACACGTGGGGAAACCAGTTGTTCCGGTGCTCCATCCTCTCCCACCGGCTGTGCCGGGAGACGATGGCCATCAACCTGCAGGGACCGTGGAAGCTGGATACCATCAGAGAGTCCATTGCCCTGCGCAGTCAGACCGACCCCGATTGGGCGCGCGAGATGCAGAAAGAGACCATCGGCCTGCAGATCACCTTGCCCACGGACACCTTGGATCGCCGAGCATTGAAGATCGGTGGCGTCCGGCTGGAGGTCATTCACGTTGGTGCCCACTCGCCGGGTTCGTGTGTGGTGTGGCTGCCAGAGCCCAGGATCCTCTTCGCCGGGGATCTGGTCTTTGAGGGGCGCTACCCGTTTATTGGCGATGCGGACATCCCGGCGCTCATCGGCGCCATCCGCAGACTGCCCGACTTTGATGCACAGACCATCGTGCCCGGTCACGGCCGACTGTGCAGCATCGAGCAGATCTCGGCTCTCGGCGCGTACCTGGAGGGTACCTGGGCTCGCACGATCGATCATCTCGCCGCAGGACACAGCACGGACGAGGCGGCTGCCGATCCAGGGTATCCTCATTATGCGGAGAAGGCGGCCGAGCGATTGCACGAGGCGAACATCCGGGTAATGTTCAGCCAGTTGGCTGGGGACGGTGCGTGTCCGTTGTGAGCCGCCCCCTGCGGCCTGGTCAGACGACAAAGGCAAGGACAAGGGCTGCTGTGGTGCCGAGATTCACTGCCAGGTTGGCTCCACAGAGACGCTCCAGGACGAAGCGATCTTGCCAGCGGTCGCTTAATACCATCACGACCAGAGCCATCGAGAGAACCAGGACAGGCAGATAGAACCACAGAACACGCGCCGGTACACCGTGACATACAGAGAGCAGTACTGCAATCCAGCTCCCCATGCTGACAAGGGCGTAGAGGATGGAGGCACGTCTCGGACCCGGGCGCACCACCAGGTTCCTTTTCCCGGTTGCGAGGTCAGCGGCGTAGTCCGGGAACTCGTTCAGCAGGATGACGGCAAAGACCGTGAGCTCGACGGGTACCGCCACTGAGTGAACGAGCGCTACAAGCCTGGCCTTCTGCAGATAGTAGCCGACGGCGACACGAAAACCACGCCCACTGTGCCCCAGGAAAGAACATCCCACCGGAAAGCCTCTCCTTGACGCCAGGCGAGCACAGCGCCCAGGTAGAACGGAAGCAGGCCAACAGAGTGGAATGGCAGGCGAGAGAGGGCCAACCAGGCAGCCAGTATCTCACGCGATTTGTGCATGTCGTTCCCCATCAGCCCGGCGTGGAGTAGAGTTCGCGCTCTCAGGGCAGGGCCAAGTATAGCAGCAAAGTCGAGGGAAGTCATATGGTGTTGCCGGCGCCGCGTCGGGGACAAAGCACACCGCCTCGAGGGCCTTGCAGTCCTCGAGGCGGCGTGTGGAACAGGGGCGCTGTCTAGACAAAGACGAGCAGCAAGCTCCGGATGAGTGATGGCAGCTTTCTGACTCTTGCGGTGTTCAGGAGCCTGCGAGTCTCTGCTGCCTGTCGCAGCCGCTCCTCGTACTCCATCCTTGCCAGGTAGTTCGTAGCAAAGATGTCCATTTCGTGCCTCCCTTTCTGCCAGGTCCAGCGGACCCAGCGCGTGAGGCGCCCTTCCAGAGTCGCACAAAAAAAAGGGCACCTTGTGAGTAACTTGGTGACCTTCTCCCACGCCTCCGGGGTTAGCTGACGGGCTCGGGCCGAAGAAGCTGGCCCTACGTCCTCCATTGACGATTCGCCCCTGATATGGTTCCCCCGCTGCTTGCGCATTAGGCGGTTTAGATATGCGGTTGTGGTGCGACTCTATTGGGGGAGAGTATAGCACGGTTGGTCAGCTTTGTCAACCTGCAGGACGCCATTTCTCCAGTTGCTTTAGCATCGCTTGTGCAGCCTCGCGCGAAGGCACGTTCCCCACCGACAGGAACACGCCCCGTGGATCAAGGGTATCCATGATCAGGTCCAGTTCATCGATGGTGCAGTTGACTTGGATCCCCTTGCCTGCCTTCTGCGCGCGCTGGTAGACTTGCACCCACCGGTGGTACCCCTCGCTGCCGGCTCCGGGCACGAACTGGAGTGCGTCCAGCTCGGGAATGCTCAACAGGGAATCCAGGTGTCGAAGAGCGCCCGGCCCGTCGAGGTGATAGATGGACCGATCCAGGAATTGGCACTCGCGGACAATGCCGGGAAGGAACATCTCGTCAAACATCTCTTTGCTGATCATGATCGAGAAGTCATTCGAGGGGACATAGAACTTGTCATCACAGACCAGCGGCGTCCAAGTAGATATCGGTTGGCCAGCGTCCCGCAGTTTCGTGTAGAAGACGTCGTAGATGTACAAGTAGTCGGCCTCAATGCGAGCCAGCAGAGCCTTGATGTCCTGGGGATGGGTCAGCATGTCGATGGCCAGTCTTTGCGGGTCCCGCAGGGCCGCGATGGCGTCCCCGCCCGGGTGCCAATCCGTCATGCCCACAATGAACTTGCCTCTGCCAACCTCCAGCAGTGCGTCGGTGATCTCGTGTAGTACCTCGAGGTAGGGGTTGCTCAGGTCAAGCTGGACCTGGTCGGCCTCACTCCAGTCATGGAGGATGGGCTCTGTCCAGCTCGTACCATAGTCGCCGAAGTGAATCGGGCACCCGTACAGCGCGGAAAAGACCTCAGGTCCCAGGTTCGGCCATGCCACGGGCATCGTGTCCCCAAGGTACACCTGGTTGGAGAGGCTGGCGGCCTTCCATTCCGCCTGGAACTCGGCGTCGAGCCATCGTTCTGCAGGCGTTGCGTGGTGGGCGTCAGGCAGGGGAACTCGCTCGTGGGGAGGTTTGGCCAGCCCAAACTGAACCACGGGGCGGTCGATCATCTCTCTCTCCCAAAACGCGTCGATCCGCTGCTTGGAACGATCATAGTCTGGCTTGTACTCGAACACCTGGCGGCTCCTTGCTGTGTGCATCCACGTGCGTGGTCAACCACGGTGGGATTATAGGCGAATAGGGCGGAAAGGGCAACCGAACACCTCCAGGTTCGCGAGATGGGTCTGATCCTGGAGGAGGAATCGTGGTGTTGCGCGAAGAGCAGCCTCGTGGTATGATCGGGTCCTCGGACTGGGAGAGGACGGGGAGCGTGGGAGGTGCAGCACCGTGAGAGCGTGGAGGACTCGGAAGGTACGCAGATCGGCCCTGGCTTCGCTCGCCCTGGGAGTGGTGAGCCTGGTCTCACTGCTCTCGGCCCCATCTGCCTCGGCCATCTGGCCGAAACTGGGCCCGGTCGAAACGGGCGCGGGGCCCACGCCGACTCCGGTAGGGTTGCCGGGAGAAGGCCCCTGGGTCGTGCGAGCGCGCTTTTCCGATCGCTCGATGGTCCGCTCTATCGCTCGCTGGATGGAGCCGTGGGAGGTCGTCGGCGACACTCAGGGGTACATCGTTGCGGACGTGACTCCGCTGGGGTACGAACGCCTGCTGGACGCAGGTTTCGAGATCGAGGTCGATCAGCGGCTGACTGCACAGCTCTCCCAGGCGAACACGCCCCTGCCTGGACAGACCGCTGGCATCCCAGGGTATCCCTGCTATCGCACGGTCGAAGAGACCTATGCCTTTGCTCAGTCGATCGCGATGACCTATCCTGACCTCGCCGAGTGGATAGACATAGGGGATTCCTGGGAAAAGGCCCAGCAGGGAGGAGAGCCGGGACACGACCTGATGGTGCTGCGTCTCACTCGGTCTGCCGTTCCAGGCCCCAAGCCCAGGCTCTTTGTCATGGGTGCTGCCCACGCACGCGAATACGCTACTGCCGAGCTGTGCACGCGCTTCGCCGAGTACCTGGTCAGTCAGTACGCCATCGACGCAGACGTGACCTGGCTGCTGGACTATCACGAGATCCACCTGCTGCTCGTGGCCAATCCGGATGGCCGCCTACACGCGGAGGCGGGCCTGCCGTACTGGCGCAAGAACACCAACGAGCACTACTGCTCTCCCACCTTCTCGTCTCGAGGTGCCGACCTGAACCGCAATTTCGAGTTTCAGTGGGGTTGCTGTGGCGGGTCGAGTTCCGCCCAGTGTGATGAGACCTACCGAGGCCCTGCGCCAGCATCTGAGCCTGAAACAGACGCTATCCAAAGCTATGTGCGCGCGCTGTATCCTGACCAACGTGGGGATGACCTGGGTTCCGCTGCACCGGTCATGGCGACGGGCGTTTTCCTGGATATTCACAGCCACGGCGCACTGGTCCTGTGGCCGTGGGGATTCAGCGGGACGCCGGCCCCCAACCACGCGGCGCTGCAGACCTTGGGCCGCAAGTTTGCCTACCTGAATGGCTACCGGCCCGAACAGGCAGTGGGCCTATATCCGACAGAGGGCACCTCCGACGGATTCGCCTATGGCGAGCTGGGCCTTGCCGCTTTCACCTTTGAGCTGGGGACGGAGACCTTCTTCCCAGAGTGTGCTACCTTTGAGAACACCATCCTGCCCGAGAACCTGCAGGCCCTGATCTATGCCGCCAAGGTAGCGCGCACACCCTACCTGACCCCTATGGGCCCAGACGTGCTCGACCTCGCCGTCTCGCCTGCCGCCGCCCTGTCGGGGGAAGCGGTGCGGCTCAAGAGCGTACTGGACGACACTCGCTACAGCACGGCGAATGGCGTGGAGTCCGTGCAGAACGTCGCCTCTGCCCAGTACTACATCGATGTGCCACCCTGGGTGACGACCACGGTACCCGTGGCCCACGCGATGATCCCGGTGGATGGAGCATTCGATGAGGAAGCCGAGGATGTCGAAGCGGTCGTGACGACCTGGGGCTTGAGCACCGGACGGCACACGGTCTTTGTACGAGGCCAAGATGCGGCTGGCCACTGGGGCGCGCCCAGCGCTGTCTTTCTGCACATCCAGGGGCCTGCTCAGGACCCGCATCTGCGCTATCTTCCCATGGTAGGGCGCTCTGGGCTCGCAGCAGGCGACGAGTCGAGATGACCGGAGAGGAACGAGTATGATGGCACGCCCATTCAAGAAAGGGCCGGGGCCTTGGATCTTGGTCGCCGCTTTGGCCCTGGTCATCCTGCTCTGCGCACCAGAGACCCCGTTCGCTCGCGCGGACCCATCCGGGCCATTGGCGCTGGTCCGGATCGATGTGCGCGAAGCCGCCGATCTGGAGAGCGTGATCGCCTCAGAGGTGCCCGTCCACGCGCGTCTGTATGGCGATGACGGGACAGAGTACCTGCTGGCATATGTGGATCCGTCTCAGGCTCAGGAGCTGGCGTCGAGAGGGGTGACGACGCGCGTTCTCGATCCCGATCCTCGCGGTGCGACCTACTATGTGGTGTATTCTCATGGACCCATGGAGCCTCTCCTTGGTTCTCTGGGTGTCCTCATCCTGGAACAGGAGGAACATCGAGCCGTGGTCCGGGCCACCAACGGCGAGGCAGAGCGACTGCTGGCTGTCGGGCTCGAGATCGTGCGTCTCGACCCGAACCCGCTTGTCCTGGCGCCACAAGAAGCGCGCGTCTCGCACGCTTCTGGCATCGTGCACGATCCCCTGATCGAGGCCATGATCCAAGAGGTGAATGCCGCGACCGTGTACAGCTATACCGGGGGCCTCAGTGGGGAATGGCCGGTCATCGTCGGTGGCGTGCCGTACACCATCGCCACACGCTATTCACGCACGACAACCCCTGTGATGCAAGCTACCCAGTACGTCCACGAGCACCTGGTTTCGCTGGGACTTGGAGTCAGCTATCACGAATACAGTCTACCGAACTCTGGGCTTAAGCGCAATGTCATTGGCGAGCAGGTGGGCTTGGTCGATCCAGATCGGATTCTGTTGATCACGGCCCATCTGGATGACACGTCGGAGGATGCGTACAACGTAGCGCCGGGCGCTGACGACAATGCCAGTGGCGCAGTCGGCGTGCTGATCGCGGCGGACATCCTGAGCCAGTATGACTTTGGCTGTACACTGCGCTACGTGCTCTTTACCGGCGAAGAGCAGGGGCTGTATGGAAGTGCCGCGTACGCCGCCGACGCGTACTCTGCCGGGGAGAACGTCGAGGGCGTTCTGAACCTGGACATGATCGGCTACAACTCTGATTCCGAACCGACCATCGAGCTGCATACCCGGCCGGGCAACGGCGGCGACCTGTCTATCGCCCACGTCTTCTCCGACGTGGTCGCGACCTATGGCATCGATCTGTGGCCAGAGATCGTGGGGGATGGCATCTTGTTCAGCGATCATGCCTCGTTCTGGAACCGGGGGTATGCGGGCATCCTGGGCATTGAGGACTTTGAGGACTTTACGCCTCACTACCATCGCACTAGCGACCGGCTCAGCACACTGGACATGACCTACTATGCCAACTTTGTCAGAGCGGGGGTGGGGACCTTTGCACACTTGGGGTGCCTGATGGAGCCTGCCGCGTCGCTGACCGGGATGGCATTCGACATCGATACCGGCACTCCCATCTCCGGGACTCTGGTGCGGGCTACCCTGTCGTCCACTCAGACCTGGTCCACGGTGGCCGCGGCAGATGGGGTCTATCACCTGGATCCGCTGCCCGGTGGCACGTACACGGTGACTGCCTCTGCTCCTGCCTATCTTCCATACACTGCGAGTGATGTGGTGGCCGTTGCCGGGAAAACCACGACACTCGATATCCCCCTGCAAGCCGTCCCTGCCATGACCGCGTCCTTTGTGTCGTCGAGCCCAGACTGGCTTGGAGAGGTGACCGTGTTCACGAATACGACAGACAGCGCGGAGCCACTGACGTATGAGTGGTCCCTGGGAGATGGTACAGGGATCGTGAGCGCGGAGCACCCGACGCACACCTATGGGGCGCCTGGCGTGTACACTGTGATACTGACAGCGACGGATAGCGGCGGCAGCGCTGCCGCCAAGGGGACAGTGACGGTGTATGGGGCGCCGGTAGTGGGGTTTGAGCACGTGCATCCGGTTTGGGCCGGTGCGACGACGCTGTTCACGAACACCTCTGTGGGTGAGCCCGCAGGCGACCCGGGGATCAGCTTTGAGTGGAGTTTCGGGGACGGGACGGCGCCAGAGGCGATGGTCCACGCCGAGCACGTGTACACGGCGGCGGGAGTATACCAGGTGGTGCTGACGGGCACCAACCGAGCAGGGAGCAGGACGGCGCAGAGGGATGTGCGCGTGGAAACCGCGGGCGTCGCTCTGCTGCCCAGGGCAGAGTCGCAGAGTGGGGACCCTGGAACAGCGGTGAGCTACACCCTGCGAGTCAGCAACACAGGCAGTTACACGGACTCGTATGCGATTGCAGCGCAGGAGAGCACCTGGGTCGCGGCTGTGGTGCCGCACGTGCTGCACGAGGTGGGGCCGGCAGAGGGCAGGGATGTAGAGGTACGCGTGATGGTGCCAGGGGGGGCACTGGCTGGAGAGGAGGACGCAGCCCAGGTGCGGGTGCAGTCGCAGGGAAACGGTTCGATGCAGGCACTGAGCGTGCTCACGACAACCGCTCGCGCCGTCTATGGGATAGACCTGACCTTCCCCGCAGGAGCTCTGTCTGGCGTGCCTGGCGCGGGAGTGACGTGCACCCTTCGCATCACCAACACAGGCAATGTCACCGACACACTCTCCCTGGCCGCTTATGGGCACCAGTGGCCTACGTTCGTGCGCAGCCACGTCGGACCTCTCGGGCCGGGATGCGGCAGCGATGTCGAGGTCACAGTGCTTGTCCCGATGGGCGCTGAGCGTGGTGATGCGGACGTGGCGACGATCTCGGCAGTGTCGGAAGGCGATCCCGAGAGAGCAGTTGCCGGTTCGCTGAAGACGATGGTGTACTATCGTCTGCTCATGCCGACCATGTACGCTGCCCTGAGGTCGTGGTCTCGGTAGCTTGCTCTCTGGTCTCTCCTATAGTAGAATACGGGCAATTGCGCGCGATAGAGCGGCGCAAGCACAACCACCGGGAGAAAGCCGAATGTCTTCATCCTTCGATCCGCGTCCCACAATGGTCGAGATCGCCCACCTGCTGTACAACCGCCGCCTGACCAACAGCGCCGGCGGCAACATCAGTTGTCGTGTCGGTGACCGCATCTACATCACCCCGCGGGAGCTGGGCAGCAAGCACCGCTGGCAGCTTCGGGAAGAGATGGTCCTGGTTTTTGACAGCGACCTGAACCCAATCGAAGGAGACCCGCATCTGGTCAGCCGCGAAAGCGAGATGCACTTTGCATGCTATCGGCGCTTTCCCGAGATCAACGGCGTGGTCCACGCACATCCACAGTATCTGAGCATCTTTGCCGCAGCCGGCGAGCCATTGGTGCCAACGAACGAGTACACGGAAAAGTTCGGTACGGTCGAGGTTGTTCCAGCGCTGCCCAGCCACAGCAGGGAACTGGCGGATGGCGTGGTGCGCGCCTTGGCCCCTCGCCGGGCCAGTCTGAAAACGCACGGCTTGGGCCTGATCCTGGCATGGCATGGCGCGGTCGCTGTGGGCAGGGATCTGGCAGATGCATTTGACACGCTGGATCGCCTGGAGTGGAGCGCCCACACGCTGTTGATGTGCCGCCAGTTGTCTCTCGATCTTTTGGATGCCTGGCGGGGTGATCCGAGCGGCAGATGATCCTGACCCTGACGCCCAACCCGACGATCGACCAGGTGATCTTTGTACGGGACTTTCGGCTGGATGCGGCGGTTCGAGCCGAACGACAGGTGGTGACCCCCAGCGGCAAAGGTGTCGATGCATCCCTGGTGATTCAGGAGCTCGGAGGTCGCACGATCGCGCTTGGCCTGAAGGCCGGCGTCACCGGCAGGCTGCACGCGGCACTGCTGGATGAGTGGGGTATCGCGCACGACTTTGTGGCTGCGGACGGAGAGACACGCACAGCCGTGGTGTTGGTGGACGTGGCTGTGCACCGACAATCCACCATCAGCGCCCCCACGTTGACTGCGACCAGCGACCACCTACTTGGGCTGCTTGAGCTGTTGGGCCGCCACGGCGGTCATGCCTGGGGTCTGATCTGCGGGGGCAGCCTGCCGCCTGGGCTGCCCGTCGACAGCTATGCTCATCTGTTGAGCGACGCGCGTGAGCGGGGATTGGTCACCCTGTTGGACAGCTCTGGAGAGGCCCTGAGGCAAGGGGTGGGTGGTCTTCCCCACATACTCAAGGTCAACCTGGCAGAGCTGGGCGCGCTGGGCATCCAGTCCGGATCGGTGGATGATCCCGAGTCCATCGATCTGGAGGCTCTAGCCGCAGAGCTCGCCGGGCAACTGGGTCAGTGGGCGAGCGACGCGCTGATCGTCACCTTGGGAATACAGGGTGCCCTGGCGGTCACGAAGGAAGGCATCTACTTTGTCCGCCCGCCTGACGTGCTGGTGTCCAACACGGCCGGAGCGGGAGATGCCCTAGACGGTGGGGTGATGTTGGCGCGCAGCCAGGGAGGCGACTGGCGTGATGCGCTTGTGCTGGGCACTGCCGCTGCGACCTCGGTGGTCATGAATGAGGGCACGGCGATTTGCCGGCGCAAAGAGGTGCTGGCGCTGCAGTCGCAAGTGCGCTTTGATGTGCTGAAAGACTCACAGGAGGTGGTGAGACGATGATGACGTCGCAGCAGGTGGTGGACTGTCTGCTCAGGGGAAAGCCTTGTGAGCGAGTGGGCCTGATGGGCGCTCCGTGGGGCGACACCATCGCAGCCTGGGTGGAGCAGGGCTATCCCACGCGGATGGTCCACAAGCAAGTAGGCGAGGATCGCTGGCGCCGGGAGGACGGCTTCACCGTCGAGGTGGAAGTGGAGGGGGACTACCTGGAGCCGGTGCCCACTTGGGAGCACTTTGGGTACGATATGGCCGGGGCAGGCCCCTGGATGGATATCCTACCGCTGCGCGGGCACGAGGAAGTGGTCGAGGAGACAGACGCGTGGAGCGTAAAGCGCAACGGTGCGGGCGCTGCGCTCAAGTACTGGAAGCACAAGTCAGGCACCCCGGAGCACATCGACTTTCGCATGCTGACCCGCGAGATCTGGGAGCGCGACTATCGTCCCCACTTGCTGGAGCTAGATCCAGAGCGCGTCGAAGTTGCCAAGATGCGAGAGAGCTTGGCAACGCTGCGCGACGCGCGTGTATGGGCTCACTTTGGCCACATGTTTGTGTGGGAGTCGATGCGACAGAGCATGGGCGACCTAACGATGTACGAGAGCCTGATTCTCGATCCCGGATGGATCCGCGACTATAATCGAGTGCACACCGAGTTCTACAAGATGCACTTTGGCTACATGTTCGAGCACGTCGGCAAGCCGGATGGGATCTGGCTGTATGAGGACTTGGGGTACAAGAATGGCCTGTTCGCCTCGCCCGGGGTGCTCGGGGACCTGATCTTTCCCTACTACAAGGAACTGATCGACTTTTTCCACAGCTATGACCTGCCGGTTGTCTTGCATACGTGCGGCAGTACAGCCCAGGCGCTGCCGCTGATCGTGGAGGCAGGCTTTGATGCTCTCAATCCGATGGAACGCAAAGCCAGGGACAACGACCCATTCGCCTTTGCAGAGCAGTACGGGGACAGGCTGGCCTTTGTGGGTGGACTGGATGCGCGGGTCTTTGAGACCAACGACAGAGAGATCATCCGCAGGGAAGTCGCCAAGTATGTCGAGGGTATGAAGGAGAGAGGCGCGCGGCTGGTGTTCGCTTCTGACCACTCAATTTCGACCAACACACGATATGAGAGCTATCGATATGGCCTGGAGGTGTACCGAGAACACATGATGTACTAGGCCGGCGACCAGACTGCTCCGCCCGTAGCGCCAGAAACACAAACAGCACTGTGGACCTCGTGTTCACAGTGCTGTCTCGCATGGCAGGTGCCCCGGAGAGGACTCGAACCTCCACGCCGAAATCGGCACAGGTCCTCAACCTGCTGCGTATGCCATTCCGCCACCGGGGCACGCACAAACCATTATACTCATCTGTACACAATTGTCAACTTGGGATCGGCGATCAAATAACTTGGGCGATTTCGTGCCTACACGTAGCCCGCTTTCGCGGAGACTGATTGATCGCCGATCCTTAGGAGCTCCCTCAGGAAGCGCCCTGTGTAGCTCGCCTCGACCTGTGCGACCTGTTCGGGCGTGCCCTGTGCAATCACATAGCCCCCGGCATCGCCTCCTTCGGGACCCAGGTCAACGATCCAGTCGGCTGACTTGATGATGTCAGGGTGATGCTCGATGATGATCACGCTGTTCCCCTGGTCTACCAGGCGGTTCAGCACGCTGAGCAGTCGGGCCACGTCTGCCGTGTGGAGCCCGACACTTGGTTCGTCGAGTACGTAGAGCGTCTGGCCTGTCGCACGCTTGCTCAGCTCGCGGCTGAGCTTGATGCGTTGCGCTTCTCCACCTGAGAGCGTGGTCGCAGGCTGTCCCAGGCGGATATAGCCCAGTCCCACTGCCTCCAACGTCTTGAGCCGTCTGACGGTCGATGGATGGGCGTCAAAGAACGTGATCGCCTTGTCCACAGTGAGATCGAGCACTTGGGCGATGTCAAGCCCCTTGAAACGCACCTGGAGTGTCTCGCGATTGTAGCGGGTGCCGTGACACACGTCGCAGGGGACGTACACATCAGGCAGGAACTGCATCTCGATGCGCAGTTGGCCCTGTCCCTCACACGCCTCGCAGCGACCGCCCTTGACGTTGAAGGAGAAGCGGCCCGGAGCGTAGCCGCGCACCCTGGCCTCGGCCAGTTTGGCGAACAGGGTGCGGAGGGGCCCAAAGAGCTGTGTATACGTCGCTGGGTTAGATCGTGGCGTGCGTCCGATGGGACTCTGGTCGATATTGATCACCTTGTCGATAGACTCGTAGCCCTCGATGGCAAGGTGCGCTCCCGGTCGCTCCCTGGACCTGTAAACGATCTGCGCCATGCGCTTGTACAGCACTTCGACGAGCAGGGTGCTCTTGCCGGAGCCCGAGACGCCGGTGATACACACAAACTTGCCCAGAGGGATGCTCACGTCGATGCCCTTGAGGTTGTTCTCTGTGGCTTGGCGAACCGTCAGTACCTGACCGTTGCCGTGGCGTCGCTTCGTGGGGATCTCTATCCTCCTACGTCCAGAGAGATATGCGCCCGTGATCGACTCTGGATCGTTCGCGATATCCTCGGGCGTACCGGTGGCAACCACCTCACCCCCGTTCTCGCCTGCGCCCGGTCCCAGGTCGATGATCCAGTCGGCAGCGCGCATCGTTGCCTCATCGTGTTCGACCACCAGCAGAGTGTTGCCCAAGTCGCGCATCCCAAGCAGTGTCTGGAGCAGGCGGGCGTTGTCGCGCTGGTGCAATCCGATGGATGGTTCATCGAGGACGTACAACACGCCCATAAGCTGCGAGCCGATCTGTGTGGCAAGGCGTATGCGCTGCGCTTCGCCCCCCGCAAGGGTCGTCGCCTGGCGGCTGAGCGTCAGATAGTCCAGGCCCACATTGACCAGGAACGTGAGCCGCTCCCTGACCTCCTTGAGGATTCGAGCAGCGATCATCTGGTCCCGAGCAGAGAGGGGGTGCACTTCATCCGGGAAGCGCGGTCCAGTCCCGTCACGCGTCTCCACCCAGCAGTCGGACTCTCCGGTCAGACACTCGACCCATTGCAGGAGATCTGTCACGGGGAGCGCGACAACCTGGTCGATGCCCATTCCCGTAACTGCCACGGCTGTTGTATCTGCCCTCAGTCTCGTCCCGTGGCATACCTCACAGGGACGCGTCGCCATGAACGCCTGGATGCGGGAGCGCTGGTAGTCGGATGACGTCTCATAGTACCGGCGGCGCAGGTTAGGTATCACGCCCTCAAAGGTGGTCATATGTTGCCGCTGCCGTCCCTGGAAAGACTGGTACCGGATCAGGAGGGGGCGGTCGTCTCCCCCGTGCAGCAGCACGTTGAGCTGCTCTTCGCGCAGATTGCGAATCGGGGCTCGCCAAGGGATCTCCCACGCCTGTGCGGCCGTTTTCAGGAGCTGTGCATAGTATCCCTTGCCATCGCCGTTCATGCTCCACGGCCGGATCGCGCCCTCTGCGAGCGAGAGGTCGCGGTTGGGGATCACGAGGTCAGGGTCCACTTCTAGCTGGCTGCCCAGCCCCTGGCATTCGGGACATGCCCCGTGAGGTGAGTTGAAGGAAAAGGTGCGCGGCTCGATCTCGGGCAGAGAGATGCCGCACTCGGGGCAGGCCAGGTGTTCGGAGAACAAGGTATCCCTGGGAGGATCGGCGGTCACGTCGTTAACGACCAGGAATCCCTCCCCCAAGCGCAGGGCAGTCTCTACCGAGTCGGTGAGTCTGGAGTACAGATCGGCTCGATCTTGAGCCGCATCGGCTCGCTCTGCGCGGAGCACTAGCCGGTCCACAACGGCCTCGATATCGTGGTTCTTGTAGCGGTCCAGTTCGATCTCTTCATCCACATCACGAATGACGCCATCTACCCGAACGCGGACAAAACCTGCTCTCCGTACCTCCTCAAAGACGGCCTGGTGGTGTCCCTTTCTTCCCTTGATCAGCGGCGCAAGGATCAGGATCCGGGTGTCGGGGGCCATCCCAAAGATGGCGTCGACGATTTGCTGCGCGCTCTGGCGCTGAATGGGTCGTCCGCAGTCCGGGCAGTGTGGTATGCCTACACGTGCGTACAGCAAGCGCAGATAGTCATAGATCT
>JADHXD010000105.1 GCA_016783145.1 Anaerolineae bacterium
GCAGCAGGGCACGCCGATCGGCTCGCTGGACACGCTCATCGCGGCGCACGCACTCAGCTTGGATGTGACGCTGGTGACCAACAATGAGCGCGAGTTCTCGCGCGTGCCGCGTCTGAAGGTGGAGAACTGGGCTAGGTAGTGGTGTGTAGAAGAGGCCCCCACCCCAACTGCTGCGCGACCCCGCTTCGCAGGGGGAGGAGATGGCCCTCGCTACCTGCGGCGCAGATGCGGACAGGATGCTTCGCGACCCCGCGGCAGACCGCAGGGGAGGGAGAAGGAGGCGCAGTGATGGTTCGCCGCAGGCGTTGGCGGACAACTGAGGCTATGCAGGAACGGGCCAGGCAGCTTCGCAGGGAGCAGACGCCCGCCGAGCGCAAGCTGTGGGCGCGGCTGAGACAGAGGCAGATCTATGGGCTCAGGTTCCGGCGCCAGCATCCCATTGGTCGCTTTATCGTTGATTTTTGCTGTATCTCGCACAAGTTGGTGATCGAGATCGACGGGCGGACGCACGACGCACAGATGGCGTACGATCAAGCACGGGCAGAGTTGCTGCAGGGGCAAGGGTACAAGGTGGTCCGGTTCACGAACAGCGAGGTCGAGCGCGAGATGGATGGAGTGTTGGCAGAGATCGTTCGAGAGTGTGGGGTTGGGGAGTAGACGGCCCCCCTCCTAGCTGCTGCGCGACCCCGCTACGCAAGGGGAGGAGAGGCCCCCACCCCAACTGCTTCGCGACCCCGCGGCAGACCGCAAGGGAGGGGTGGGGATTGGCCTTTCGGATGAAAATCGTCTATAATCTTCCGCGAGTTGGCGGGCCGGGGAATCGGTCGGCCCGACTGGAGGGAGCGGACCGAGGGGAGGAAAGAGGCCCCCACCCCAACTGCTTCGCGACCCCGCGGCAGACCGCAGGGGAGGGAGTAATGGCCTCCTCCCTCGCCTCGTCCGCGGCGCACCGCAGGGGAGGGAGTGATGGCCCAACCCCGCGGCGGCTAGGAAAGCCGCCCTACGTCGTTCGCAGGGGAGGGAAGAGGGCAATTGGAGCAGGTGAGTTGACCGCATACGTTGTCGTTTTTGCCGTTTCGCTGGGCCTTTCGCTGGCCGTGACGCCGCTGTGCATCCGGCTGGGGAAGCGGTGGGGCATCGTAGCCCACCCCGGCGGGCGGCGCAGGCACGCGGGGTTGATCCCCAGGTTGGGAGGCATCGCCATCCTGTGCGGGTTCATCGGGGCCACGCTTGTCTCGACGGCCGTCCGCCCGTGGCTGCCGCCGCTTCCCGAGGGGCCGGACCCCAACGAGCCGCGGCGCTTTGCGGCGGTGATCGCGGCAACGGTGCTGATCGGCCTGTTCGGGCTGCTCGACGACCGGTTCGAGATCAGCTCCAAGCCGCAGTACGTGGCGCAGGTCGTCGTTTCGATCCTGTCCATCGCCGGGCTGGTCTTTATCAAGCACGTGATGAACCCCTTTACCAACCAGATTTTCGAGTTTCCCTGGCCGATCGTCTGGGGGCTGACCACGCTGTGGTTGGTGGGGATGATGAATACGGTGAATTTTATGGACGGGCTCGACGGGCTGGCGGCGGGGGTGACGGGGATCGTGTCCGTGGTGCTGTTCATCCACATGGTGCGCATGGGGAATTACGGGCCGGCGCTGCTTCCGCTGGCCCTGCTGGGCGCGGTGCTGGGCTTTTTGCCCTTTAACGTCCACCCGGCGAGGATCTTTATGGGGAGCGGCGCGGTGACCCTGGGCTACCTGATCGGCGCGCTGTCGCTGGTGGCCGGCGCGCGGGTGGCGACGATCTCGCTGGTGATGGTGATCCCGATCGTGGACGGCGCCTGGCAGGTGTTGAACCGCTGGCGGCACGGCCGGTCGATGAACGAGGGGGATCGCGGGCACCTGCACCTTCGCCTGTACGACCTGGGGATGTCCCAACGGCAGGTGGTGCTGCTCTACTGGGGGGTGTGCGCGCTCTTTGGAGCGATGGCGCTGCTGATCACGTCGCGGGTGTACAAGCTGGTCGCGATCGTGGGGGTGAGCGCCCTGGCGGCTGCGGCGCTGGCGATCCTCTCCCGTCGAGATGAGCCAGGGGGATAGGCGATCGATGTCGATATTGACAGGCACTGGCCTGGCAAAGTCATACGGCATACAGGATGTGTTCGAGGGGATCGACCTCAGCATCGCGCACGGCGAAAAGGTCGCCCTGGTGGGGTCAAATGGCGAAGGCAAGACGACGCTGCTGCACATCCTGACCGGCCTGGAAGAGCCGACGCATGGCACGGTGACCCGCATGCGCAACGTTCGCATTGGCTATCTGCCCCAGCAGGCCGAAGAGGGGGGCAGCGAGACGCCCTGGGAACTCTGCGGCGCGGTCTACGGCGAGCTCAAGGAGATGCAAGCCCGGCTGCGACACCTGGAGACCCTGCTGGCCGATCCCAACGCGGGTGATGCCGCCCTGGAGCGGTACGGCCGGTTGATGGAGGCCTTTGAGCACGCCGGTGGGTACGCGTACGAGGTCGAGATGCGCAGCGTGCTCAACGGCCTGGGGTTCGACGAGGTGCACATGCACCGCCCGATGGACCAGCTCAGCGGCGGGCAGCGCACACGCGTGCAGTTGGCACGCCTGCTGCTGGAAAAGCCCAACATCCTGGTCCTCGACGAGCCGACGAACCACCTCGACCTGGAGGCGGTGGAGTGGTTGGAAGGCTACCTGCAAGCGTGGCCGGAGGCGCTGATCGTCGTCTCTCACGACCGCTACTTTCTGGACAAGGTGGTCAGCAAGATATGGGACCTGGCCTTTGGCCGGCTCGAAGTGTACCACGGCAACTACAGCCACTATGTCGCGCAGCGGGCGGATCGCATGGCCCGGCGCCTCGTAGAGTGGAAAGCACAGCAGGAGGTGATCGCCCGGACCGAGGACTATGTCCGGCGATACAAGGCCGGACAGTTGTCCAGGCAGGCCAAGGGCCGGCAGAAGCGCCTGGATCGCATGGAGCGCCTGGAACGTCCGCGCCAGGCACGGACCATGCACCTGCGCATCGAGAGCGACCTGCGAAGCGGCGAGCTGGTGCTGGTCACACGGGACCTGGTGGTCGGCTATGACGCGCCCCTGCTCTCCGTGCCCGACCTGGAGCTGCGCCGACTGCACCGGGTGGCGCTGATCGGGCGCAACGGCTCGGGCAAGACCACCCTGCTCAAGACAGTATTGGGTCAGATCCCGCCGCTGGCAGGCGAGGCCAAGCTGGGGGCCAGCCTGAAGATCGGCTACCTGTCCCAGTCGCGCGAGAGCCTGGACCCCGAGCACACGATCGCCGACGAGGTGATGCGGGCCAAAGAGATGGAGCTTGGCCCGGCGCGCGACTTGATGGCGCGGTTCCTGTTCACCGGGGACGACGTGTTCAAGCGGATCTCGACGCTCAGCGGCGGCGAACGCTGCCGCGTGGCATTGGCCAAGCTCACGCTGGCCGAACCGAACTACCTCGTCCTCGACGAGCCGACCAACCAGTTGGACATCGCCTCACGCGAGGTGTTGGAGGAGGTCCTGCAGGATTTCATCGGCACCGTCCTCTTTGTCTCCCACGACCGCTACCTGATCAATGCGCTGGCCACGCAAGTGTGGGCCATCGAGGGCGATCGCATGCGCGTCTGCAAGGGGGACTACCAGGAGTACCTGGCTCAGCGCCAGAAGGAGCAGGCAGCGGCCCGAGAACAGGCAGAGCAGGAGAAGCGGGCGGACCGCCAGCGCCGCCAGGAGAAGCACGCCCGGGCAAGGGAGCACCAGGAGACCGGGCACACCTTGCAGGACGTGGAAGAGGACATCGCTTACCTGGAGAGAGAGATCAAGCGGATCGGGGCGGCCCTGGTGAAGGCGAGCACGGAGCAGGATCTTGACAGGGCGCAGGCTTTAGGGGTAGAATACAGCAAGGTGGAGTCTGAGTTGGAACAACGGATCGCAGAGTGGACGACAATGGGAGAGGCGGGTGGGTAAGCGTCCGTACGTCATCGGGCTGACGGGTAACATCGCCACGGGCAAGAGCGTGGTGGGAAGGACCCTGTCCAGGCTGGGCGCAGAGCACATCGACGCGGATCGCCTGGCCCACCAGGTGATGGCCCCGGGCACGCCGGCGTGCAAGGAAATCGCCGCCGCATTTGGGGCCCAGGTCCTGCAGCCAGACGGGGCGATCGACCGGCGCAGGCTGGGGGCCATCGTCTTCTCGGACCCGGAGGCGCTGTCGCGCCTGGAAGCGATCGTGCACCCGCATGTGATCGCCCGCACTCGCCAGCGGATCGCCACTTCCAGCGCCCCGGAGGTGGTTATCGAAGCGATCAAGCTGTTCGAGAGCGGGATGGTTCGCTCTCTGTGCGATGCGGTGTGGGTGGTCACCGCCCCGCGCGAGGCACAGATCCGCCGCCTGACCGAGGGGCGCGGCTTGAGCTACGACGAAGCCGTTTTGCGCGTGGACGCGCAGCCTCCCCAGGAAGAAAAGGCCGCGCGTGCAGACGTGGTGATCGCCAACGGTGGCCCCCTGGAGGCCCTGACCCGGCAGGTAGAACGGGCCTGGGCCGAGATCGGCAGGGGCGACCTCGCTCAGGTCCAGACATCCGATGGGAAAAGGGAGCGCACAATGGACGTGACGATTCGACGGGGTACGGTCCGCGATGCGCAGGGCGTGGTCGACGTGATCAACTCGGTGATCGAGGAGGGCGGGCTGACCGCGCTCTACCCCACCCTGACCGTCGAGCAGGAAGAAGCCTATATCCAGGGCCTGGGACCGCGGAGCGCGCTGTACATCGCCGAGGTCAGGGGGATGACGGTGGGCGTGCAGAGCATCGAGCCGTTCGACGCCTACACGCGCGCCACGGACCACGTAGCCTCGATCGGCACGTTCATCTACCGCAACTACCGCGGGCAGGGCACCGGCCGCAGGTTGACGCAAGAGATCGTTCGCTTTGCTCGCGAGCACGGATATGAAAAGATCGTCTTCTTTATCCGGGCCAGCAACTCGGGCGCGCAGGCGTTCTACCGGCGGATGGGCTTTGTGCCCAAGATGATGCTTGAGCGCCAGATCAAGATCGAGGGCCGCTACGACGACGTGGTGTGGATGGAGATGTTTGTCACGCCAGAGGTCAAAGCGCCCGCCGCCCCGCCTGTCTCCCAGGCCGTGCCGGAGGTTCCCCCGGCAGCAGCCGCCGTGTCCAGCGCCCGGGCCGTGCCCGCTGTAGACCCGACCGTGGGCGCGGTGACCGTACGTCGCGCGAGACGGGGAGATATCCACGTGTTGGCGGCGATCATGAAGGGCACGATGCGCTGGCGCTCGCCTCCCGCCGAGCAAGAGGTGCTGGAGATGCTCTTTGACAAGGGCTACTGGCTGGCGATCTCGCGCCAAGGGGGAGGACTGACCGGGTGGCGGGCAGAGAACCTGGTGATGTGCATCGACGACTTTTGCGTATACCCGTCCCGGTACTATGCCGAGGTGGGCGGCCCGCTGCTGGAGACCGTAGAGACCGAAGCCAAGGCGCTCTCGTGCGAGGTGGCGATCGCTTTCCTGGAAGCGGAAATCGCGCCGGAGGCGATCCGGTTCTTTGAGTCACAGGGGTATGAACGGCAAGAGGTGAGGCAGCTCTTTTCTGTGTGGCGGGAGGTCGCGCAGGAGTTCTTGAGCGACGGCCGGTTCATGATGGTCAAGAAACTGAGGGAAAGGCGCGTGATGCGCCCTCTCTAGTCCTCGCCCCTGCGGCGGGGGTTCGATTCGTCCTTCCTGCGGCCATCCTGGCCGCCGACAGGGAAAAGGATATCGGTCATGGTAGCCATTCGAGAGTTTGTGAGCAGACACCCCCGGCTGGTCAGTTGGTTCGCTCTGGCCCTGGGGATGGTGATCATGCTGCTGTGGGCAGCGAGGGATGTGGGGCTGCTGCCCGGCCAGATGGTGGCGCTGGTCGTCGCCACGATCCTGCTGGCTGGCTTGTGCGTGTGGATCATTGGCTGGGAGTAGGCAGGCACCCTGATCCGCGTCACCACCAGGGCAGAAAGGCAGCGCTCGCGTTCGCCGTCAGATCACCGTAGCGCGCGCTCAGGTTGACGAGCACCACCTGCCCTGGTGTGAGGTCCTCGACCGAGAATTCGATCTGACTGTACCCATTGGCATTCGTCCCCGCCAGAGGGATCACCTCCGACCGCCCATCCGCGTACTGGACTTGCATCTCGACGGACGTCCCGGGCACGCCGTAGCTGGACTGATCGAACACATAGACATAGGCGGTCTGTGCGCCGTATAGCCCGATGATCGGGTGCTTGAGCGAGGCCCTGACCGTGATCGCCATCACATCTGCCGGGATGCTGGTCTGCTCAGGAGTGAGCGGCGTGGGCGGCAGCGTGCGCGAAAGGATGAGGGGATCCTCTCTTCCCGTGTACCGGGAGTCCACGTTCTGCTGGACATAGATGGTGCCCAGCATCCCCAACTGCACGCGCTGCCCCGCCGGGTTCTCCGGGTACCACTCCATCTTGGCCCGTTGAAAGTACTGGACAATGCGGCCGTCGGGCTCAAAGCCCCATTCGCTGATCGGGTAACCAAAGATATCCAGGCCCCCGCTGCTCTCAAAGAACTCGAGAAAGGTAAAGGTGACCGTGTGCCCTGTCTCGGCAAAGTAGCGCTTGTCGGGGTGACCGGGCGGAGGGATGTCGGATTCGAGGATCGGGGGTTGGCGATAGCCGAGCTCATCGCCCAGCAGGCCGAGCTGCACGTTGTAGGGCTCGGGGCTTTCCGGGTGCAGCTCCATGCGCGCGCGCTGAAAGTACTGCACCTGGCGGCCATCGACAGTGAACTCTCCGGTCAGGGGATAGCCAAAGATCGCCAGACCGCCGTGTTTTTCATAGAACTCGAGAAAGTCGCCGTATACGTTGTGCCCCGTCTCCTCAAAGTACCTGGCTCTTCTCTGCTGCGCAGAGGTAGAACACAGGGGAACAAGGCCCAACGCAAACACGACACACACGGCCGCTATCCAGGCTGCGCGCTTGGTATAAGCTGCTCTGATCATCTCTCCGTTCGCTGAAATGCTCGTAGGTCCACCCCGAGGCATCGCCGCGACGATCCTAAAGCCAAGGTCAGTCCACCAGAATATTATGTCTACATTATACTACATTCTGTCAACTTGTGCAAGACATTCAGGATACGTATTTTTCAAGTTGGATCAACTCTTTGCCCCAGCGGATCAGGTCTTGCGCTTTCTGCGGCGTATCGGCCTCGCAGAAGATGCGCAGCAGCGCTTCGGTGCCGGAAAAGCGCAGCAGCACCCAGTTATCCCCCCCCAGGTAGAACTTTGTGCCGTCCATGTGCGAGATCCGCCGAACGACCTGCCCGGCGACCTCCCCAGCCTGGAATTCCCGGAGCTGCATAGGGACGACGATCCTCATCTCGGGCGTGGCAGGGACGTTTTCCTCGGCGGTATAGAGCCGTCCGGTCACGTCGTACACCTCCTCGCGCAGCGCAGAGATCCGCTTGCCGGTGCGCGCGATCATTTCGGTGATCAGGGCCGCGGCAAAGATACCGTCCTTGCCCAAGATGTGCCCGCGAATGGCCAGGCCGCCGCTGCTCTCGCCGCCCAGGAGCGCATGGTGCTCGAGCATAGCCTGGGTGATGTACTTGAACCCCACGGGTACCTCGACGTGCACTTCGTGAAAGTGAGCCGCCAGGCGATCAAGCAAGTGGGTGGTGGCCAGGTTGCGCACGATGCCCCCGCGTTTGCCCCGCACCTGGTGGAGATAGTGGTAGATGAGAAGCAGGACGTCGTTTTCCGAGACGTACTCGCCGCGCTCGTCGAGGATGGCGATCCGGTCTGCATCGCCGTCGGTAGCCAGGCCCAGGTCATATCCCTCGTCCTTGATGTGGGTGCTGAGCATGCGCAGTGCGTCCACGCTGGGGGCGGGCGAACGCCCGCCAAAGAGCGGGTTGCGACGCTCGTTGATGATCCGCACCCGGCAGCGGGCCTCGGTGAGCACCATGTTCAGCGCGACCTCCCCAACGCCATACATGGGGTCCACGATCACGCGCAGGCCAGCCTGGCGGATGATGTCCATATCGATCTGCGCCTCGACCGAGTCCACGTAGCGGCCCGTAAAGTCCTCGCGGCAGACGATGCCCGCTTCGATCGCCAGGTCCAGATCGAGCTTGACGATGTCGTGCTGGGTGAGTGCGTTGGCCTCGTCCTCGATGGCCTGCGTTTCCTCGCTCAGCAGCAGCGATCCGTCGGTGTGAAAGACCTTGAGCCCGTTGTACTCGGGCGGGTTGTGACTGGCGGTGAAGGCCAGCCCAAACGCCGCCCCCTTGAGATCGGTGGCAAAGTTGACCAAGGGCGTGGGCACGTCCTCAGCGGTCAGGGTGACCGAGATATTGTTCCCGGCAAAGACCTCGGCCGAAGCTTCGGCCGCGCGGTCGGACAGGAAGCGCCGGTCGTAGCCAATGAGCACGCCTCGCTTTTCCACCTGATCGCGGATGATCTTGTTGGACATGGCCTGCGACAGCCGGCGCACGTTGTGCATGGTGAACCCTTCAGAGATGACCGCACGCCAGCCGCCAGTGCCAAAGCGGACCAGGCTCTCCTCTTCGATCCGCCGCGGGCGAAAGAGCCGCTTTTGGAGGATGAATTCGGCTCTCGCCAGATCCGCCGGCGTATTGACGCCCTGAATCTCGCCCTCGTCGTAGAGGCGGTAGCTTTCGACGCGGCTGCGGGAGCGGATCAGGGCGTGCACACAGTCGGTCAGCCGGTACTCGCCATCTATGGGCGAGGCCTGGAGCCGCTCCAGCATAGGGTAGAGCACGTCGGCGTGGACGACGTACGCGCCGACGTTGAGTTCCATGATCTCGAGCACGTCGGCCGACGCTTCCCCCACTTCGATGATGTCGATCAGGCGATCGGAGCGATCGCGGATGATCCGCCCGTAGGGGAGAGGATGGGTGACCACGGCGGTGAGCAGGGTGAGGGTGGCGTCCTTGAGGCGGTGGCGGTTGAGGAGCCCGCGAACCGACGAAGCACGAAAGAGGGGGGTATCCGCGTAGAGGATCAGGATGTCGCCGACAAAGTCTCCCAGGGCAGGCCGGGTCTGCAGCACGGCGTGCCCCGTGCCGAGCATGGCGCTCTGCTCGACATAGTGAAAGCCCGATCCGAACCGCTCCTCAAGATGGCGTATGACCTGCTCGCGTTGGTAGCCGACGACGACGTGGATATCCCGAGGATCGACGAAATGCAGGGCGTTCTCGACGACATAGTCCACGATGGCCTTGCCCGCCAGAGGGCAGAGGAGCAGAGGGCGGTCCTCCCCTTCGAGCCTGCTCGCTCCAGCAGCAAGGATGACTGCCTTGACCGGCTCTCTTTCACCTGGATTGGATTGCTGGCTCATCATCGCCCCATCCTCCTGAGCTGTGGCAAAGTCGCCGCCCCGCAGTATGTGGGTGCTCCTGTGCCCACTACAGAGGCCGAGCATCCGGTGCGCGGCAGCATGTCAACGGCATTATAACATACCCCAGGGATGGGGACAAGTAGAAAAGGGAAAGGACTGCAAAGTAGCAAAGTAGGGGGCATTGGCGGGCAGAGCGATCCGTGATACAATACGAACAGAAGCGTTCAACCTCGCACTTGTCGCCAGGAGGGGATCATGCACAAGGAGGCGGGCCAGCGCCCAGGAAAGGCCGCGGAGCAGGAGGCCATCTATTTCTCGTTTCTAGCCGAGGTGGGGATCACCAAGCATATGGGCGCGCTCGAGTCTACCAAGCAGTTGATCGAGCTGTGCGGTATCGAGCAAGGACAGGCCGTCCTCGACGTCGGCTGTGGCGTGGGCATTACTGCCTGCTACCTGACCAAGCGGTATGGCTGCCGGGTGGTGGGCATCGACATCACGGAGAGAATGATCGACAGGTGCAACGAGCGGGCGAGGAGAGAGGGGGTAGAGGACGCCGTCGAGTTCAGGGTGGCAGACGCGCAGGACCTCCCCCTCGAGGATGGGCGCTTTGACGTAGTGATCTCTGAGTCCGTGAACGTGTTCCTGGCGGACAGGCGCCGTGCCATGCGCGAGTACGTGCGCGTCGCCAGGACGAGCGGGCGCATCGGGCTGAACGAGATGACCTTGCTCCGCTCGCCTCCGCCAGCGCAACTCTTGCCCTACATGTATCAGGTTGCCGGATTCGAGGGCGAGATCCCGACCGTTGAGGACTGGGAAGACCTGCTGCGCAGCGCCGGACTGAGAGAGATCGTAGCCTACGCCCGCGCACTGAACGTTCGTGAGGAGGCCAGAAGCAGGTTGGAGCGGTTCGGTTTCCGAGAGATGGTGAGCGCGGTGGGGAGGGTCCTGGTCTTGGCCCTCAAGGACCCGGCTAGCAAAGCCTTCATCAGACAGACCCTCGGGGGCGCAAAGCTGCTCTCCAGGGATGTCTTGGAATACCTGGGGTATGGGATCTATGTCGGCACAAAGTGAGAAACCGGCGCGCTCGCGTCGCTTGACCCGCGCCGATGCCTGGCTGGCCCCCCTCGCAGGCGGGGGGGCGCTTCTCCTGTATGCCCGCACGCTTGCGCCCGGCCTGCTGCCCTATGACAGCGGCGAGATGCAGGTGCTGACCTACCTGCTGGGGAACACGCATCCCACCGGCTACCAGGTGTACCTGCTGCTGGCGAACCTGTTCGCCCGCCTGCCCACCGGCGGCCTGGCCTACCGCGTGAACCTATTCTCTGCGGTCTCGGCCGCACTGGCCGTTGCCGGCGTGTACTTGAGCGGGCGGCTGATGGGCGGTGGGCGGTGGGCGGCGCTGTTTGGCGCGCTGGCGTTCATCGAGCAAAAGCCCCACCGGGAGGGGGAGCACTCTGAAAGCTCCGTGATCGCCTACGTGGAAGCGCACATCGGGGAGCACCCCGTGTATTGGACAGACTGCCTGCCAGAACTGCGCGCTGCGGGCTACGAATGCCAGCCCAGGCTGGTCGGGCCGACGACGTTGTATCGGGTGCTGCCCGCCGAGCGTTGAGCGGGCACTCCCTGGAGTGTCCGTCCAGGACAGGCTGCGAGGATCTCCGACGGGCCGCTTGCGCTATGGTTGGGAATGCAAGCAAGCCGCCGCTACTGGGAGAACGCAACCGAGCCGGCTGCGCTACGGCCGAGGGTGAAAGCGCACGCCTTAAAAATGTCTGGACGTGCGCGTTTTTCTTGCTTCTCGCCCTGATTTGTGGTACAATGAGGGTATGTCGACTGGTTTTGTAGCCCGTGGTTCGCCCTGTCCACAACGGTGAGGAGGGATCGAGTTCTACGAGCGAAAGACAGCCACCCACTGACTCGGGAGCGATCCTGGCAGATGAGCGGCTGTTTGTGATCCGGGCGCAACCCGTACTGTGTCGGATCTGTTCGTCGTCGATGAGTTCCCCTTTGCCCGCTCAGAACGCACGACCGGACTTCAGGAGCCTACCCCCTCTACCGCGGGGAAGGAAACCCGGCCCGGTAACGCGTCGAGGGCTTATCCCTACGCTTTGAGAGCCATAGATCAGCGGCATGGGGATGCCGCCGCTACCACATCGGCGTAAGCGACCTCTGACACGACCGTACGGTCACAGAGGGTGACGTGCAGCGTCCCAGGCACAAGCGAGGCTGTTACGAGGCCATAGATCAGCGGCATGGGGATGCCGCTGCTACCACATCGGCGTGAGTTTGTCAAGGGGTTTTGCGTGTCTCAGGCACAAGGAGCGATGCCGTGCCGACCTTTGGATACATCCTTCTGATCGGGGTGGTGCTTGCCGGCGCGTCCATCGCCGTGCTGGCCAAGGACCTGATCCGGGCCGCGCTGGCCTTGGGGATCGGGAGCGCTGCCCTGGCGATGATGTTGTACCTCCTTCAGGCACCGTACGCGGGCGGCTTTGAGCTGAGCGTCGGGGCCGGGCTGATCAGCATCCTCTTTATCGTCGCCATCAGCCTCACCGAGTCCATGGGGAGACAACGCGGTGAGCCGTGAAGACATCCCGTGGATCCTCCTGGTGATCGTGTTGTTGGTGGGTGGCTTGTGGGTAGGCCAGAGGTTCCTGAGCAGCGAGAGCGATCAGGGACCACAGGCGGGTGGAGCCAGCGTGAGCCCCTTTCGGGAGTGGTTCTGGGAGAGCCGCAGCCTCGACCTCGCCGTGCAGGTGGGACTGGTTTTCGTCGGTGCGCTGAGCATCGCCGCACTGCTGCCCAGGAGCAAGGAGGACGAATGAACGCCGAGGCCATGCCGTGGCTGGATCCCTTGAACACCGGGGCGAGCTTGCTGCTGTTCGGAATCGGGCTGTTCTGCCTGCTCACGCGCCAGAACGTGATCAAGCAGGTGATCGGCCTCAAGATCATGCTCCAGGGCGTCACCCTGGGACTCGTTCACGCAGGGAGACTGCAGGGAAACACCCGGGCGGGTGAGGCGATGGTCGTTTCGGCACTGGTCGTCGAAACGGTGGTGATCGCCGTCGCCCTGGCACTGATCGTCAACGTCTTCCGGCACTACCCTTCGGGGGACATCGATCAATTGGACAAGCTGCGAGGGTAGGATGACGATCGGGCTGCTGGTCTGCATAGTCGCACTACCCCTGCTGGTCGCTGCCGGCATCACGGTGATTGGCCGGCGAGCGCCCCTCCAGCTTGCCCGCCGGCTCACACTGGGGACGTCGGGGCTCACCGTGCTGCTGGTGCTCGTCCTGCTGCCCCGGGCAGGGAGCGGGCTCACGGCCGCCGTGGAATGGCTGCCGGGAACCGGCGCGATGGCCCTGGGGCTGGGCAGCACCGGGCTCTATGCCGTCCTGGTAACCTCGCTGAGCCTGTGCCTTGCTCTGATCGGCACGACGGGGGGCGGTGGAGACAGAGCGGTGGACGGTCCCAGGGGTTCGCCTCTCCTGGAGGCTGTGACCCTGGCGGCCCTGGCGGCGGCCACTGCTGCTTTCCTCGCCGAGCACTTTTTGCTGCGCTACGTTGCCCTGGAGATCGCTGCGCTCTGCGTGGCGCTGGCACCAGCGATCGAGCGGCGAGACCCGGAGCCCGTTCACCCCCCATCGGGCATTGCCCTGAGCAGGTTCGTGTACCTGGTCTTGCGCCTCGGCGACGTGGGGCTGCTGATCGCGATCTTGATCCTGGCGGAGGCAAGCGGCACACTGGACATCACCCCGGCGCTCGAGGCAGGCCAAGCGCTGGACAAGACACGCCTGACCCCGGTCGTGGGAGGGCTGCTGCTGGCCGTGTCGGCCAAGCTGGGGAGCTGGCCGTTTCACCTGTGGAGCAGGGTCGGGCGGCGGCTTGCGCTGCGCTCTCACCTCTGGCTCTATGCCACCGTCTTGCCCAACCTGGGCATCTATTTGCTCTACCGGGTCACGCCACTGCTCGCGCTGTCCGCTCCCCTACAAGGGGCGGCCCTCGTGATCGGGGCGGGCAGCGCGGCACTGGCCGCGTTGCTCGCGCTGATCGAGGCCGATCGTCGCACCGGGCTTGTCCACCTGGGGGCCGCGCAGGGCGGCTTGGTCCTGTTCATCGCAGCCAGCGGCGTCAAGCAGGCCGTGTGGTTGACCCTGCCGGTGATGACCGCTCTGCGCCTGCTGCTCTTTTTGGCGGTGGACGGAGCAGAGACCGCAGGCTCCCAGGCCGGGCGCCGGGCGATGGCCGGCGCGCTCACGCTGGGCGGGCTGGCGCTGGTGGGTTTTGACCTGCTGACCCTGCAGTGGGCGCGAGAGGCCGGGATTCCGCAGGGCGCGCTCTACGTCGCCGAGGTTGGCATCGGCCTGATTTGTGCCTGGACGGCGCGCACGGCCTGGCAGTTCGCGTCGGCTTCCGGGCAGCCGGGCAAGGCAGCGGGCACAGTGACGCACTGGACCCGGTGGGCGGCGATCGGCGTGCTCTGCGCGGGCGTGCTGGCAGCCGGCCTGACCTTTGGGCGACTGGCAGGCTGGCTGTCCACAGCCGCTCACATGACGCCGCCCGCCGTGCCCACGCTGCCTTCCACGCTGCTCTACGCGGCCAGCAGGCCGGCGCTGTGGGCCGCAGTCGTGCTGGCACTCGCCGTGTGGCGGTTCAGGAGCGGCCTGAAGCGGATGGCCTTGCCAGCGGGTCGCGTGCACAGCGCGCAGGTCGAGATCGCACGTCGATTCCGGGCTGCCGCCCAGGTGAACGCCGGCGACCGGCTCATCCTCTTGATCGCGCGTGCCGTGGTGGGTGGCGCCAGGCTCATCCACGGGATCGTGGAAGAGGGGATCTTGGGCCGCTCCATACACTATGCCACGCAGACCGTGACCGAAGGCGGGCGTATCGCCTATCGCATCGTGGAGCGCGAGGGGCTGGAAGGCAACCTTCAGCGCATTGTGGGTGGCATTCTGTCGGTCAGTGGATGGGCGCAGCGCATGCACACGGGACGGCTGCGGCGCAACCTTTTGTGGATGGCGATCGGCCTGGTGGCGACCGTGCTGACCCTGGCACTGTTCGCGTGGTAGGGCGAGAGGGGCAGAGATGAACCTGGAGATGGTATGGCTGTTGGCTGTACTCGGCGCGCCGCTCGCGGCGGCACTGTGCCTTGTCTTGCTGCGCGCTCGCGGCCCTGTCCGCATCAGTGCCTCCCCTGTCCCGTCCGGGCCAGGACGGGGCGGCACAGAGGCGGACAGGATGCTGCGCGACCCCGCCAGGAGCGGGATGCTGCGCGACCCCGCCAGGAGCGGGATGCTGCGCGACCCCGCCAAGGACGCCAGTGCCTCCGGCACAGATGCAGACAGGATGCTGCGCGACCCCGCCAGGAGCGGGATGCTGCGCGACCCCCGCCTGCCGGGCTGGATCGCGGGCCTTGGTGCCCTGCTGTCGCTGATCGCGACCTTTGCGCTGCTGCCCGCGCTGCATCGCGACACGGTCCCTGCGCTCAGCATCGCCTGGATCCCGGCAGCGAACATCCAGTTGGCACTTCACCTGGACTGGCTGACCTTTCCGTTTCTGGTCACGGAAGCGGCGGTGACGCTGGTAGCGGTCATCTATTCGTGGGGGTACCATCACCCGGATGAACGCACGCCGTTCTTTTACGCCCTGCTGATGCTTTTTGCCGTCGGCATGTCGGGCACGACCCTGGCGGACAGCATCTTTTTGTTCTATGTCTTTTGGGAGTTGATGCTGATCGCCTCCTGCGCCTTGATCGCCGTGTGGGGGGATGGAGAGCAGCGGGGGGCCGTGGCGCTCAAGTACTTTATTTTCACCCACCTGGGGTCGCTCATGGTCCTGGTGGGGTTGATCCTGCTGTACGATGCGGCGGGGAGCGACAGTTTTTCTGCCTTGCGATCGGGCGTGATCCTGCCCGCCGGCCTGGCGACGACGGCGATCGTGCTGTTCCTGATCGGCTTTTGCGTCAAGATGGCCGTCTTTCCGCTGCATCTGTGGCTGCCCGATGCGCACACCGTGGCCCCGATGTCGGTGACGATCATGCTGGCAGCAGCGATGCTCAGTATGGGCACCTATGGGATCCTGCGCTTCCCGATGAGCATCTTTACTCGAGCGCAGATGGCCCCATTCGCCACGCCGATGATGGTTGCGGGCATCGTCTCCGAGATCTATGGCGCGTTGATGTCGCTGGCGGAACGGGATATCAAGCGCATCATCGCCTACTCGAGCGTTAGCCAGATGGGATACATCCTCTTTGGCCTGGGCACGCTGACGCAGCAGGGCGTGACGGGGGCGACCCTGCACGTGATCTATCACGCGATCGTCAAGGCGCTGCTCTTTATGTGTGCGGGATGGGTGATCCGGGCCACAGGACGGCGACGCATCGAGGAATTGGGAGGGCTGGGAAAACCCATGTCCCTGGCGGCAGTGTGCACCGCAGTGGGCGCGCTGGCGATCGCCGGGACGCCGCCCTTTTGCATCTTTGACAGCGAGTGGATGATCTTTGCGGGTGGATTTCACAGCGGGCAGATCGGGCTCTCGATCCTGGCCCTGTTCGGCTCGCTGCTGACGGTCGCCTATGCGCTGTGGTTCCTGGGCCGACTCTTCTTCGGGCGCCTCCCAGAGGGCCTGACCGTCCGTCGCCCGCCGCTGACGATGATCGTCCCGACCGCCTTTCTGGCGGTGCTGGCCCTGGTCGAGGGCCTCTACCCGGCGCCGGTCTTTGCCTGGGTGTCCCGAGAAATGGCGTTCCTCCTGGGAGGCGCGTGGTGACGGGTGTCCTGTGGGTGGCCCTGCCCCTGGTCTGCCTGGCCGGCGGTGCGTTTGTCTCCTATGTGACCGGGCGCCTGCTGATGGCCCGCCTGCCGGGAGCGTGCAACAAGCTGCTGGCCTCACTCACCGCAGTGACCTTTCTGCTGGCCCTGGGAGCGCTCGCGCCCCTGTACCCGATGACCCAGGCGGCATTGAGCGCAGGCAGGTCGATGCCGCAGTGGGGCTCGTTGGGAGCGGAGGGCGCGTACCTGCGCGCGGATCCCGGGGGAGTGCTGGTGGTGAGCATCGCACTGGGCATGGGTGCGCTGGTGACCGTCTACTCGGGTCGCTATCTGGCCCTGGATCGCCGCTACGAGACCTACTACCCGCTGCTGCTGCTGCTGGTGACCGGCCTGGCGGGCATGGTGCTGGCGGCGGATCTGTTCAATCTCTACATGTTCTGCGAGCTGATGAGCATCTCGGCGTACGCGCTGGTTGCCTTTCGCCGCCAGACCGGCACCGCCATCGAGGCGGGATTCAAGTACCTGGTGATGGGCAGCGTGGGCACCGTGATCATCCTGATGGGCATTTCGTTCATCTATCGCGAGACGGGAGACCTGTCCCTGCCGGAGGGGGTACGCTGGGGACAGGGCGACCTCAGAGGCGCCGTAGGCCCGTGGGCACGCGTCGGGTTGGCCTGTACCCTGGTCGGGCTGGGGGTCAAGAGCGCCATCGTGCCCGCGCACACCTGGCTGCCCGATGCCCACGGGCGAGCGCCGAGCAGCATCAGCGCGATGCTTTCGGGCATTGTCATCCAAAGCGCCTTCTATGCACTGCTCAAGGTGAGCCTGGGCTCGGGGCTGCCGGCACGCAGCCTGGGCACGGTGCTGATCGTGCTCTCACTGCTCAACATGACCCTGGGCAACGGGCTGGCCCTGATCCAGACCAACACGAAGCGGCTGCTGGCCTACTCGACGATCGCTCAGATGGGATACATCATGTTGAGCGTGGGGATCGGGCTGCGGTATGGCATTCTCTCGGCGCTCCAGGCTGGCTTTTTCCTGATCCTGGCACACGCGGCGATGAAGGGATTGGCCTTCCTGAGCAAGGGGGTCTGCCGCTTTTACTGCGACACGACCGCCATCGCACAGCTCAAAGGGATCGTCAGCCGGCTGCCGCTGGCGGCGGTGACCTTTGCTGTGGCCCTGGGAGGCCTGGCAGGCATGCCGCCGCTGGCTGGCTTTGCCGGCAAGTGGTTTCTCATGACCCAGGTCCTGGGTGCAGCGGACGCCCTCCTCTACGTGGGGTTGGTGGTGTTCCTGCTCAATGGCGTGCTCTCGCTGGGATACTATCTCCCACTGATCGGCACGTTGTTCTCCTCCCCGCCGGCACCGCTGGCCTGTGGAGAGGAGAACGAGGAGAGAGTACGGATCTCGGCCTGGATGGTGTGCCCCCTGGTGATCCTGGGAGGGTTGGTGCTGGCAATCGGACTGTACCCCGGGCCGTGGCTGGATTGGACGGCAGGCGCGGGCATCTACTTGCAGAGCTTGGCGAGGTAACGGGCGATGACTGACTTTTGGGCAAGCCCGCTGGTCGGCCTGTGCGTCTTTCTGGCGCTGGCCTACGGCCTGTACCGGCTGAGCGGAGCCATCGCTGCGCCGGGCAAGGATCATCCCGGCAAGCACCAGCCTTACGCGTGCGGGGAGGACCTGCTGCCTCCAAAGGTACAGCTCACCTACCACGCGTTTTTCCGGCTGGCACTGATGTTTGGCATTCTACACCTGGCTACGCTGGTGATCTCGACCCTGCCCCTTGCGGAGACACCGCACCGCACCGCCGTGGTCTACCTGGCAGGGATCGGGGTCAGCGTGTTCGCGCTGACCGATGGGGAGAGCTAGATGCTGGACCGGCTGACAGGCCGCATCGTGCGCTGGGCGCGCCAGAAATCCCCCTGGATCCTGCACTTTAACAGTGGGGGCTGCAACGGGTGCGACATCGAGATCCTGGACCTGCTCACGCCGCGCTACGATGTGGAGCGGCTGGGGATCCTAAAGGAGGCCTGCCCTCGTCACGCCGACATCCTGCTGTGCACCGGTCCTGTGACACGCCAG
>JADHXD010000106.1 GCA_016783145.1 Anaerolineae bacterium
GTGCCCGTTTCTTGCGTGGATTCCCCACAGATCTTGCTGTGCAACAACTCTAATGAGGGCCCAACGTGAGAAAGGGAGGAGTGTGGAGACCGACGGCATATCTCAAGCCCCCACCCGGAAGGGCCGCGTGCGCCGGCTCGCGATCGCAGCGTGTGTGCTGATCGTCTTGGGCTATGCGTTCTACCCGCCCCTCGCACCGCTGGAAAAGGCGGATCTGATCGGCTATGCGATCTGCCACCAGATCCCCGATCGCTCCTTTCACTTTGGGGGGTGCCAGGCGCCGCTCTGCGCCCGGTGCACAGGCACCTACCTGGGGGTCGCGATTGGGTTCGCCGCGATCGCCCTCCTCCGTCGTTGGCGTGCCGGCGAGATGCTGTCTACTCCGATGGTCGTGGTCATGGTCTCGTTTATCGCCATCATGGGCATCGACGGGCTAAACTCATACCTCTCCCTGTTCGGCACCATGCCCACCCTCTACACACCCCAGAACTGGCTGCGCGCCGCAACGGGCAGTCTGAATGGCATCGCCCTGAGCATGATCGTCTGGCCTGTCTTCAACTTTACGCTGTGGAGGAACCCTCAGGCAGTGCGCCCTCTTCGCAGCGTGAGGGAGCTGCTTGGGGTGCTCGCGGCCGATGCCCTGATCATCGCCGTCGTCAGCTCTGAACCCGCGTGGCTGCACTACCCGGTCGCCCTGCTCGGCGTTGCCGGCGTGCTGTGGATGCTCACCCTCGTCAACTCCATGATCCTGCTCATCCTGACCCGGCGTGAGAGTCGGGCTGAGACGTGGCGCGATGCACTCGTTCCGCTGTCCCTTGGGCTGGTCACCGCGCTGATCGAGCTCACCGCCATGGGCACCCTTCGCTACCTGCTCACCGGGACGCTGGGCTGGCCGCTGGGCGCATAGACCGCTGGCACGTCCGCGCTGGAACTTTTTCATCTTTTGGGCGTATACCTTTGTGAAGGTGGGATGGAAAGCAAGCACCCCATCCACCACGGTGGGTACTGGGCGTTGACTGTGACAAAGGAGGGCAAGAATGGATCTCGCTAGGTCGTTCTCGTATGTAACAGAGGATCAGGAGTGGTGGAAAAAGATCCTGCTCGGCGGCGTGATCTCGCTGATCCCCGTCGTCGGACAGATCTACCTGATGGGCTATGCGCTCGAAGCACTCAAGAATGTCATCGCCGGGCGAGAGGTCCCGCTGCCAGAGGTCACCGAGGACTTTGGGGGCAAGCTGCTCAAAGGCCTCTTGCTCTCAGTGATCGTCTTCATCTACTTTCTGCCCGTCACGGTCATCGGCGCGGGCTCAGGCATCGGCAGTGCCCTCATCACCAACGTGGTCGACGACCCGGATGCCGTAAATGCGATCGTCAGTATCTGGAGCGGGTGCCTTGGATGTATCTCGCTCATCTTGGGCATCGCCATCGGCCTGCTGATGCCCTTTGTGTGGTCCAGGTATGCCGAGACGGAACAGTTCGAGGAGGCATTCAAGCTCGGTGAGATCTTTCAGATGCTCAAGAGCAACCTCGGCAGCACGTTTGTGGTCCTGATCGTGAACAGCGTCGCTGGGCTGCTTGCCTTTTTCGTTGGCTTGATCTTTTGCGTGATCGGGCTCCTCTTTACAATGTTCTATGTTCAATTGGTCACCGTGTTCTTGTACGGAGCGCTCTATCGCCAGGCCAAGGCCACGGCGCTCGGCTGACCGCCCGATCCACAGGCCCGCCCCTTTCGGCCGCCTCTGCCCTGCCCTGGTCAACCTGACTGCCAGGGCAGGTCGTTAGGGACAGAGGCGGCCCTTTTCCCATTCCACGCGCTGGGAGGCACAAGGGGCGCTGCGTCCGGTTGGTCAGGCCATGGCGGGAGAGAGACGATGAGTGACACACTCCCCAACATCCTTTGGATCTGCACGGACCAACAGCGATACGATACCATCCGTGCCCTGGGCAACAAGCACATCCGCACCCCCAACCTGGACCGGCTCATTGCCGAGGGCGTGGCCTTTGAGCGCGCCTACACACAGAGCCCGATCTGTACGCCCAGCCGGGCGTGCTTCCTGACGGGACGCTACCCGAGCACCCTGCACGTCAACCGGAACGGCAACGACTACTTTCCGGCTAACGTGACCTTGATCACCCGCGTCCTGGCGGACACCGGCTATGACTGCGGGTTAGCCGGCAAACTGCACCTCTCGGCGGCGCACGGGCGCGTCGAGATCCGCCCGGATGATGGGTACCGCGTATTCAAGTGGAGCCACCACCCTTCTCCAGAGCCCTTCTGGCCGACAGAGCAGCACGACTACCAACTCTGGCTGCAGCAGCAGGGGATCGAGTGGGATGCGGCGTACAGCGCCGAGAGCGTTGAAGGCTGGACAGACCGGGCGATCAGCCGCGCGGGGATCGCTGCCCGCTACCATCAGACCACCTGGTGCGCCAATGAGGCCATCGCCTTTATGACCCAGGCGCGCGAGGGCCCCTGGCTGATGAGCGTGAACCCCTACGATCCCCACCCACCTTTCGACCCTCCCGCCGAATACCTGGCACGCATGGACGTGAGCGATATGCCGCGCCCTCTGTTTCAGCCCGAGGAAATGGAAAGCCAATTGGACTTTGAGGGCATCGACCACCAGACAGAGACCCCGCGCTCCCCTGATGACTATGATGCACAGCGTATGGTCGCTGCCTACTATGCCCAGATCGAGTTGATCGATGCCCAGGTAGGGCGCATGCTGGACGCGTTGGAGAGCAGCGGCCAACGCCAGGACACGATCGTGATCTTTACCAGTGACCACGGTGAGATGTTGGGCGACCACGGGCTGCTGTACAAGGGATGCCGCTTCTACGAGGGCGCGGTCCACGTGCCCCTGATCGTATCCTGGCCTGCGCGCTTCCGCGCAGGGGTGCGCAGTCACGCGCTGGTCGAGCTGACAGACATCGCGCCCACGCTGTACGACGCAGTGGGCCTTGCCGTCCCTGAGAACGTGCAGGGGGTCTCGCTCCTGCCGATCCTCACCGGGCAGGCTGACCCCGAGGTGCACCGTGACTTTGTGCGCTGCGAGTACCACGATACCCTCGATCGCCAGTATGCCAGTCACGCCAACATGATCTTTGACGGCCGCTACAAGCTGGTCGTCTACCACGGGCACCGTATCGGCGAGCTCTACGACCTGCTCGAAGATCCGAACGAGCTCCGCAACTTATGGGACGATCCCCGCTCACTGCCGATCAAGTACGAGCGGATGAAGCTGCTCTTTGATGCCTTGATGCTGTCCACCGATGAGGGGCAGCCGCGCACGGGACGCTACTGACTGCATAGGAGGTCATTGGATGGAAGGGTTCCTGGGCATTTTCACCAGCTTTGGGCTGTCCACTTCGGCCGGGCTGAATGCCTATCTCCCCCTGTTGATCGTGGCCTTGGTCGCCCGGTTCACAGACTGGATCCAGCTCAACGAGCCGTTTGGCGTGATGCGGAGCTGGTGGGTCATCGGTGTGCTCACCGTGCTGCTGACCATCGAGATACTGGCCGACAAGATCCCGGTCGTCGATACGATCAACGATGGGGTCCAGACCTTTGTGCGTCCGATCGCCGGAGCCGTCCTGTTTGCAGCCAACGCGAACACGATCTCAGACGTGCATCCCGTGTTGGCCATGATCTGTGGGCTGATCCTGGCTGGCACCGTGCACGTGGCCAAGACTGCCGTTCGCCCTATCGTCACGGCGACCACAGGGGGCACCGTCAATCCGTTTCTGAGCGCCGGGGAGGACGTACTCTCTGCGCTGACTGCGCTCCTCTCGATCCTCCTGCCGGTATTGGTGGCCATCCTCCTGCTGATCGCCGTGCTGATCATCGGCTGGTGGCTGTGGATGCGTCACCAGGAACGCCGGGCGGTCTGACCTTTCAGCATCTGGTGCACGACGTCTGCACCCGCTTCGGCCACGGTGACATACAGGCTGGGCGTCAAGCCGGTCGACTGCTCATAGGCACGCCCTACCTGCTGGCTGAACACGCTTGTGAGCCGCTCTTCGACCAGGGCCACAGCGCAGCCCCCAAACCCTCCGCCCGTCATCCGAGCCCCGATCACACCCGGCGCCGCCCAGGCCGCCTCGACCATGGCATCCAGCTCTGCGCAACTGACCTCATAGTCATCGCGCAGACTGCGGTGGGAGGCGTCCATCAATCTCCCGAACGCCGCCGCGTCCCCGCGTTCCAGGGCATCGACACCGTCCAACACGCGCTGGTTCTCGGTGATCACGTGCCGGCACCGCCGCAGCACGTGAGGCGGCAGACCATCAGCGTAGCGCTCAAACTGGGCCACCGACACATCGCGCAGAGCTGTGATCTCGGGCAGGTGAGCCCCGAGCAGCCGCACGCCCTCCTCGCATTCGGCGCGCCGGGTATTGTAGGCAGAATCGGCCAGCCCTCGCTGCTTCATCGTGTCCATCACCACGACGACCACCCCTTCAGGCAAAGACACCGGCCGGTAGGCCAGGGAACGACAGTCGATGAGCAGCGCCGCGTTCTGGCATCCCAATGCCGAGATGAACTGATCCATGATCCCGCAGTTCACGCCCACAAAGCTGTTCTCAGCACGCTGGCAGAGCAGTGCCAGCTCAGGACGAGACAGCGCGAATCCGACTAGCGTCTGCCAGGTGACCGCAGTCGCGACCTCGATCGCCGCCGACGAGGAGAGCCCGGCCGCGATGGGCACGTCGCTCGAGAAGGCCACGTCCACCCCCGGCAGATCGAATCCGCGCTCCTTGAGCACCACCGCCACCCCACGCTGGTAGTTGCTCCACCGCTGAACCTGGACGTGATCGATGTCGTCCAGCGAAAAGGTGACATGGGCATCAAAATCAACCGCCCACAGGCGTACAGTCTGGTCCCTGCGCGCCGCAGAAGCCACAAGCACGCTGCGATCGATCGCGATGGGCAAGACATAGCCATCGTTGTAGTCTGTGTGCTCACCGATCAGGTTGACACGTCCCGGCGCGCGGACGGCCAACTCTGGCGGAGCGCCGTAGAAGCGCACAAACTCGGCCCTGAGTATCGCGAGCCGATCGGGAAACGGGGTCTTCTCAGGCATAGCCGTGCTCTCCTTCTGACGTCAACGCTCAACGATCTCCGGCAGGTAGCCGGCCCGATAGAGTTCCTGGATCAGAAGCGGCCAATCGCTGTCCCGAACCAGCACAAGTGTCGGCGACAGCGGCTGCCTCAGATACCCTCGAATGCGCTCGTGTGTGCGCAGCTCATTCATCACCTGCGGCGAACGCGTCTCCAAGACCGCTGCCCGCCGCACGCGAACCAGACCGTGCCGCTCACCCCAAGCCCGCATGCGACCGATCACCACGTCCGGGACATGGTCCCCGCTGATTCGTTGGAGGAAACGCTCTATTCGCTCGAGCTGAATGCCCGCGCTGAGCGCCTGCCCCAGTGAAGCAGGCGTAAGGGCATAGATGTACTCGGCTCCGGAAGCGCGCCACTCGGCGATCCGCGCCAACTGGAATCGATCGCGAAGAGGGGATTCTCTCGGCAAGGCAACCATCCCTTCGGGAGCGACGCGAGCCGGCTGCGGCGGGAGCTCTTCCAGAGAGCCATCCGGGGATCCCACCAACGACATCCCCCACGGTGTGATCCGGAAAGCCGTAGGCTTCTCCCAGCCCTCGCGGTATCCCAAGGAGACGACCCCCAGCCAGTGCAGCGGCCCCGACAAGAGATATGCCAACAGCGCCCCTTCGATCGCATCCCAGTGCTCGCATCCGGTCAGGTACTCGCCGCTTCGTGCGTCTCGAATGTACCAGCTCTCAAAATCGCCGTTGGGCCGCAGATAGTCCGGCACCTGGTCGCGCACAGCATCCACGAACCCTGGTATGGACAGCCACTGGCCGGTCGCACAGCGTGACAACAGGCTCAGGACCGTCTTGCGTGCCGGCACCGGATCGTTCCGCCAGCCGGTGTCCTCGCAGCGGATGCTCGGTACGTGCCACAGGTCGTTCCAGCTCACCTCGCGCATCCAGGTATCCTGCAGGGACCGTAGCTGCTGCACGCGAGAACGCTTTAGCCACTCCCGCACCGGTTCCCGGTCCAGATGCAGCGTGCGCCCATCCAGACGAAGCAAGCTGGCCGCTCGGGCCAGGTGATAGAGGAAAGCCAGCCGCGGCTCCTCCTTGTGCAGGCACTGCGTCAACAGCTCGTGCACCGCCTCCGGGGTGAGTTCTCCCTCGCGCACACGCAGAGGGCGCGCCTGGATGTTCGCGAGGAGCGTGCACAGATCGTCGAGCAGAGCCGGATCGCCCAGCGCCACCCGGTCTGGAGGATCGGCCTGGCTAACGTGGAAAGGGGTGCGGTCCACCTGCGGTGCGGGGAGCAGGGGCACCAGGTCGGAAGGGACAAAGACAAACTCAACGACGGTGCCCTCTTGTTCAGCAAAGCCGCGCCCGATCATCCCCCGATACCACAGTCCCTCTGCGGGGCTGGAGGGCGACCGCCAGGGCGCTCCCCGGGCCAGGGAGCCCGGTCCAAAGCGCCGGATCTCGCCAAAACGCGCCGCAAAACGGTGGGCGCGCATACGTCCCTCGCTTGCCGCCAGGCTGTCCAGCGCCCGGCGCTCTTCATCGGTCAGCCAGGCAAGCGCTTCGTTCACCGAAGCAGGATCGAGCAGCGCGTCGGCAAACTCCGCCACCATCTCGGGCTGTCGATGCGTGCTCAATTCGATCCCGCGCCGCTCAGCAATGGCCCGCAGCAGCGTGGTGTCATAGTCGGCCAGGCACTCCTGCAGTGTCTTCATCCCGATCGCCCTCGAACCCTATGGAAACAGCCGGCGGGCCTTGACCTCGGCAACCGCGTCCGGCCGGAAACGATAAAGCCTTGCCGGGCGATGACCTCCGCCGCGCACGTGGGAGGTACCCTCCAGGACACCGGCGGCAAGCACCTTGCGTCGGAAATTCCGCTTGTCCAGGCTCTCCCCAAGGATGTGCTCGTAAGCGTTCTGCAGCTCGGTCAGCGTAAACACCTCGGGCAAGAGCTGAAAAGCCAACGCTGTGTACTCGATCTTGTAGCGCAGGCGGCGGATCGCGTAGGCGAGGATACCCGCGTGGTCGAAAGCCAGCGGCGGCGGGCGAGAAGCCGCGTACCAGTCCGCAGCCGCAGCGTCAGAGCTGGCTCTCAGGAAGAGATGTTCGGATGGGATCAGTGCAAAGTGAGCAACCGTGATCACCCGCGTTCGCGGGTCCCGGCAGGGAGCGCCAAAGGTATAGAGCTGCTCCAGGTAGATCTCGGGATCATCCACCCCGGTCTCCTCCGCCAGTTCGCGCCGGGCCGCCTGTTCCAATCCCTCGTCCATCCTGACAAAGCCACCTGGAATGGCCCACATCCCCTCATACGGCCATTGCTTGCGCTGAACCAAAAGCACCTGAAGCTCGTTACTGCGCAGGGAAAAGATCACCACATCCACCGTTACCGATGGCCGTTCGTACTTGCTCACATCGTACTCTGCTGGTCCACCCATTCCCCATCCATCCTGAGTGACAGAATCCGAAATCATTCCTTAGTGTTCTTGCTACACGTTATACCCCAGGCGTGCGATCTTGTCAAGTGCTCTCCATGTGTGGTATAATCGCCGGATACTATCTGGAGTCTGGAGGGACATGAATCGTCGCACTGTGTTCGCACTCGTCGCCACGCTTGGCGTGGTCGCTCTCTCTGCATCGGTATGGGGTGTCTCTGTGCTCCGCACGCCGCGCCCGGCCCAGGCCCCGGTTGAGGCCCTGCCAACTCCCACCGAGGATCCTCCCGCCATTCGCACCCTGCGCGTGACGGTGCACGATGCAGAGGCAGCATCTCCGCTGGCGGGCGCTCAGGTAAATGTGGACGATCGACAGGGAAGTACGGATGCAGGGGGAGCCTATGCCATCGACGTCCCTGGCGGCACGCTCCCCTCGGTTCAAGTGACCTTTCCTGGGTACGAGCCCTGGGCAGGCAGCGCGGACGCCACCGACAAAGGCGCAGATGCGATCCTCCTTGACGTGCCGCTGCAGCCCAACACGGTGCGAGGCCAGGTCGTTGGGCCGGGCCTGGTCCCTCTCCCGGACGCGGCGGTACGCTTTGACGGCAAGTTGGTGCCGCTGGACGATGAGGGCCGGTTCGTCTTGCGCCGCGTGAGCATCGGAGATCCGGTAACCGCCGAGCATCCAAGGCACCTGCCACGCAGCGCGACCTTTGACGGCTACCCTACCCTGTATCTGACGCTGGAGCCTGCCTCCGTGATCGTGCGCGTGCGTGACGCCATGGTCGGTCAAGAGATCCCAGAGGCCCAGGTGTGCATCACGGACGAACAGTGCCAGTCCACAGATGCCTCCGGGCAAGCCACACTCCGGCAGGTAATGTCCGGTTTGACGGTGTCCATCCAGCACCCAGGCTACGGGGAAGCCTCCGTTACCTACCAGGGCGAGGAGACGCTCGACGTCCAGTTGACCCCAGAGGAGCTCTATGGCGTCGTGCGCGATCTACAGTCCGGAGAACCGCTCACGAACACCATTCTGCTGGTCGACGAGCAGCTCCTGCGCGTTGACGAGCGCGGACGCTTCCACCTGACCGGCCTGGGAAACATCCACTCTCTCTTTGTCAAGTCCCCGGGGCACAAGCGCGTCGAGATCGGGATGGACACCCCGGCGCAGGCTGGTCTGCACGACGCCCTGGACGCCTGTCTTGAGCCAGACAGGCTGCCCTGCGCTGACATCAACCTTCCTCGTTTTGCAGTGCGCGGCATCTATGCAAGCTATAACCTACTAGTGTGGGACCGACCGCGGATGCTTGAGCTGATCGACATGGTGGATCGCAGCCCCATGCTCAACGCGATTGTGGTAGACATCAAGGGAGACTTTGGATACCTTGTCTTCCAGTCTGACGATCCGATCATCGCTCCCGTTGACGCCATGGCCACGCCGCGTCTGCCGGTGCCCGAGTTCCTGCAGCTCTGCAAGGAAAAGCACATCTATGCCATCGCCCGCATGGTGATTTTCAAGGACAGCCCGCTGGTCAAGGCTCGCCCGGAACTGGCGGTGCGCCACCCCAACGGCGCGATCTTTTACGATCGCGAGGGCATGGCTTGGGCCGACCCAACGCGAGAGGAAGTCTGGGAATACAACATTGCCATCACCAGGGAGGCGATCCGCCTGGGATTTGACGAGATCCAGTACGACTATCTGCGATACCCCTCCGACAGCACGAGCCTGGAGGTCGTCCGCGCCCTGGTGTACTCGGTACCCAGCACGACCGAATCACGGACCCAGGCCATCGAGGGGTTCGTGACCGCCGCCAAGGCAGCCGTCGACCCCACGCGAGCCTTCCTTTCAGCGGACCTCTTTGGCTATGCCCTGTCCGTGCAGCCCGATCACGATATGCGCATTGGCCAGCGGCTGAAGGACCTTGCCCCGCACGTGGACTATGTCTGCCCTATGGTATATCCATCCACATTCATCCCTGGCAATCTGGGCCTCGCCTCACCGACAGACAGCCCGTATGATGTGGTCGCGATCAGCATGGACTATGGGATGTCACGGACCAGCACCATCTTGCGCCCGTGGCTTCAGCACTACTGGTATGACCGCCACGAGATCGCAGAGCAGTGGCGGGCAGCCGAAGAGGCAACCGATGCGGGCTGGTGTTTCTGGAACGCCCGCGGACAGTATGATGAGCTGTTCTTTGTGCCTCCGGAAGGTTTGGAGCCCTAGACCCTGAATTCCCCCTTGCATTTGCGCTCGTGATCGTGTAAAATGTGATATAGATTCATCTGGGCATAGATCCCTGGACACCCCGCATTCATCTGGTACATCGCTCGTGTCACATTGAGGCCGCTTGCCGGGACAGGCGTCCGCACCACGACTCAGCCAAGCTCGAAAAAGTAGCACCGTTCTCCCGAGCAGCGCGAGCAGCGCGAGACAACGCTGCGAGGACGTTGTTCAATCTTTGCGTCGATGGCAGACCCTCAGAGGGGGAACAAGGGAGGCACCGACTATGGAAATCATCAAGGTAGCAGCCAAGTCCAGGTCAACGGCAGTGGCTGGTGCGATCGCCGGGGTTGTGCGGGAAAGCGGACGGGCCGAAGTACAAGCTATCGGGGCAGGAGCGGTCAATCAAGCTGTGAAGGCCGTCGCCATCGCTCGCGGTTATCTGGAGCTGGATGGCATCGTTGTGATCTGCATCCCGTCGTTTGTGGAAGTCGACATCGATGGACAGGAGCGTACCGCGATCAAGCTGACCGTGGAACCCAGATGAATGGTGGAGTTGATCTGCATCTGCACAGCACCGCCTCAGACGGGCAGTGGACGCCGGCAGAGTTGGTCGAACTGGCTTTCCAGAAGGGACTCCAGGCGATCGCCCTGACAGACCACGATACAACGGAAGGGGTAGATGAAGCCTTGCGCGCCGCGCAAGGGACGAGGTTGCGCGTCATTCCTGGCGTAGAGATCAGCACCGACGCGCCCGGTCACCACGACCTGCACATCCTGGGCTACTACATCGACCACCACGACGCATCACTGCGGGAGCAGCTCGAGATGCTGCGCCAGTCCCGACTGGATCGTGCGCGCAAGATAGTGAGAGCACTCGATCAGGCCGGCTGTCCGGTCTCGTGGGAGCGAGTCTCGGCGCTGGCGGGCGAGGGCAGCGTCGGAAGGCCCCACATCGCGCTGGCGCTGGTTGAGGCCGAGCACGTAGACTCGGTAGAGAGCGCCTTTCATCGCTTTCTGGGGAGAGGTGCTCTGGCCTACATCCCGCGCCTCAAGCTTTCCCCTCCGGATGCCATTCGACTGATCCTGGCATCCGGAGGGGTGCCTGTGCTGGCCCATCCCCGGCACCTCATCGAGCACATTCCTCGCCTGGTCCGGGTGGGGCTTGCAGGGCTAGAGGTGTACTACAACGGGTACATAGAGGCTGAACGACACTTCTTGGCAAAGCTGGCGATAAAGCATCACCTGATCGCAACCGGAGGGAGCGACTTTCACGGGCCAGGTATCACAAGCGCCACCGACATCGGGCATCCAGAGGTCCCAATATCGGTGGTAGAACAGCTAGAAAAAGCTGTCCGGCGCAGGACGGCTCGTTACGCTCAGGAGTGACAGAACCCATCTGTCACTTCTGTCTTCTCCGACCCCCTCGCCTCCGCGGCCCCGTCTCCGGCCCCGGCTCTGGCTCCTGTTGGGGGGTGTCAAGTTCTTCGAGGGTGAAGGTGGCGAGCGCCTCTCCAGGTACCCTGACCGTGACCGTCTCCTGGATGGCATTGAGCCCGGTCACTTTTCCGGCTCCCTTTGGTGTTGTGATCGTCTGCCCAACACGTGGCATCCCCTGCTTGATCTCGGCATACAGGTCGTTCTCGTAAGCCAGGCAGCACAGCAGCCGGCCGCATACACCCGATATCTCCATCGGACTCAAGGGCAGGTCTTGCTGTTTGGCCATCTTGATCGAGATCGGTCGGAACTCGCTCAACCACGTCGAACAGCAGTGCGGGCGCCCGCAAAGACCGTATCCTCCCAGCAATTTGACCTCGTCGCGTACGCCAACCTGGCGTAGCTCAATCCGAGTCTTGAACATATGGGCAAGGTCTTTCACCAGAACGCGGAAATCGACCCGCTTGTCAGCGGTAAAGTAAAAGGTCAGATGCGTTCCACTAAAGTTGTACTCGGCTCGAATCACCTTCATCACCAGGTTGTACTCGGCGACTTTGTCTCGACACCGGTGTAGAGCTTGCTTCTCTCTCTGCTGGTACCGCTCCATCTGCGTCAGATCGATGGCTGTCGCCACGCGCAAGATACCTTTCAGCTTGTTAGAGATGTCCTTGTCAGACACCTCACGCGGGACAAAGGCCACCCGCCCCGCTTCCTGGCCACGTGCCGTATCCACAATGACAAAGTCGTCTGCTTGCAGGTGCTCGAAACCCTCCGGTGCAAAGTAGTACACTTTGGCCGAATTCCTGAACTTGATCCCTACAACCTTTGGCATGTCCTCATCCTATGTCGTTCGTGCTCCGCCCGGCATATCCAACATGAGCACCTCCAATGCCAGGCGAAGGTTTGCGTTGTGTTCGATGCGCCACGCCGTGTATTGCACACCGCGCAGTGCTTTCTGCGCCTCGGCGACACCGTATCGCGAGGCCCACTCGCTGAGCTTGGACGAGTGATCGATGTTGGCAATCGCCGACGTGCTGCCCGAGGCCAGAAGCAGGACATCACGCCACCAGCTCCCCATGATCTCCAGTACGTGGGGGATCTGCTCGGGTCTGCTACTCCACTTCTGAGCCCAGGCAAAGCGAGCGATGTGCGAGCCCTCCGCCACCTGAGTTACCTCCTCAAGCACGCGGTTCCGCCCGGCCAGCACCTGCTTGTCCTCGCTGGCGGCGATCGCCCAACCAACCCGCCCCCGGGCCAGATGTCCCAGAAGCTGGGCCTTCTCCATGCTCAGACCGCGGGCGCACAGCGCCGTCACAATCTGTTCTGTAGGCAGCAAGCGCAACGGAAGGACCTGACAACGAGAGATGATGGTAGACAGCAGCGCTTCCGCTCGATCGGCGGTCAGCAGCAGGATGACCTTGGGTGGTGGCTCCTCCAATGTCTTGAGCAGGGCATTGGAGGCAGAAGGGGTTGCCAGGTCTGCACGGCTGATGAGACAGATCCTGTACCGGCCCTCGACTGGCGACAAGGCCACTGAGCGCTGCATATCGCGGATCATCTCGATCTTGATCCGATTGTTCTCTGGCACGATCACGTGCACGTCGGGGTGCTTGTCCTGGCCGATCAGCAAGCAGCTTCGGCAGTGACCACACGGTACGTCTTCGTCCTGGCACTGTATGGCCTGGGCGAACGCCCTGACCAGCATGGTCTTGCCAACCTGTGGCGGCCCTGAAAACAGATAGGCGTGACTCAGCCTTTCCGCTTCGATGCTGCGAGTCAGCAGCTCAACAGCCCACTGGTGTCCGATGATCGGCCACATACGTCTTCTCCAGCTTGCGATGTCCAAGCAACATATTCTACCACGGAACAGCGCAAGCTTCAAATGACATAGAGAACGCAGAGGTTTTCAAGGGGTGCATTCTCACGCTCCATCGTAGCGCCCCGTCCCTTGGACTGTCCGTCCAGGACAGGCTGGCCCGGACGGGACAAGGCAAGTGGCTCGCTTGCGTTCTCGCAGGGGACTTGTGGTCTCAACAAAGGAGCTTTCAAAACGAATGGAGACCAGGACGTGGGCCAGGGTTCAGCCCTTCGCCGCCAGCAGGGTAAAGGAAAACACGCTTCCCTGACCAACTTGGCTCTCCACCCCCACCTGCCCACCAAGCTTTTCCACGATGCGGAGTACGATGGTCAGCCCGAGTCCTGATCCAGCAGCACGGACCGGTGCCAGCCGCGTGAACACCCTGAACAGATGGTCCTGTTCCTCCTCTGTGAGGCCAAACCCGTTGTCCCGCGCCCAAAAGCGCACCACATCCTCTTGCAGCACTGCACCCAGCTCCACACGCGGTGGCCGGCCACCGTACTTGATGGCGTTACTGAGATAGTTAACCCACACCTCCTCGACCCACGGGGCATACCCTATCGCCGCGGGCCAGGTCTCGGGCACGATCACCTCAGCCTCCGCCTGGTCGATCAAGTGCGCCAGGCGCTGCATCGCCTCACCGACGATGTTCGCCATGTCCAGCGATGTGGTCTGGACATCCATCGCACGCACCCCGGCAAGCAGCAAGAGTTCATCGATGAGCGTGCTCATTCTAAGCCCGCTATCCACAATAACCTGCGTGGTGCGCTGCAGTTCCTCCTCGGACATCTCGGCATGACACTGCTGCAGGACGCTGGCGAACCCGGCGATCAGGTTCAAGGGATCCTTGAGATCGTGAGCCACCGTACGGGCAAACGCATCGAGCTCTTCGTTGCGCGCCTGAAGCTCGGCCGTTCGGCTGCGCAGCGCCTCCTCTGCCTGCCTGCGGTCGGTGATGTCATCGATAATCGCTACCGCAAAAGGGGTCCTCTCCTCATCACCGGCGCTCGGCCGTGCCAAGAACGGCAGCGCGCGCACGGAGAGATAGCGGTGGAGCGCAGAGTCCATGTATTCACATTCGGCGGGCTGCCCCTCGGCCAACCTGGCCCAGGCTGAGCGCCAGAACGCTGCCTGCGGGCAGTCCGGATCGCTGCAGACAGGGTGAAGAAGCGCGTGCACCAGGCGCCCCCTGACCTCGACGACGTCACAGAGCCCCCAGGCCTGCACCGTTCGATTCGCCCGCACGATCCGTCCGCGGTCATCCAGGAGGCAGACAAGTTGAGGAAGAGAATCCACAGTGGACTCCCACTGCCGTTTTGCCCGCTCGATCTGCTCCAGGCTTTCTCTTGTCACTCCGACACCGCCATCCACGTCTTTTGCTCCGCTGGCGGTCTCTCACGATCCAGGGATGTACTCTTCCAGGTCCTCTCCACAGCCAGCCAGACCTCGCTCGCAGGCGTGGATAGGGCGCCCAATCGCACGCCTGTGAACGCACTGGCCCGGACAGGGAGATAGCGCTCCAGCTCCAGGTCACAGCCGATCGCAGACATAAGTCCCTTGAACGCCGGGCTGAATGGTTCGTCTCTCCCCTCGTGCACGACCCAACCGTGATTCCACAGATGATCGGTGTGATACGTCAAGAACACGACCTCATAGATCTGCTCTCGCCGGTCGTCATCGGCAGCATAACGATCCCGGCCCAGCAGGACACAGGTGACCTGACTGGGCGGAAATGGCGGAGAGATCGCACGCCACGGCCACTCGCTGTCCACGGGCCTGCCCATCTCTCTCCTGAATGCCCACGGCCGGCTCGCCTCGGCCACGGCACGCACCTCGATCGCGCCGGACGGTAGAGGGCGAGATGCCAGGTACTGCTCCAGCTCCACCTGCCAGTCCGGAGGGCGTCTTGATTCCCACGCATTCAGCACGACGCCCAGCGCGACCAGCACGAGTGCCGGGATGGCCATCGAGACCGCCCTCCTCATAGCCTCTCCTGTCAACCCTCACCAGGCCTCGGCGCCTGACCGGTAGGCCTGTATGATACTGCGGGCCTCGCCTGACCTGTCACCCGCAGCCGCGTACGCTCTGCCCTGCTCCAGGAGATGCACAGTTGCCTTGACTTGCTCCCGGTCGCCATCCCGGGATTCCAGGCCGGTCGCGATCTGCTCCGCCAGCCAGCGAAACTCGTCGACGCGACCGTATGCCATGTACGGCAGGGCGTCATAGGTCAGGGCCTGCTCCCAGGTCCCCTCAAAGGGCCGTGGGCGGCTTTCGGCCAGCGTCCGCCCATACGATGCGGCACGCTCCAACACAGCAGCCAGGTTGAACCGCGTTACTGGCACGGGATCGAGTGGGCGGAACTTCCACAGGCAGAGCCAGGCATAGATCGACTGCAGCGCCGGGAACACTCCCGTCCCCGTGCCACCGGCGACGGCAATGCCCAGCGCGGACCGCCCGTGTTGCGCACCCCGGTTCCAAGAGCCGGTCGGCATCCTGGCCTTGTCAAACAAGGCGGCGGTCAGCCCGTTGACCTGCCAGCAGTACACAGGCGCGCAGACCACCAGGGCATCCGCAGCGCCGATCTGGCCGGAGCGAGCTGTCGCCGCATCTTCTTGCGCACAGACTCCCGTGTCAAAGCACGCGTGCCCGCAGTGGATACAGTACTCGGGTTTTTCATCGACCAGGTACATCACCTCGGTCTCTGCACCCGCCGCCTGCGCGCCGGACAGGACCTCGCGGACAATGCGGTGTGAGAATCCCTTTTCCCGCCTCGGACTGCCTACGATCCCCAGGACCTTCATCGCCGATGCTCCTTTCGTTCATACTTGATGCCATTATATCACACTTGTGCGCGCTTGTGAAGCAATCGGAATCCCCCGAGTATCCGCCCACTCATCGCACTCTCCCCTCCACCAGATCGCGGCCTCACTACGCACGATGTGGCGCAGACGCGGGCGGCTCGCCACGCCAGACAGGGCTGTTGCATGGTCTCGTGACTTGACTGAGGAGTGCCGCATCCCCCGATGGGGCACGGTGCGCCAGTAAGCCGGGCGCATCGGGGGATGCGCCCTCCTCAGACCATGCATCAGCCCCACCACGCCAGACAAGAGGCGTTGACAGCCAGGCCCGCCTACGGTATACTGTAGCTAGGCGCAATGTCCTGGAAGAGACCTGCCCGGTTGGTCGGTCCAGGGTCTACTGCTCCGCACAGCGAGGTCGCCATGTCGCGCTCAGACACGATGTCCCTGAAAACCTTCTGGGAGACGGTGGAAAGACGGCTGGCAGCGTGCTCCAGCGGTCAGCTGCGCGCTATCCTGCGCTCTATGGCCCAAGAGACGCCCCTCACCAGGCGGCAGACCTTCCTGGAGACACTGGAGCGAGTCCAGGAGACAGGGGATGCCGTCCAAAACGCCCTCCGCCAGGACGATCTGCTGGCCGATGTGGCCCACCTGGCGGCTGCGCTCAAGGCAGCCGCCGAGCTTGCCGGGGGCCGGTACGGACGGCCTGGGCGAGAGGGATACGACGATCAGGGCAGCGCGCGACCGTACGCAGAGTTCGTGGAGCCGCTGGAAGCGCTGTTCGATCGGGCCGAGGCAGCCTTTGACTACGGCCATCTGCCCCTGGCTCGAGCGGCCTACCAGGGCCTGTTCGAGATTCTGCGCCTGCAGGACAGCCGCGGGCGCGGGGTGAGTGTCTCCAGCCTGACGGGGGTGGACGGCGGCCATGCGTTCGCCCGCTACCTGCGCGCGGTCTATGAGACAGAGCCGCTCGAAAGCCGCCCGCAGGCCCTCTTTGAGCATATGCAGCCGGCGGCGCGCTATGGCCTGGTGGGACTACGGCCTTCGCTGGGCGCGTTGCTGCGCGCCTCCACCCGACCACTGCCCGACCGCGAGCACTTTATCACCGACTGGATCGCCTTTCTGCGCCTGCAAAGTGGGGGCGCCGCCGACGCCTGGCTGCGGGAGGCAGTCCGGCTCTCCCAGGGCACGGATGGACTGAAGATGCTGGCCCGGACCGAGGGCCGGTCGCGCCCACGAGCCTACCTCGACTGGTTCGATGCACTGGAAGAGGAAGACAGGCTGCAAGAGGTCTTCGCTGCCGCCCTGGAAGCCCTGCAGGCCCTGCCCCCGACACTCCCCATCCGTGCGGCGATTGCCGACCATCTCTGTGCCGCTGCCGCCCGGCTGAGCGACGCAGAAGCGCTGCACGCCGGACGGTGGGAGGCCTTCCTCGCCCAGCCGCTCCTCTCGCGCCTGCTCGACCTCTGGGACGCCGCTCCGACAGAGGACAAGCGGACGCTGTGGATGCGGCTGGCCGTGGCGCACGTGCGTGACCGACTCGCTCACCCGCCGGTTCACCACATCGAGGTTGGCTGGGACGCGGACAGTACCCGGGGTCCGGTGTGGGTGGGCACTTTGGTCCTTGCCCACGGCTGTCTGCTCGCCGGCGAGTTCGACGCGGCACGCAGGCTTGCCGAGGGAGGACACGTATTGGGGTGGAGCACCGGCGACAATCCACAGGGATTGATCACCTCCACCTTCCTCGTCCTGCTGTCCGGGCACTCCCCCGACGAGCTGCCCCCGAACCTGGCTCAGGTGTGGCAGTGGGGATTGGACTCTGGCACGGATTCCTCGTCTAGCGCTGGGGCGGCCCCGATGCGTGAAAGACTGGAAGGTGCCTACGCCGAGCGCTTCGCGACAGCGTCCCTAAGCGACGGCGCTCAGGAAAGCCTGCTGTCCTGGTGCCTGGACGTGGCTCAGCGCCGGGTCGGTGCCATCGTGGGCGGCGAACGCCGTGGCAGCTACGGCAGGGTCGCCGTGCTGACCGCAGCCTGCGCCGAGGTCCTACGACTGCGCGGGCAGGCAGAGACAGCCACCGCGCTGGCCCGCGAGATGGGAGACCGCTTCCCCGGACACCGCGCCTTCCAGACCGAGCTCAGGGCCGCGCTCCAAAACGGCGGATTCATCCGCTCCCCCGCGTAGTTGCGGATTCATTCGCTCCCCCCCCGTAGTTGCGAATTCATTCGCTCTCCCCCGTAGTTGCGAATTCATTCGCTCCCCCCCCGTAGTTGCGAATTCATTCGCTCCCCCCCGTAGTTGCGAATTCATTCGCTCCCCCCCGTAGTTGCGAATTCATTCGCTCCCCCCCGTAGTTGCGAATTCATTCGCCCCC
>JADHXD010000107.1 GCA_016783145.1 Anaerolineae bacterium
ACGTGCTGTACGGCAAGGTCAAGGCGTTTGTGCAAGAGCAGTTGTTTGACCGCCCGGTGGAACTGGAAAGCCCAAACACCCTGCGCAACCTGTCGGAACTGGCCGCCACCAAGACTCTGATCGAGACCTTCAAAAAGGCAATCAACGCCCTCACCATACAGGACAAAGGTGACGCCGAAATCCGCGACACCATCAAGCTGCGGCAGACGCGCCCCTTCGTAGCGAAAGATCAAAGCTACCTCGTCCCCAAAAAGAGCGTCTTTAACCGCATCATTGGCGATAGCCCCTTTGAGCTTCGGTTTGCCAGCTTCCTCGAAGATTGCAGCGATGTGGTTTCCTACGCCAAGAACTATCTGGCAGTGCATTTCAAGCTGGACTATGTGAACGCAGATGGCGACATCTCCAACTACTACCCGGATTTTCTGGTCAAACTGTCCGCCAAGCGGATCGTCATTGTCGAAACCAAAGGGCAGGAAGACCTGGACGTGCCGCTCAAGATGCAACGGCTGCGGCAGTGGTGCGAAGATATCAACCGAGTACAGGCAGACGTGGAATACGACTTTGTTTACGTGGACCAGGAAAGCTTTGAGAAATACAAGCCGGCCTCATTCAGGCAATTGGTTGACGGCTTCAGGGGATACAAAGAGCAAATATAACAAGGCGTTGCACCTGACCGCGATTCCGCTGCGCTCGATAGCGGCAGGTGAGACTTTGCGTTCGGCGGGTGCGAACGCCGCTCGCGCCCATCACTTGCGGCATCAAAGACCCTTTGCAGTGGTATCGACCCCCGGCATGGAGTTCGCAGACAGACTCTCAGCCAACGGTCGCGTTTTGGTCGCCTCTCATAGTGCTTTATCAGCACCTGCCTATCAATCTTGCGTCACAACAGCACAGAAGCGCACTACCTCAAGCAAGTGCGCTTTTCGTGTACTGGGTGCGCGAAGCTTCTCAACTTGGGCATTTGCGCCTGGTGGTAGATGGTAGTACAACCCGAGATGTATGCACAAATCGACTCATTTGCCTATTGCATCCAGCAGTATACCGATCCACGCTGGTTCAACGAGAACCGGTCGTTCGTGTTTACCTCGGATCGGGAGAGCCAGAGCAGTCTCTTCCTGTACGACCTCGATACAGGACTGATCACGCAGATGACAGACCTGCAGGGGCGGGGACGGCCCGGCGGGTGCGTCAGCGCAGCCAACAACGCGCTGTACTACGGCTGGCAGGGCGCGATCTATGAGCCGGCTTTTCACCGCTCTACCTTTAGCAAGCAGCACGCGCACTGCCATCCACCGGTTTACGCCGGATCGCGGAGCATCCCGGAGAGCAGCGGAGGGGGCGGGAAGGCGGTGCTGTACACCTCGGACCTGACGGCGTACTCGAACCTGTACCTGGTCGAGGTGGGGGAGTTTGACGAATGGCCCGACCTGGAATAAGCCATTCGTTTCCGCACCGGCTAAACACTTGACGACCAACGCCATTCATAGTAGACTGTCTGGCAAGAATTCGCTGAGAACGAAAGGCTGACGTCTATGTCAAGTCATGTATTGACCATTCCCTATCCAGACGATCTGCTGCTTTCTCTGAAGAAGAATCCCCAAGAGTTCGAGGCTGAAGCGCGGCTCTTGCTTGCAGTCAAGCTATATGAGATGGGGCGCGTATCGACTGGCATCGCAGCGCAATTGGCCGGAATGGGGCGAGTGGCGTTCATGTTCGAGCTTGCCCGTTTCGGACTTTCGCCCATAGGTCAAGAGCCCGAGGAACTGGCTGAGGATCTTGCCAATGCCTGAGCGGCCTCAACTGGCCGTTGTAGATAGTACTTCCATCATCGCACTAGCATTGGTTGGCAGGCTCGATCTTTTGCGGCGCCTCTACGGCCAGGTCGCTATCCCTCCGGCAGTGCAGAGAGAGGTGTTGGCCGGCGGACCTGGAGCTGCTGGCAGTGCAGAGCTACAGCGGGCAACCTGGATTCGTGTCATCCCGTTGCAGGACCCCAGGCGCGCAGAGATGCTTTCTGACCTCACCCTCTGTTGCCACAATCCCCCGTAGGTATTACCGGCCTGCCCATCCCCCGCACGCCCGTCCTGCCGGACACGTGGAGTACGGGATGACCGATCTCGAACAAGCAGTGCAAGGAGTGGACAGTGGCCTGCTGCCGGCGATCCACATCGCGGGACGTTCGCGGGAGTGAGCCCTACTCTGCGAACGCATGGCACGCCGTAACGTGCCCGGGTTTAGCGTCGCACTCATCGAGGGGGGTGAGATCGCCTGGGCCGGGGGGTATGGTATGGCTGCTGCAAGGTCCCTTGACAGCCTCTGAGGAGTGGAGCATCCCCCCCGATGCGGAACAGCACTTGGCGACGCCGCTCGCATCAGGGGATGCTCACTCCCCTGACTTTGCAGCATCCCCGATGCGGAACAGCACTTGGCGACGCCGCTCGCATCAGGGGACACATGTGTCACTCCCCTGACTTTGCAGCAGCCGTAGGGGGTATGGCGTGCTGGAGGCCGGGGGCGACGGACCGGTGACCGCGAGACGCTCTTTCAGACGGCGTGGATCAGCAAGCTGCAGTCGGCCATAGCAGCCCTGCGTCTGGTGCAGTATCGAGACTGTGATGGTCGGTGAACACTGGCGTCTGGACGGGTGGGGTAGGGCGTCTGACTAACGAGGAGGGACCCAGATGAGAGAGGTCAGAGTTGGGATGGTCGGTGCGGGCCTGGTGTCAGGGTCTCACGCTCAAGGCTATCTCGAACACAGTGATGCAGAGATCGTCGCTGTGTGCGACTTGAACAGGGAGATTGCCGAATGGAAGGCCGGAATGTGGGGGGCCAGGAAGGTGTACACAGACTATGATGAGATGCTGCGGGACCCAGAGATCAATGCGGTTGACATCATGACCCCGCCGTATCACCATCACGCTATGGTGATCAAGGCCACGGATGCCGGCAAACACGTCAACTGTGAGAAGCCCTTTTGCAGCAGCGTGAGAGAAGGGAAAGAGATGACCCGGTCCGCGGAAAAGAACGGCGTGATCTTGGCCGTGGATGAAAGCTATGTCTTTACCTCTTCGCACATGAGGGCCAGAGAGCTGATCGAGGAGGGCGCAATCGGCGAGCCCATGCAGATCAGGCAGCGTCACGGCAACTGGAATCAGCGGGAAGGGGAGCCTGTCGCCAGACGCCGTCTTGTGGAGAAGAGAAGAGAGGGCAAGTCTTGGCGGGTCGACCCCGTGATGTCTGGTGGAGGGGCCTATCCGTGGGTGTTTGACCACGCGGTTCACCTTTTTGCGCTGGCCCGCTATTTCATGCTGGATACGGACATCGAGCTTGTCTACGCGCTGGCGTCTGCCTATCAGGGTGGCGGCGCGGGAGAGGTCTATGCGACGGGGGACCATCAGGATGTCCCCATCATCACCTGGCAGTTTCAGGGCGGGCAGAAGCAGGGCGTGTGGATGCGGGCGGAGAGGCTAACCCATACCTACGACTACCGCGTGGGATTCAGCACCATCGTTCTTGGTAGCGAGGGCATGATCGAGGTTCTGGGGGAAGGTGGAGGGAACCTGTATCACGATGGGAGGCCGGTGCACCTCATTCTCTACAGGGCGGGTGGAGAGATTGAGAGCATGCGCTTTGAAGAGGGAGGGGATCGTGTCTGGGATTCCGAGATCAGCTACTATGACCGGGCGCATGCCAATCAGGTTGCCCATTTCCTGGACTGCGTCATAGGCGGCAAGGCGCCCCGGTACGGCGGGCAAGATGGGACGAGGGAAGTGCAGGTAACCTTGGCAGCCATCCGATCGGCGATGGAAGCCAGACCTGTCAGGGTGAGTGAGATCGGAGAGGGGTTCACAGCGTTCTACCCAGATGGGCTGGGTGGTTGAGAACGCTGCGCACAACCGCCTCGTCAACCATCACGTGGAATGCGCCGGTTGTGTGACGGCTGCTGGCAGACAAGCGCGGTGATGGGCGCACCGTCCAGTCAGGGGTGCGTTTGAACCTGGACCGCGGGATGCCTCATGCCCCCTACGGTGAGAAGCGCAGGCGCACGAACCACACACCCAGGTTGCGCATGTCCGGTGTCCCGCTCACTTCGTGGGGGGATTTGGCGTAGGCGAACCGGAAGTCCAGACGATCGACCCCTTCTGGATCCGCCTGCGGCGGGACCTGGAACACCAGGCTCTGGACCTGCTCGCCTTCGAAGCGGACGGTCTGGCAGGACGCCTCATTGACGCACAGCTCGACAGCCTGGGCCAGCCCCTGGATGGCAAAGGGCATCGCCGTCAGCTCGACCCGGCCTGCGTCGGGGGGGATGAGCACGTGGAGCGTGGACTCTGGCCCATCTGACCACGTGCCCCAGTCTTCCACGACCCCCCATCCGACTCCCATATACCGCCGGCTGTCCGGATCGCCAAAGTCGATTCCGTCCCAGGGGACTTGCCAGTAGTCCAGGCGAGAGGGATCGGCAGGGATGATGATGTCACCTTCTCGCCGCCCAACTACTCTGTATAACCCCGCCCCGTCTACCTGCGACCCGACCGCCGTGTCGCGATTGGTGGTTTGCAGCACGGCCCCCGTCTCCGGATCGATCACGGCGATGTTGAGCCCGCGACCGAGAGGGGAGACGCTGACTCCATCGACGATCAGGTCGCCGACGTTCCCGGCGTCCAGTCCCGCAGACCGAGCCAGGAGGGACACGGGCATACGAACGCCGGTTCCCCCGATCCATTCCCCTTCCCAAAAGTGCTTCGACCAGAGCCGACGGTAGCCGCTCACCTCGAACGCCGTCCCCTCCTCAGCTCCCTTGACCCCGACAAGGATGTAGCCGCAGCGCCAACAACCCCGCAGATCGACCGATCCGCCGACCGTGCGCAGGGCAGCCACGTCTTCGCCGCTCAATCCATAGGAGGCCTCGTCCTTGGCAACGATAGCCACGATAGCGCCCTCCGGCACACGGCGCAGCATCGCGCTCAGGCGTTCGATCGGGGGAGGATCCAGGACATAGGTCTCCAGTATGCGGGCGTCTGCACCCACCGTGTGGATCGCTCGACGCCCAAACGCCGAACGCAGAGCATCGCCCCTGCTGGTGACTTCCACCTCGAGCTGGGGCCGCTGCACATAGTGCCAGTAGGAGAGCGCGTAGCGCAGGCCCCGGTCGGACGAATACACCACGCTGCCCGGCTCAAGTGGATCGAAAACGGCCTGACACAGCCGCTCCGCTGCTCGGTTTTGGCTTTGATCCTGCGCCCACCAGTTGCGGTTGAGCGGCCAGCACACGAGCAGGGCAGCCAGGGCCCATCCCACGACCTTGGGCAGGCCGCGCACCCTCGCCCAGGCGTGCTCCGCCAGGTAGTCCACGCCCGCCGCCGCCCCGACCGCGACGAACAGAGCGAGTACCAAGAAGACCGGGATGTAGAACACGATGATGTGTGGGACATAGTTCAGCGGCCACATAACCAGGCAGAGGACCGCAGTGAGCAGAAAGACCGCCGTTTTCCGATCCCGAAGCCAGAGGATCACCACCCCCAACACGATCAGGAGGATCCCCCACCAGTAGAACTGCCCCTGGAGCAGGTCGGCAGAGTGCAGCAGTCGCTCCGCTGGATGGCGGAACAGCTCGAAATTGAAGGATGTGCCTTCGGTCATCGGGCGAAACAGGTAGTTCAGGAGTCGGGCCAATGTGTCGGGGCAGGACTCACAGTGGGGTGGGCGTTGACGTGCGCGGATCAGGATGTAGGCGTAGGGCGAGGCGCCCGCGATCACGGAACTGAGTCCTACACCGATCGTCCGCCGGTCGGTGAAGACCTGCCGGTCGACACACCACACCCAGTAAATCCACGCGGGCAGCAAGAAGAGCATAGACAGGTGGTTGCCAAAGCCAAGGGCATACAGCACCATCGCCAGATGCAGGAAGCGCTGCTGCCGGCGCTTCTCCCACAGGATCAGGAAGAGAATCACAGAGATGACAAAGAGCGCGTTCAGGGTATACACCTCGGCAATGACGGACTGGGACCAGAACAGCCCGGCGAAGGCCCAGGCGAGGGAAGAGGCAGCAGAAAGAAGGACGTTGCGCGTCAGCGCGAGGGCCGTCCAGAAGAGCACAAACACGGTGGACGCGGCAAAGAAAGCCGACATAAAATCCATACGCCAGGCCACGTTCGCGACCGGCAGCCAGGAGAAGACGCGTCCGAGCAAGATGTAGAGGGGGTACCCCGACGGGTGAGGGATCCCCAGGATCGCAGAGATGAACTGGAATTTGGGCGTGTCCCCGGATGCGCCGACCGTGGGCAGCAGAGTGAGCACGTACACGGTGAGGGAAAAGAGCCATACGCCTACAGACGCCCAGAGTGCCGCCGTCTGCTTCCGTCCTTCAGAAGCGCCGGATGTGAGGGACTTGGGGGCTGGCATCGCAGCCTGCGGTGGTGGCCCCTGGTGATTCACGTTTGGATATCCATCCTTTGCGAGAGGCTCAGGGTGATGGGTGATGCCTGCTATCATAGCACAGTCAGGAAGGGGCGTCAAGGGCGCGACCGAGCCGGTTGCGCTACGGGCAGGTTGGCCGCGTGTGCTGCAGGTGGGGGCGCAGCCGAGCCGGTTGCGCTACGGGCGAGCGGCGTGTGCGACTGTGAAGGGTTGAAGTGCAGCCATTTGGGGATGCCCAGCGGGCTTGCGGAAAGGGGCTCACTGCGTGTACAATAGCCAAGGCTTGTTTCCTGTGGTGTCGGGTAGAACGCTTGCCTGGCATGGTGAGGCCACAGAGATCTTCTGACCCAAAGAGGACGGTCCAGCACCTGTTCGCTCCCAGGAGGGGTAGCTATGATTACGATACAGGACGTTAGGGACGCGCAGCAACGCATCGATCCCTATGTCAGGCGCACGCCGACTGTCGGGAACCACACACTCTGTCGAGAGCTGAGGACAAACATGTACCTGAAACTGGAGCTTTTCCAGAAGACGGGCTCCTTTAAGCCTCGCGGAGCGTTCAACAAGATGCTGCGCCATCGCGACGAGGCCCAGGAGCGTGGTGTGGTTGCAGTGAGCGGGGGGAACTTTGCTCAGGCTGTGGCCTATGCGGGCACCACACTGGGGGTCCGCACGCGGATCCTTATGCCCGCGTACACTCCCGCCCACTATGTCGAGGCGACTCAGTCCTATGGCGCAGAGGTCGAGATCGCGCCGGACGTCCAGGCGTGCTTTGAGGCCGCCCGAGCGTACGAGCGCCAGGGGAGGGCTTTCTACCATCCCTACGATGACCCCGAAGCGATGGCAGGATACGGTACCGTCGGCCTTGAGCTACTGGATGCTGTGCCCGAGCTCAGCGACGTGGTGGTCAGCGTGGGTGGAGGAGGTCTGATGAGCGGCATCGCCGTCGCCGTCAAGGGACTCAAGCCAGACGTGCGCGTGTGGACCGTGGAGACAAAGGGATGTGACGCTCTGGCGATGGCCCTTGAGGCAGGCCACGTCGTCCAGATCACACCCACCTCGCTGGCAAAGACGCTTGGCGCGCCCTCAGTGGCCGAGGACGCCCTGGCGATCGCGCAGCGCTATGTCGAGCAGCACGTCGTTGTGTCCGATCGTGAAGCGATCGAGGCAGAACGATTTCTCCTGGAGCGGGCCAAGGTTCTCACCGAGCTCGCCGCGTCGTGCACATTGGCTGCGGCACGTCGCTTGAAAGCGCGCTTTGCCCCTGAGGATCACGTTGCCCTGATTCTCTGCGGAGGGAACGTCTCACTAGACCAGATCGTGGACTATAGCCGAGAGTCGGCTGCATAGCCACCGGCGGCCCTCCGCACAGTTCTCCCCGGTCGAGGCGGGTTTGCGCCGAAGGAGGGGCAGTAGTACCATGCCTGCGACGGGTCGGCGAGCGCCCTGGTGGGCACGATGAGAGCATACGAGGTCCGTTGTGGAGGAGAACAAGGGGATTCACCTCAGATCGATCGCCTTGGACCGGTCTCGTGCTGTGACTGGCGGGTTCCCGTTCAATGTGCCGGCGATCCAGTCGTTCACAGAGCTGCGGTTCGTTTCTCCCGTCAGCTTTCTCGTCGGAGAGAATGGCTGCGGCAAGTCCACGCTCCTGGAGGCGATCGCCTGCGCAGTCGGGGCGATCACGGTGGGCAGAGAGGACGTGGACACGGACGACACGCTGGCTGTGGTGCGCACCCTGGGACGCTGTCTGAAACTGGCGTGGTCGATGCCCACGCATCGCGGGTTCTATATGGGTGCCAAGGACTTTATCGGGTACGCGCGCAAGATGGCGATGATCCGCGAGCAGTTGCAGCGTGACCTGGAACGGGTCGAGGAGGAGTATGAAGGACGGTCTCGAACGCCGCTGAGCGCGCTTGTCCCGCCATTCGCGCCCCCCAAACGGCCCGCCAGGGCAGCAAACCGAGTGAACCCGCAGCGAGAGGTGGATGTCTGCCGCGATGCCGTCGCGTGCTGCCCGGGAGGGATGATGGGCCGCGAGCGGCGGCTTTGGTCGTAGAGGGGCAGATCGACGAGGAGGGCATCCGCGAGTAGTCTATGAGGAAGCTGACGACCGTGCCGGGGTGAGCGAATCGGATCGGGGCTTGACGCGGCGGCGCGGCGCGCTTATAATGGGTGTGAAGCGTATGTCCGCAGCGCCCGGCGTGCGCCACCCAGTTCATCCGGTTGGCCCTGCCGGCGCCGAGATCCAGGAGAAGGCCGCTGATGGTTGAGGCCATAGAGTGCCCGTTCTGCGACGAGTCGGTTCCACCGAATGCCGTCCGATGCCGATACTGCGGCGAGTCACTGGCGCCTCCAACCCGAGAGTCCGTTCTTGAGGATCAGAGCGGCCTGGACCGGATACCCCGCGGCGAGGTGGACGAGCTCACGATGGCCTATCTGCGAGGGGCGGAACTGAGCGGGGCTCACCTGGGTGGGGTGGACCTGTTCGGGGCGGACCTGGTGGCGGCCGACCTCAAGGGAGCCGACCTGGGGGCCGCGAACCTGTGCAGCGCGGACTTGAGCGGAGCGGATCTGAGAGGGGCAAATCTGCTTGGCGCGGACCTGAGCGAGGCCAACCTGGGCGGCGCGGAGCTGAGAGGCGCAGACCTCAAGCGCGCGGACCTGAGGGGGGCGTACCTCAGAGGTGCGGATCTGGCAGAGGCACGGTACGATGACTATACTCTCTGGCCCGAGGGTTTTGATCCCGCCGCGGCAGGTGCCGTGCGCGCGGTCAAGGGCGGGCGAGGCGGCCCTCCCATCCGCTGAACGGCCCGTGTAGGCCTGATGGGGCACCCGTCCACCGGTATCCAGACTGGTGAAAACGGAGGGAACACCGTGAGGCACACATCCCGAACCGGGTTCCTGCGACCGTCCACGCGCGCCTTTCACCAGGAGGGGAAGCGCACGCCAGGGTACTCGTTTTCTGACTGGATGCACGGATATGTCTATGCACGGTGGCCCTACCTGTACATCGGCATCGCGACCGGAGAGCATCCGCTCGCCCGGGCCTTTGGGCCTCTGGTTCGCGGACTGGGACGGCTGTTTCCGCCACGAGCCTCTGATGTCCAGGACCCTGACCGGGTCACTTTTGCCGACACCTACCACGGCAAGGTCCTGCCCCTGGAGTCGGCAAAGCGACTGGTCACCGTTCGTCAAGAGATCCGCCTCACGGATCTGGAGCAGGTGATCCCCTACGCTCGAGCCCGGGACATCGTGATGCAAGACCCCGACCACATCGTGGTCCTGGAGTGCCCGTGTCGCACGGTGCGCTCTGAACCGTGCCTGCCCCTGGATGTGTGCCTGATCGTGGGCGAGCCATTCGCAAGTTTCGTGGCCGAGCACCACCCGAGGCGCTCGCGGTGGATCACGCAGGACGAGGCTGTGGAGGTCCTGCGCGCCGAGCACGAGCGAGGCCACGTCCATCACGCATTCTTCAAGGACGCAATGCTGGGCCGCTTTTACGCCATCTGCAACTGCTGTTCCTGCTGCTGCGGGGCGATGCAGGCACATCAAGGCGGCACCCCCATGCTCGCATCGTCGGGCTATGTCAACCAGGTGGACGCGGCCCTGTGCGAGGGCTGTGGTGAGTGCGCGGAGATGTGCCCCTTTGGCGCGCTTGCGGTGCGGGAGGGCCTGGCTGCCGTCGATCTTTCTGCGTGTATGGGCTGTGGGGCGTGCATCTCCAGGTGCAAGCGGGGTGCGCTGGCGTTGGTCCGCGATCCGAGCAGGGGAGAGCCGCTCGAGATCCACGAGTTGATGGATCGCGCGGCGAGCGACCATGAGTTCGTGCCCGCGGAGGTCCAGACCGGATAGCGCGGGCGAGGAGCGGAGTCGATCTCTCGAAGGGAGGGCACAGACGTGCAAGAAGCGCAGACCTTTGTGGGGCCTATCCAGGTCAGCCCGAACGGGCGGTACTTTGTCGACCAGGAGGGAGAACCGTTCTTCTGGTTGGGCGATACGGCCTGGCCTCTTTTCGCTCAGTACTCCTCCGAAGAGGCGAGGACCTACCTGTCGAACCGAAGCGCCAAGGGGTTCACGGTCGTTCAGGGCGTGCTGGCCTGGGGAGGAGGAACGGGAGGAGAGAGCAGGTCTCCCGGACCGAATGCCCTGGGAAAGAAGCCGTGGATCGACGATGAGCCGGCCACACCCAATGAGGCCTACTTTCGACACGTGGATGATCTGGTGGCCTTTGCTGCACAGAAGGGATTGGTGCTGGCGATGCTTCCCACGTGGGGCTATTACGTCTGCGACGTGCAGGCCCTCCACGCGAGCAACGCGCGCGTTTACGGCCAGTGGCTGGGATACCGCTACCGGAATGCCCCTAACGTCGTGTGGGTCAGCGGCGGGGACCGCATCCCGACGCACTATGAGGAGGTCTACCGAGAGCTGGCGTTGGGCCTGAGAGAGGGGGATGGGGGCGCCCATCTGATCACCTACCATCCATGCGGCTGGCGGTCTTCGGCCCAGTTCTTTCACCAGGAGAGCTGGCTGGACTTTAACATGATCGAGACCTGGACCGAGTGGTACAAGGTGCACCCCACGGTGATGAGTGACTGCTCGCGCGTGCCTGTCAAACCTGTCGTGCTTGGGGAGGGAGCGTACGAGGATGGTCCGGAATATCCTCTCGGCCCGATCACGCCCCTGGTGGCCCGCAAGCAGGCGTGGTGGACCGTTTTGGCCGGTGGGTTCCACACGTATGGGCAGAACCAGATGTGGCGCATGGAACCAGGCTGGCTCTCGGCATTGGACACGCCGGGCGCTCAGCAGATGTCGGTCTTGAAAGAGATCGTGACGGCGAGGGAGTGGTGGAAGTGGGTGCCCGACCAATCCCTCTTTGTGGATGGGCCGGGCAATGGGCCATACCTGAACGCGGCAGTGCGCTCGGAGGATGGCGACTGGATGCTGATCTACCTGGCCGGGAAGGGCAGCGTGACCATCCACGTGGACAAGATCATCACGTCGCCTCGCTGCAAAGCGACCTGGTTCAACCCGCAGACGGGGGAGGCCACCGAGGCCGGCGTGTACCCGACGGGGAACCTGGGTCCGGGTACCTTTCCGCAGGCGATCAAGCAGACCTTTTCTCCACCCTCGAGCAGTGAGGACGCCGTCCTGCTGGTGGAGGCCTGTCCGTGAAGCAGGGCCTGGATCGGTGATCCGGGCACTATGAGAATCCAGTTCCGCACAACCGCCCCTCTCTCAAGGTAGGGCTGCTGCAAGGTCCCTTGACGGCTTCTGAGGAGTGGAGCATCCCGATGCGGAACAGCACTTGGCGACGCCGCTCGCATCAGGGGATGCTCACTCCCCTGGCTTTGCAGCATTCCCGATGCGGAACAGCACTTGGCGACGCCGCTCGCATCAGGGGACACATGTGTCACTCCCCTGACTTTCAGCAGCCGTATCTCTCCAGGTGACCCGTTCATCTGGAGAGGTTTCGTTTTCCCCCGCAGCGTGGAGGCGCCGAAAGATTGGCCATCTGGATAATCCCGAGATTGACCAGTGGGCTGATGTGTCACCAGGCCAACTGTGCTACACTGTACGCAGGCAACGTACCCTGGTGCCATTGCATGCTGAAAGGGATGGATGGATGGATACGACAAGCAACGGACCGCTCATTGACCTGCGCGACGTGGTCAAGACCTACCAAACCGGTGCGGGGGACGTGACCGTCCTCAGGGACATCACCCTGCAGGTACAGACGGGCGAGTTTGTGAGTGTGGTCGGCCCATCGGGGTCGGGCAAGTCCACGCTTCTGAACATGATCACCGGCATCGACCGACCCACAGCGGGCGAGGTATCCGTTGGGGGAGAGGCGGTTCACGCGCTGAGTGAGAATGGGTTGGCCCGCTGGCGCGGACGTCACGTGGGAGTCATCTTTCAATTCTTCCAACTGCTGCCCACGCTGACGATTCTGGAGAACGTGGTGCTGCCGATGGACTTTTGCGGCGTCTACCGAAGGCGCGAACGGAAGGAACGAGCGATGGACTTGTTGGAACAGGTGGGCATCGCTGCGCACGCGGACAAGCTGCCCAGCGCCCTGAGCGGCGGGGAGCAGCAGCGGGCGGCCATCGCTCGAGCTCTGGCCAACGATCCTCCGCTGGTCGTCGCGGACGAGCCGACAGGAAACCTGGATACGGCTACCGCAAACGAGGTGTTCGCGCTGTTCGAGAGACTCGTAGCCCAGGGAAAGACGCTGGTCATCGTGACGCACGACCGGGGGCTGAGCTCGCGAACGGAGCGTGTCCTTTACCTACGCGACGGACGGCTTGACCGGGACCAATCCAACGGAAACGGAAACGGGAGACACTAGGGATGGGGGTCATCTGGCGCAAAGTGTGGCGTGACCTGTGGCTCTACAAGTTCCGCACAGCGCTGGTTGTGCTGTCGACTGCAGTGGGCGTCTTTGCCCTCGGATTCGTCTTCGGGGGATCGGGTGTGATGCGCAGGTGGATGACCGAGAGCCACCAGGCGAGCGTGCCGGCACACCTCACGTTCTATACCAGCAGGTTCGATGAGGAGCTTGTCGATACCGTGCTGAGCGAGCCGGGCGTCGCTGACGTACAGCCTCAGCTCGAGACGACGTTCCGCTGGAAGCTGGAGGGCGAGCCAGAATGGCACGAGGCGGTGATCATTGGCCGGCCCGATTTCCGAGCGCAGCACCTCGATCTGTACAGGCTGCTGGAGGGTGAGTGGCCCAGCTACTCGCTGAGCAAGAGAACGCTGGCCGTGGAGCGGATGTCGTCGAGCCACTATCGCATTCCCATCGGGGCAGAGATCCTCGTCGAGTTTGGGCGTCACGAGCGGCGAATCTCCGTGGGGGGCATTGCACGTCACACGGATGCCCCGCCTCCGCAACTGATCGACATTGCGTTCTTTTTCGCCACTCCGGAGACGATCGCCTGGCTGACGGGTCAGGGGCAGGGGTACAACCAACTCAAGGTGCGCCTTGATTCGTTCAGCGAGGAGGGGGCGAACGAGGCGGGGGAGCGCATCCAGGACCGCCTGGAGCGCATGGGGATGGGCGTCGGGGGATATGGGGTCTCGGATCCAGAGGTCCACTGGGCGCAGGACGTCATCGACTCACTGCTGCTGATTATGAAGGTGCTGGGCGGGCTGTCGCTGGCCCTGAGCGGGTTCCTCATCGTGAACATGATGAACGCCACGGTCACGCAGCAGACGTGGCAGATCGGGGTGATGAAGGTGTTCGGTGCGACGAGTGCACGCGTGCTGTGTATCTACCTGACGATGGCGTTGATCTATGGCCTGCTCTCGCTCCCGCTGTCCGTTTTGCCTGGCGCTCTTGCCGCGCACTTGTTGGCGAAGGTGCTGCTCGGGATCTTTAACGTTCCCAGCGGCGCGTTCCGGCTGGTGCCGGCTGCGGTGGCGATCCAGGTTGGCGTGGGCCTGATCGTGCCCCTACTCGCGGCCCTGGTGCCGGTCATCGGCGGGGCGCGAATCACGCCTCACGATGCCATGCGCACCTACGGCCTAGGGGCTGGCTTTGGCGCTAGCTGGTTCGACCGGCTGATCGGACGGATCCGGAGCCTGCCGCGCCCGTTCGCCCTGAGCCTGCGCAACACCTTTCGCCGAAAGGCGCGCATTGTGCTCACGCTGACCACGCTGGTGCTTGGGGGAGTGATGTTCATCGTCGTGCTGAGCGTGTCGGCCTCAATGAACAAGACCCTGGAGGTCGTGCTGGATGACTTTGGCTTTGACGTGATGGTCGGATTCGATCGGCAGTATCGCGTGGCACGCCTGGAAGAGGTGGCGGAGAGCGTGCCTGGCGTAGCCAAGGCAGAGGTGTGGGACCGGCGTGGAGCGCAGCTCGCCCTGGCCGAGAACGAGGAGCGCGAAGTCTACCTCTGGGCGCTGCCGCCCGACTCGGAGATGTTCAGACCGCGCATCCTCGATGGGCGCGACCTGTTGGAGGATGATGGTCGCGCGATCCTGCTCAACAGCAAGATCGGGGCAGATGAGGGCATTGAGGTGGGGGACGAGATCGAACTGACCATCGGTGACAAGGAGTCGACCTGGACGGTTGTGGGCCTGATCCTGAATGTCAACAACCTTCAGCGCGACAATTGGGTGCCCTTTGACGCGCTGGCGCGGGAAACGGGCAGCGTCAGTCGCGGGACGTTCGTGCAGATCCTTGGCGACGAGCACGATTCCGCGACGCAGGGGCGCTTGATCCGCGACCTGCGCGCTGCATACACCGCGCGCGGAATAAAGCCCTCGGGCCTGCAGAGCGCCGACGAAGTGCGGCAGACGAACAAGATGCAGTTCAACGTGATCACCATCCTGATGCTGGCGATGTCGGTCCTGGCAGCCGTTGTGGGCAGCGTAGGACTGATGAGCACGATGTCGATCAACGTAGTGGAGCGGGGCAGAGAGATCGGCATGATGCGTGCCATCGGGGCGAGGTCGGTTCCCATCCTCAGTATCTTTGTCATCGAAGGGATGTTCGTCGGTGTCTTGAGCTGGCTATGTGCTGCGCCGCTCAGCTACCCCGGAGCCCGCGCATTCAACGATCTGGTGAGCAAGCAGTTGTTTCAGATGCCGCTCGACTTTCAGTATTCTGTGGGCGGGGTGTTACTTTGGCTGGCGATCGTGGTGGTGCTTTCGGCCGCAGCCAGCTTTTGGCCGGCGCTGCGCGCGACGCAGGTCAGCGTGCGGGAGTCACTGGCTTATGAATAGGCGATCTGGGATGGAAGATAACAGAACAGATGACGTGGGTCGATCCTCTGACAAGGAGAGAGAAATGAAGGTCAAATGGATGCTCCTGGGACTGCTTGTGCTGTCGGTCGTCGTGTCTCTGGCTGGATGCAGTGGCACAGCCGCCGCGGAGACCGATCCCAAGGAAATCGTGCCGCCGGTGCTGTCCGCAGACAAAGAGGTCGTCGCCGAAGCGGTGATTGAGCCTGCGCGCTGGGCCGAGCTGTCTTATGACACCGGAGGTGAGGTCACGGAGGTGCTGGTGAGCGAGGGGGACCGGGTCGCCGCGGGCGCGCCGCTGCTGCGCCTGGACACGGAGGAACTGGCGCTGTCGCTGCAGAGCGCACAGCAGGACGTGGTCGCGCAGAAGGCGGCCCTGGAGCAGTTGGTCAAGGGCTCCAGTGAGACCCTCGTCGCTCGCGCGGCGAGAGAAAACGCCGAACAGATCGCCCAGGCGGAGGTCGGGCTGCAGATCGTGGAGCTGCAACTGGAAAAGGCCCGACAGGAAGACCCGGCGACGGATGTGGCTGCCGCCCAGAAGCGGGTGGAACAGCTCAAGCTGCAGTTGGCCCAGGCCCGTGCGCAGAGCGCGTCGCCCGAGGTGACGACGGCGCAGGTGGCCCTGGAGAGGGCGCGCATTGCGTTGGCGGACGCACAGAACGAGTACAAGAAGGCGCTCGACCGTCCGTGGGAGGGGCAGGGGGTCCGCGATGGGTGGGCGAGGGAGGTGGAGCAGAAGGGGTTGGACTATCGCTATGCCCAGGCGCAACTGGAAGGGGCGCAGAACGAGCAGAGGGCGCACACGATCAGCCTGTCGGTGGTTGAGACGCAGATCGAAGAGGCGGAGGATCAGTTGACCAAGGCGGAGGCGGCACAAGAGACGTACGACGTGCTGCTGGATGTGCTGGCTGCGGAGGTCGAAGCGTCGCGGCTGGACGTGGAGGCGCTGCGCGCCTGGGACAACCCGTACCTGGACGATGCGACGGACGAAGAGATCGCGCAGGCGGAAGCGCGGCTGCGACAGGTCGAGATCGCGGTGGCCCGGCTGGAGCTGCAGATACGGGATGCCGAGCTGCGCGCACCCTTTGCGGGGACAGTGGTCGATGTGCGTATCGACCCGGGCGACCGTGCGGAGGCACGCGAGGTCGTCGTGGTGCTGGCGACCCTCGATCAGTTCCGCGCTCGCACGGTAGACCTGACTGAGCTGGACGTAGCCCGCGTGGTTCCGGGCCAGCCGGCCACAGTGAGCGTGGACGCCCTGCCGGACAGCGAGTTCGAGGGCGCGGTGCAGGAGATCGGCTTGCAGGCCAAGGACTATCGCGGTGACGTCGTGTACGATATCATCGTGGAGCTGTCGGACCAAGAGGCAGCCAAGGCGCTGCGTTGGGGGATGACGGCGATGATAAAGATCGCCGTGCAATAGGCGAGGGAGGGAGGAATATGGGACGGTATGCGATCTTTATGCTCTGTACCACCATCCTGCTCGCGTCTTGTGCAACGCCCAAGACCGTAGTTGTCACTCAGGAGGTGATCCGAGAGGTCCAGGTCACGCGTATCGTCACGCGTGACGAGGGGGAGAGGGAAAGGGCACCCACCTACACTCCCTATCCCACGTACACTCCCTACCCGACGGCGAGGCCAACTCGAACGCCAAGGCCGACACGGACACCAACACCCACTCCGAGCCCAACGCCCACGTATGCGGCAGAGCCGACAGCTACGCCGCACACGCAGCAGGTGGGTGCTCAGGCACCCGTGCGACCGCAGAGCACGTCCACACTGTCTCCGCCCCCTGCGCCGGCCTTGGAGCAGCGAAAGGACAGGGATCCAGGTCCGCCCTTTTCCTTCTCGGTCAGCGCCAATCGCGCCGAGGCCAACAGCTCCTACAGGATCACGGGGCTTGTGCGCAATGACAGCTCCAAGACCTACGAGGGGGTCGCCATCGATGCAACTTTCTGGGACATCGACGGCGTGCGGGTGCCCGGGCTTGATGCGAGATGCCCCTGTGTCTTGCTGGCACCGGGTGAGGAGTGTCCTTTCAGCATCGTGGCTACGGTGCGCAGGCCGGTCTCTTTCCTGCTGCATCCCGAAGGCCGAGCCACAGAGCGTCAATCCGTACCTGTCACGCTGACCGGCGTGCGTATGTCCCGCGACGGACTGAGCAGTGTGCGCATCACAGGAGTTGCGGCAAACGATCAACCTTTCAAGATCCAGAAGGTGATCGTTGCCGGGGTTTTGGAGGATGGCAGTGGGCAGATGGTGAGCTTGGGCTGGACTCACGGGCTGCAGGAGGACATTTTGCCCGGGAGCAGTGTGCCCTTTGACCTGCGCGTTGAACTGGTGCCCTTTGAGCGGTACCGCCTGTACGCTCAGGCTGAACGGGACTGGCGGTGAGTGGGCCAGGCCGCGACGTTTGTGTGCCTGGACATCGGACAATTCTCTGAACATCAAACAGGAGGCAGTGGATGGTGGGCAAAGCGGGTTTGAAGGCGGGGCTGATTGGGGCGGCGGTGATGGTAGTGGTCACGCTGCTCAACCAATTCATCCTTCCTCTGACGGGGCTCTGGAGTTTCCTGGCCTGTGGGATCAGCATCGTGCTGTACTTTGGGTTTGGCGTGCTGGCCGGCTGGTTCCTGGAGCCAGAACGCACCGCCGGCAAGGGAGCTAAGGCTGGGGCCATCGCGGGCCTGGTGAGCGCGGTAGTCGGAGGAGTAGTTGGCGCTGTGATCATGCTGGTGCGTGTGATGACGGGAGGACAGATCCCCGGCCTGGACCCGCAGCAGATGCAAATGCTGGCCGAGAGCGGTGGACCCCGCACTCCTGACGAGTATCAGCACAGTGTGCGGCCTGATTGCCGGCCTGGGGTTGGGCGCTGGAGCTGGTGCCCTCGGCGGAGCCATCCTGTCCTCGATCAAGCCGGATTAGGATCGGCGATCAACTGACTTGAGATTTCGCGCCTACGTGTAGCCCGCTTTCGCGGAAACTGTTTG
>JADHXD010000108.1 GCA_016783145.1 Anaerolineae bacterium
AAGTTGAGGGCTGCGGCGTCCGAGCATAGGGACCTCCATAGCATGAAGAAAGTTTTAAATGTGCATAAGATTATACAAGAATCTCCATGTAGAGTCAAATGCTGTTTTGAAAGGGAGACTTTTTCAGCACTCTCCTAGTAGCGCGCCGTCCGCCGACCGCCGTTCTCGTGAGGGAGGTCAGAGAGTCGTTCCGGACCCATCTCCAGTTCGAGTTCGGTGGTCGGCGGACTGCTGCGGATCAAAGGAGTTGACCATGGCACAGCCCAAGGAAATACGTCGCTTGACCCGGCACTTGCTCGAGTCCTACAACGACCGTATGGCAGCGGTTGCTGGCATCCGCGTGGACACAGCACAAGAACTGGCCGAATCCCGTGCGGCCCATCAGGCGATGGCCGTCGCGCAAAGCCAGCGACTGGCCGAGGATCGTGTCCATCTGGCTGCAGACACCGGGGCTTTCCTCAAAGAGGCGGACGTTGCCCATCAGGCGATGGCCACCGCGCAAAGCCAGCGACTGGCCGAGGATCGTGTCCATCTGGCTGCAGACACCGGGGCTTTCCTCAAAGAGGCGGCGGTTGCCCATCAGGCGATGGCCGCCGCGCAAAGTCGATATCTGGATGCTGAACGGACGCAGCTCGCCTCAGACGTGGCTGCGATGCGCGCCGAGCTACAGGCCAGGCAAGACGAGTTGCGCGCAACGCAACATGAGGCCCGACGAATATGGACCAGTTTCGCCACGATCATGCGGGCGCGTCGAGCCATAAAACCTGCGCCAGCAACACCGTCGCCTCCACCGATCCAGCCAGCGCAAGAGACGCCGGCCGCCGTCGAGATGGTCGCCGATGACCTTGCGGCTATCCGGGGAATTGGTCCCAGTATGCAAAAGAAACTGAACGATGCAGGGATCTTGAACTTTGCCCAGTTAGGCGCAAGCACGCCTGAGGCCTTGCGAAAGGTCCTGGGAGACGCTGTAGGGCGACTGGCCAAGGTGGAGGAGTGGATCGCGCAGGCCCAGGAACTAGGGTAGGCCAAGAGAGAACCGCTGCATTTGTGCAGCGGCGTGGAGGAATGTTCATTTCTGCATCGTCTCTTCCGCACCTCTGCACGAAGAGCAGCCGGCCTCCAATGTTTGGGATAGATGAGTGGCAGTGTTGTTTTGCTAGCGCATCTGCTAGATGAATAGCTAGACAAAAAAGGACCAGGGGGCTATCATGTTCCTGGGTACCCGCAAAATACGCTCTGCCGGTCGGACCAGCGGAAGCATCGAGATCACTTTGCCGACCGAACTGCACATCCTGGAGGGGACAGAGTGCCGCCTGACGGTGCGCGACGGGCCCCGACCAGAGATCGTGTTCCAGCTAGAACTCTCGGCGGCGCAGGCCCTTTTCCGCGAACTGTGGGGCAAACTTCGTCTGGGCCTGGCACAAGTGGACGAGATCGGTGACTTTTGCCCCGGCAACTTTGCCATAGCCCTCTTTCCATCTCACCACTGGCAGGAGCGCCCCCCTCTGGCCTATGCCGATGCGCTGTCCGTCCTTCACCGGCGATCTGGACGGCGGGACAGCGATCCGGAAGCCGCCACCCGGCTGTTAGCCTTCCAGGCGGTGGTGGGTGGTTACCGGCTCGGACTGGAGGGGGTTCTGGCACTGGCCTTTGGCGATGCCCTGTCCTACCTCATCACCGGCACTGCGGCCGGTCTGTGCACCGATTTCGAGCGCGGGATGGCGCACCGGATCTTTTGGGGAGAAGGTCAGGCGGCGCAGGCTGTCAGGTCCCCCTTTCGCGACGAGGTCTGGGTGCAAGCCCGTCCAGGCTTGCGGAGGGTCTACGACCAGTTTCGCACCTGGCAAGAGAACCCGGATACCTATGCCGCTGCCCGGGAAAACTGGTACCGGGCACTGACCGTAGAGATGGGGATGCAAGTGTCCACGATGGATGAATACATGCCAGTTGCTGCTGCCGATTCAAGTTAGCGGCGGCACTAACGACAAGCTGAGAGGAGATCAAGATGACAGTTGCGACAAGAACAGGTGTCCAAGACATACCGGTCGCCCTTTCTGTGCGCCCGCGGAGCAACTTTGTCGAGACGCAGGCCGTCCGGGAACTGACGGAGCGCGCCTTGGGATACCTGGCTGCCGGCTTTCCCGTTCACTTTCGCGGCCCCGCCGGCACAGGCAAGACCACCCTGGCCCTTCACGTGGCTGCCCAAATGGAGCGCCCGGTGATGTTCATCGTCGGCGATGAAGAGTTCTCTACCTCGGACCTGATCGGCGGGCAGGATGGCTACCACTATCGCAAGGTAGTCGACAACTTTATCCACACCGTCCACAAGTACGAGGAGGACGCCGTCAAGCACTGGGTGGACAACCGCCTGACCACCGCCTGCCGCGAGGGCTTTACCCTGGTCTACGACGAGTTCACCCGCTCTCGCGCCGAAGCCAACAACGTCCTCCTGGGCGTGTTGGAGGAAAAGCTGCTCGTCCTGCCCAACATGAGCCATAGGGATGGCTATATCAAGGTTCATCCCGAGTTCCGGGCCATTTTCACCAGCAACCCCCAGGAATACGCCGGCGTCCACGAGGCGCAGGACGCGCTCAGCGATCGACTGGTGACCCTGGATCTCGACTACTATGACCGCGAGACAGAGATCACCATCGCCGCCTCCCATTCCGATATGCCGCCCGAGGACGTGGCCAAGATCGTGGACCTGGTGCGGGACTTTCGAGCTTCAGGAGAGTACGATCAGACCCCGACCCTGCGGGCGTGCATCATGATCGCCCGCGTGGTGGCCATGCAGGGCGTGACGCTGTCGTCTGCGGACCCGCGTTTCGTGCGCATTTGCCTGGATGTGCTGGGATCCAAGACGGCGTTCACCAGCAAAGCGCGGGAGCGGCGCGCTCAGCAGCGCAAGATGCTGCTGCAGCTCATCGACCACCACTGCGGCTAGGGCCTGCCAGGCTCCTGCGGAGCAGCATGCCGAGAAAGGAATGTATGCGATGAAGCGGAACGACACGCGGGGCATGCGGGATATACCCACTATTCAAGGGCTTCGCCACCGTTCACTGCCCACCACCCGCGAGCAGACGGTGGCCGCGATAGCGCGCCTGGAACACGAGAAAGCCCGTCTGCAACGGGAGGTGACCGTGTGGAATCGAAACCGGAAAAGGACAGAGGGTCAACTGCAAGGAGTTGAGGAGCGGCTGGCCCTGCTGCAACAGGCGCTGGATCCACCGGACCCTACCGGCGCGCCCAGGCGTACCCAGGCTCCTCGACCAACGGCCGGGGAAGCTGGCGACGGTGACGGAGACGACGGGGGTGCCCGACGCTGGCGGGAGATCACGGTAGAGTACTGACCGGCGGTAGGCTGCTTCTGATTCAACCGAACCCATACAGGCTCGACGGCCACTGCAGGAGCGCAGGCAGGCCAAAGCGGAGGTGACAGAGATGGCGGAAAAGAAGACAGGAAAAGCAAAGCGGGAGACCACGATCGACCTGGGTTTTGGCGGCCTGTTCAAGGGTCTCGGCGACTTTGTCGATCTATTGGGAGAGATGATCGAGACGGGTGAGACGGAATCCACCAGCGGCGGAGAATTTCGGATCAAGGGGCTGGGCGACAAAGCCCGTGGCGTTTACGGGTTCAGCGTCCGCACCGGCATCGGCGGCATCCCACACGTGGAGCGCTTTGGCAACATCCGCACCACTGAGGAAGGACCGACGGTAACCGAGGTACGGGAACCCCTGGTGGACGTCTTTGACGAGGAGCTAGAGATCGTCCTGGTAGCCGAGCTGCCCGGCGTAAGCGAGGGTGAAATCCGGGTCGAGATCCAGGATGACATTCTCTCGGTGGAAACCGTCGGCGAACGCAAGTACGTCAAAGAGATCTTGATGTCCGAACCGGTCGATCCAGCTTCTCTGCAGCAGACGTACAAGAACGGTATCCTGGAGTTACGATTGAGAAAGGCGCAGTAAGCAGTGGCTCGCACGGTCAAGCACCTCAGTCTGCATCGCATCGCCGGGGCTGGCCACGATCCCCACAAAGGGACCGAACTACGGGTGGTCGCCGACGTGGAGACCGGGGTGCTTCCGGTGATCGAAGCGGAGGAGGCTGTGATCCGTGCCTACGTCCGTCAAGGGACCTGGCCTCATCGCTGGGTGACCCTGTTCATCCTGCAGGATCTGCAGCCGCTGCTCAACCAACTGCACCGGGGAGCGGATTCTTTGGCCGGTCTGTCCTCAGATGCCGACGGCCGGGATCCATTCGCAGCTTCGTTGGGGCAAAGCCTGCCGCCAGGCGGCACGACAGACGCGAACCAGCGCCCGGTAGTCAATGTCTATGACCTGGCCGATCCGACGGGGTGTCACGTCTTTGTCAACCGGCGAGCCATGGCCGAGGAAGGCTACTGGGATGACGTTCTGGCTATCCAGGGGCTGTTGGCCCACGAACACGCTCATCCCCTGGCCGAGAACGCGACGACGCGGGCCTCCCGCCGGCTGCAGTTGGATCTCTCGTTGGCGCACGTGTGGCAGGACGAGGCGAAGGGTTGGACGACAGATAGGCAGACCAAGATCCACGGCCTGCTGCGCGTGTTGGCTGCCACCCTGTGCGTCTACGGGCCGCGCGAGGTGTATGCCAACGAGATGGCGATCCGCAGCGGCTTTGGGGAGGCACTGCTTTACCTGGACCGGCGCAACGTCGCCAACGCCCGACGCAGCCTGGCTGGACGAAGGGAGCTGCATTGGCAGTTACGGCAAGAAGTGGCCCAGGGGACCTTTAACGCTTCCGTAGCCGACCTGCTGCTGCTCGTCGGCGACCTGAAGAGTTGCCTGGCTCTGTCCATAGAGACCGCCGCTTTCTATCGCGCCGGGCGAGAGCGCGACGCCCGGGAGCTGGAAGCAGTTCTGGAAGCGGACGTTTTCCCCCACCTGGAGCCGGAGACGGGTCAGGCATACGTCGCCTTGCGGGAATGGTACATGGCCCTGCGCCCTGAGCTGACGCTGCCCGAGCTGACCGCGTGGGGCGAAAAGGTGCTAGACATCCTGGCCCAGGCCCTGGCCGAAAAGGGGGTGACCCTGAGGTACCTGTGGGGGAGGATGGACCAGCGCGCGGCATAGGGCGTGGCCGCAGGTATGCAATGCGCATCGTGCGATACGCGCGGATCAGCCCCGCCCGCACACGCATCACGTCTACGGAGGGAGAATATGTCGGGAACCAAAGACACTGAAGGCCAGTACATGTACTGCATCATTCGCTCCCTGGAGCCCCGCCAGTTCACCACCCGGGGCATCGGCGAGCGGGGTGACGTCGTCTACACCGTTCACTACAGAGACCTGGCTCTGGCTGCGGTGGTCAGCGACTCTGCCGTTACCGAATACGGAAGCAGCAGGCGCAACATGATGGCCCACACGCTGGTGCTGGAAGAGGTGATGCACGAGTACACCATCTTGCCGGTCCGCTTTGGGATCGTGGCCCCCAGTGTGAAAGCCATCCAGGAAAAAGTGCTGCAGCAGCGTTATGACGAACTTGACAGCCTCCTGGTCGAGATGCAAGGTCGGGTTGAGCTGGGCCTGAAAGCCTTCTGGTACGAAAACGTCATTTTTCAAGAGATCGTGGACGAGAACCCGCCCATCCGCCGCCTGCGGGACGGCTTGACGGGCCGTTCCGCTGAAGAGACCTACTATGAACGGATCCGCCTCGGGGAGGCGATCGAAAGCGCGATGTGGAAAAAGCGAGATGAGGACGCTGAAAAGATCCTCTCCACTTTGCGCCCCCTGGTTTGCAGGACCGTGGGCAACAAGGTGATCACCGATCGCATGGTCCTCAACGACGCCTTTTTGGTGGAGGAAAAGCGCCAGCCCGAGTTCGACGCAGCGGTGGACAAGCTCGACGAAAAGATGGGCAAGAGGATGATCTTTAAATACGTCGGTCCCGTCCCACCCTACAACTTTGTCAATATCGTCGTCCAGTGGGACAGCGACGGCGGATAGCGAATGGACGTAGCTACTCAGCCTCTCTCATTGCGAGGAGCGGAGCGACGAAGCAATCCCCAAATAGCATCGTAGGAGATTGCTTCGCCGCCGCGGCGGCTCGCAATGTCAAAGGCGGCGATGTTGGGCCATAAGCCTGAGTAGTTACGAATGGACCCGCAGTCAGGAGGGTCAGATCATGGGATTGCTTTTAAAGCTGTTGGCTTTTCCCGTAATGGGCCCAGTGAAGGGCCTGGTCTGGATCGCTGAAAAGATAGCCGAGCAGGCAGAAAATGAGCTATACGATCCCGATAAAGTGCGCGGGAAACTCATCGAGTTCGAACTGCGCCTGGACCTGGGCGAGATCACCGAGGAAGAGTATCTCCAAGCCGAAGAGATCCTCTTGGACAGGCTCAGGATCATCCGCGAACGCCAGGCCGCAGAGCTCGAGCCGTGACGGTTAAGCCTACAGCATATATCGGACAGAGTCATGTCTCTTGTCAGGAGGGAACACAATGGAAAGAATCGAGATGCCGCGCAATGCGAAGGGTTTTGCCGTCCCCAAGATCAAGATCCGTCCTCCAACCACCCGCGATGTCGTTCACACCCAAGTACCCCTCCGCAGGGGCCAGAACATCCGTCGCGGCCACATCGTCCGGGGTGCACGGGACATCGCTCGTGTCGGGCGCAAGCCTTGGGAACGAGTGCTGGCCGGGACGCTACGCAGGCAAGACAGACTGTCGCTTCGCCGCGCCAATCGCTTCTACTATGCCATGAAGCGAGTCTAGACTATTAAAGATACCACTCACCGATCAGGAGGATACGATGGCAACTGGACCCGAGATAGTACAGCAGGCCAAGAAACAGCTCTCCGAACTCACCGGACTCAAGCCCGATACCGTATCAGCTCTCTCCAAGGACCAGGAGGGTTGGCACGTGACCGTGATCATGCTCGAAGTCACGTACGTCCCTGACACCCTGGACCTGCTGGCGGCCTACGAAGCGCTGTTGGATGACGAGGGCAACCTCATCAGCTATCAGCGCACGACGAGGTATCGCCGCGACCAGGCCCTGGTGGAAACGTAATCCACCAGAACATGGAACGCGCCACAGAGGAGACCGTAGCGACGCCTGTGGCCCTGTCGCACCAATCCTGATGCTGCAAGGGGCGCGAGGCGTCTCACGGGGTGTCCCCCATGAGATCAACCGGCCCACGGCAGGATAGGGAACGAGCGAGGAGGCAAAAGTGGGCAAGACGGGTAGCCGGGCAAACATCGAGTGCCCCACCGGCCTGGTCTCCAGGCAGGAAGCAGAGATCGGCCGCCTGACTGAAAAGATCAACCGAGATCGCACAGCAGCCGAGAAAGCCCCCCACGCCCAAGACCTCATAGAGGCAGCGAACGTGCTTTTGGCCTGCGAAGCATATGACAAGGAAAACCTGAACTGTCGCCTGTGTCACAGTTTTTCGGAATTGCGGCGCAAGACAGCCGCTCTGGTCGTCAGGGCCGGGCATCTGAACTGTTGACTGATAGGACAACGCACGAGGAGGGCGCTATGGCGAATCAACGTATGGAGCACTCAATCCAGGGCAGCGGCCTGGCCGATATCCTGGAACGGATACTCGACAAGGGCATCGTCATCGCCGGGGACATCACCATCTCTCTGGTGAACGTAGAGTTGCTGAACATCAAGCTGCGCCTGCTGGTGGCCTCGGTGGACAAGGCCATGGAGATGGGCATCAACTGGTGGGAGAGCGATCCCTATCTTTCCTCCCGCGCCCACCAACTGGAGGAGGAAAACCGCCTGCTGCGGGAACGACTGGATCGCCTGGAGGCGAGAATGGAGGTCGCGGCATGAGTACACACCCAGAGAGTACATCCGCCCCTGTGAGCGTGACCTGTGCTTTCTGTGGCGGCAAGGGAGTGGACCCCTTTGACATCATGTCCCCCTTGTCCACCTGCCAGGTGTGCGGCGGGACGGGGTGGCATACAGTGCGGCAACCGACCGCCCCCTGCCCTTTCTGCCGGGGCACAGGGGTGCACCCCGGCTCTCGCATGAGCTGCACCACCTGCGGCGGCGTAGGCACGGTAGAGATCCCAACGGCTGCCGTCACCTGCTCCTGCTGTGGTGGCAGCGGCCGGGCTGCCGACGGTGCTTGGCCGGACAGCCCCCTCTCTTGCAGCTGCTGCGGGGGCAGAGGGGTCGTGGCCCCAGGGAAACAGAAAGAACGAGCGATGCTATGAGCAAAGCGACTGCGAATGGCGGCGGCGTTCCACCTGTGGGCCAGCAATCCACTCTACGAGTGGCCGAGGCCCTGCCCAAAGACGTGGGCCGGGGGCTGGTTCGCCTGGACCCCCAGGACCTGGAGCGGCTGGAGGTCGGCATCGGCGACGTGGTGGAAGTGGCCGGCAAGCGATCCACCGTGGCCCGCGCCATGCCCGCCTATGCCGACCAGCGGGGCCAGGGCCTGATCCAGATGGACGGCATCCTGCGCGCCAACGCCGGCACCAGCCTGGACGAGCGGGTGACGGTGCGTCGCGTCGAGGTGCAGCCGGCCCGTGCGCTAGTGCTGGCCCCCGCCGAGAGCCTGCGCAAGCCGCCCGGTGCGGCGCAGGCCCGCTACCTGGCCCGGCTGCTAGACGGCATCCCGGTGGTCGCGGACGATCAGGTGCGCGTGACCCTCTTTGGCACCCGCGCCCAGACTTTTACCGTGGCCGAGACCACCCCTGCCGGCCCGGTGCTCATCGGCCCCACCACGGCCATTCGCCTGGCAAACAAGGAGGACGGGCAACTCGCGGGGCGGGGCACGGTCACCACCTACGAGGACATCGGCGGCCTGCACCGCGAGATCCGCCGCATCCGGGAGATGATCGAGCTCCCCCTGCGCTACCCAGAGATCTTTGAGCGGTTGGGCATCGACCCGCCCAAAGGAGTGCTTCTCCACGGGCCGCCCGGCTGCGGCAAGACCCTCATCGCCCGTGCCGTAGCCCACGAGACCAGCGCCCACTTTTCCCACGTCAACGGGCCGGAAGTGATCGACAAGTGGTACGGCGCCTCCGAAGCGCACTTGAGGGGCATCTTTGAGGAGGCCAGCCGCCATGCCCCGGCCATCGTCTTTATCGACGAGATCGACGCCATCGCCCCCAAGCGGGAAGAGATGAGCGGCGACCGCCAGGTCGAGCGCCGCGTGGTCGCCCAGCTCCTGGCGCTCATGGATGGGCTCAAGTCCAGGGGAGAGGTGATCGTCATCGCCGCCACCAACATCCCCAATACGCTGGATCCGGCCCTGCGCCGACCCGGCCGCTTTGACCGCGAGATCGCCATCGGCGTCCCAGACAAGGACGGCCGGCGGGAGATCCTCGAGATCTACACCCGGGGTATGCCCCTGGCAGAGGGCCCTTTGCCGGGCTCTCCCGGACAGGTCACAGAGCAGGCCGTGGATCTGGACAGGCTGGCGGCGATCACCCACGGCTTTGTCGGCGCTGACCTGGAAGCACTGGCCCGCGAGGCGGCGATGAGCGCGCTGCGCCGCCTGATGCCGGACATCGACTTTGCCCAGGCCCATATCCCCTATGACAAGCTGATGGCTTTGGACGTGACGATGGGTGACTTTGTGACCGCCCTGTCCGAGGTAGAGCCCTCGGCTATCCGCGAGGTCTTTACCGAGGTGCCCGAGGTGGGCTGGGACGATATCGGCGGACTGGAGGAGGTCAAGCGCCTGCTGATGGAAACGATAGAGTGGCCGCTGCGGCACGGCTCCCTCTTTGCCCACCTGCATACCACTCCCCCCAAGGGCATCTTGCTCTATGGCCCGCCGGGGACGGGCAAGACGCTGCTGGCCAAAGCGGTGGCCAGGGAGAGTGAGACGAACTTTATCTCGGTGAAAGGCCCCGAACTCCTCTCCAAGTGGGTCGGAGAATCGGAAAAGGGCGTGCGTGAGGTGTTCAGAAAGGCCAGGCAAGCCTCGCCCTGCGTCGTGTTTTTCGACGAGTTGGACGCCCTGGCCCCCAGCCGAGGTGCCGGGTCCGATTCTCACGTCACAGAGCGGGTGGTCAGCCAGCTTTTGGCAGAGCTGGACGGGATCGAAGAACTCAAAGGGGTGGTCGTGTTGGCGGCTACCAACCGCCTGGACATCGTGGACCCGGCTCTCTTGCGCCCCGGTCGCTTTGAGGTGCTGATCGAACTGCCTACGCCCGATCGGGAGGCCCGGCTGGCGATTTTCCGGGTGCACACGCGGGGCAAGCCACTGGCTCCAGACGTGGATCTGGCCGAATTAACCGAACGCACCACAGGGATGGTAGGTGCCGACATCGAGGGCCTGTGTCGGCAGGCGGCGATGCTGACCATTCGAGCGTTCCTGGAAGACCGGCATGATACACCAGACGGCCCATTCGACCAGCTCTACATCGGCAGGCAGCACTTTGAACAGGCATTGGCAGACAGACAGAGGCAGGGATGACCATGGGTGCGACGTATGTGTACGCCATTATTCCTACAGGAGACCGGTTGGTCCTCGACGTGGCCGGGGTCGGCAAGGCCGGCAGTGACCACGACACAGTGTACTGTGTCCCGGGCCGCGATGTTGCGGCTCTGGTCAGCGCCAGTTCCCTGGAGGACTATCGAGGACTGGATCGGAGGGAATCCGCCATTCATCTGGTAGCGCATCAACGTGTCGTGGAGGCGGCGATGCGAGAATTCCCGGTGCTGCCGGTCAAGTTTGGCACCGTGTTACCGGGTGAGGAGTGGGTGAGCCGCCTGCTGGCGCAGGGGGAGAGCCTCTTTCGCACGACGCTGGACCGGTTTGCCGGCCTGACCCAAATGGAAGTGGTGATCCTCTGGAACCTCGATCAGGTTTTCAAAGAGATCGGCCAGGAAGAGACCATTGTCTCGCTCAAGGGTGCGATCTCGGGCCGTCCGCCCAAAGAGACGGAGAGCGAACGGGTTGCGCTCGGGCGGATGGTTCAGGCCTCGCTGGAGCGGCGTCGCACTGCTTTACGAGATCGCTTGCTCCCACCGCTGCAAAAGGTGGCCGTGGACCTGGTGATCAATCCCATCATGGACGACAGCATGGTGGCCAACGTAGCATTGCTGGTCGACAAAGAGCGGCAGGGAGAGCTGGATCAACGGTTAGCATCGCTGGATCAAGAGCATGATGGACAGCTACTCTTTCGCTGTGTGGGGCCCTTGCCACCGTACAGCTTTGGTACTGTGGAGATCCAGTTGCCCTCTTTCGAGGCGGTGGACGAGGCCAGGCAGCAGCTGGGACTGGGCGAGGCAGCTACCCCTGGTGAGATCAAGCGCGCCTATCGCCGGCTGGCCGGCCAATCCCATCCCGATCGGCGCCCCGATGAGGCGGATGCTGAAGCCCGGATGACCGAGCTGACTCTGGCCTATCAGCTTCTCAGCGTGTACGCCGAAGGCCAGGCCCTGGCGGGACGTTTGCATTCACGGAAGGGGGAGAATATCGAGCCGGCCGCCTGTTGCTTTGATCGGCAGGCGGTAGAACAGACGCTGCTGGTTTCAGTTCGACGGCAAGAGGTCGCGGTATAGGAGAAAGGGATGTTGGGTTCGTAATAACGACCCGCGGCGTGTCCGGGTGATCGAGAAAGAGCAAGTCGAGGAACAGCGACGTGGCCAAGCAGGAATTGTCCTTTCTGAGTGATAGGGGGCTGAGGCTCCTGTTGTTTGGCGGCAAGGGGGGTGTGGGTAAGACAACTGCAGCCACTGCTACTGCCCTTTACCAGGCAGAGCTGGATCCGGCGCGCACGACGCTCGTCGTCTCTACCGACCCGGCCCACTCCCTCGCCGACAGCTTTGACCAGCCCATCGGAGACGAGATCACGCCCATCGCCGAGGTGCCCAACCTCTTTGCCCTGGAGATGGACGCGGCCCGGGGGCTGAAAGACTTTAACCGCCAACACGGACAGGTGCTCAAGACCATCGCCGATCGAGGCACCTACTTTGACCAGGAAGATATCGCCAGCTTCTTTGACCTCTCACTGCCGGGGTTGGATGAGTTGATGGCGGTGATCGAGATCGCCGGCATTGTCAGGGACGGGCAGTACGACCTGGTCATATTGGACACCGCGCCTACCGGGCACACCCTGCGCCTGCTGGCCTTGCCTCGATTGATGGAGGAGTGGCTCCGCGTCTTGGACCTGATGCTGCAGAAGCATCGTTATATGGCCTCGGTCTTGGGTCGTTACCGCCCCGACGAGACGGATGCCTTTCTAGAGAGCCTGTCCGGGGATCTGCGTCGTCTGCGCCTGCTTTTGAGCGACGGCAAGACCACCGAGTTCATCCCGGTGACCATTCCGGAGGCAATGAGCATCGAGGAGACATCCAGGTTGTTGGATGCCCTGACCCGGTTTCCCGTTCGGACGCGCACCATGATCGTCAACCGGGTGATGCCCCCGAGCGAATGCCCGTTCTGTGCAGCGCGACGAGAGGGGCAGAGAGGGCGCCTGGAAGAGATCGAGCGCCGGTTTCCGGCCTGGGAAAAGGTCTGGGTGCACCTTCTTCCCGAGGAGGTGCGGGGCAAGCAGGCACTCCGCAGGTACGCCCGGGCGATGTTGGGCCAGAGCGAGCAGTGGCCAGAGCCAGGTCCGGGTGCTCCCCCTTTCACGACGCCGTCCGTGGGCCAGGCGCAGATCACCTCTCTGGGACCGCAGCAGCTTGTCCTGTTCGGCGGCAAAGGTGGAGTGGGCAAGACCACGATGGCCGCGGCCTCGGCCATTCACCTGGCGCGGGCCAGTCAAGATGGCAGGACGCTTCTCTTTTCCACCGATCCGGCTCACTCGCTGTCGGACAGCTTGAGCCAGGAGATCGGCAACCGGATAACGCCCATCGCCGGCGTCGAGGGACTGTTTGCCCTGGAGATAGAAAGCACCGAGCTGCTGGAGGAGCTGAGGCAAACCTACCTGGCCGAGATCCGCCAGGTCTTTGACGCGTTTCTGGGCCGCGCGTTGGATGCGCCGTTCGATCGTAAAGTGATGGAAGAGTTGATCTCGCTGACGCCGCCGGGCCTGGACGAGCTGATGGCGCTGATCAAGATCATGGAGTTCATGGATGAGGGCCAGTTCGATCGCTACGTCCTCGACCTGGCCCCCACGGGGCACGCACTGCGGTTCCTGGAAATGCCTCACCTGGTGCGGCAGTGGATGATTGCCTTTTTCAGGCTGCTTCTCAAGTACCAGGGCGTGGTTTCGCTGACCCGGGTGGCGATGCTGCTACGCGAGAAATCCAAGCAACTGCGGCGCGTGGAGCAACTGCTGGTCGACGCCGAGCGTTGCCAGTTCGTCGCGGTCGCCATTCCGGAAGCGATGGTCGTGCTGGAGACGGAACGCCTGTTGCAGCGCCTGGCCGGGCTCTCGATCGCCAGCCGTTGGCTGGTGGTCAACCTGGTCGTGCCCTCGACCGCGTGCGCCTTTTGTTCCGCGGTACAGAGTGGGCAGCAGCGGCACCTGGAGACATTGGCAGCCCTTGCCCCTCACCTGATCCAGGTCCCCCTGTTCGCCCACGAGGTCAGGGGCGTCACGGAGCTGGAAAAGGTTGCCAGGATAGTCTATGGAGATGGAGATGGCGATGGATGAGAGAGAAAAAGACTTGGCCGAACAGATCAAGAATGCGATCGGGCACCCCCTGAAGGGGATCTATGACGGTTCCGACGAGTCGATCGCGCGGCTCATCCAAGAGGCCAGGGAAGAAGCCTTTGGCGAGGCGCGGGCGGTGCTCAAAAGGCTGATGGTGCAGGCCATCTTGGAGCGGGCGCTGTGCCAACTCACGGCCTCAAGGTTGCCGGGTGTGCATGCAGATCGAGTCGCCCCGGTAGCTGCCCCGGCCGTCGATCTGCCTCCGGAGCACGCATCTCCTCAGCACGGTCAAGATAGGATCCAAGTCGAGATCGAGGCGATCAGGCGGCAAATCGCCGAGAACGAACGGTTGCTGAACCAGGCCAGGCCAGTAGCTCGGGAGGCCAAAGAGGCGCAAAAGTCTGCCGTTGAGGGACAGCACTCTCCGGCAGAGCGCGTAGCAGGGACGCTTGAGGAAACGGATGAGGGGTACTATGTGTACGGTATCGTGCGAGGCGATGCCGGCCCACTCGACATCTCCCCACCCGGTGAGGGGCTGGCGGGGATCGATCCAGACTACCCGGTCTATACCACATCCTACCGGGCGATTCAGGCCGTTGTCAGCAAGGTATCGCTTCAGGAGTTCGGCCCTCAGGTTTTGGAAAAGAATCTAAATGACCTGTCGTGGTTGGAGGCCAAAGCGCGCGCCCACCAGGGCGTCCTCGAGGCCGTGCTGGCCGATCGCGTCGTCATTCCGATGAGGTTTTGCACCATCTATCGCAGCGAGGACGGCATACAGCAAAAGTTGAGCCAGTACTACGACCATTTCGTGGCCGACCTGGCGCATCTGGGAGGCAAGCAGGAGTGGGGCGTCAAGGTATACTGCGATTGCGAAACGCTGGCTCTGCAGGTAGAGCGAGTCAGCGACAGGGTCAAGGCGCTGAGAGAAGAGATGGAGGCCAAGCCGGAGGGAGCGGCATATTTCTTGCACAAGAAGGTAGCCGAGATCCGGGCACAGGAGGTGGAGCGAGTGAGCGACGAGCACGCGCAGCGGTACCACGACCGCCTGTCAGGCCTGGCAGAGGAGGCCGTCGTCAACCCCCTGCAAGGTCCCGCACGGGCGGGCAGAGAAGAAATGATGATCCTCAACGGCGCCTACCTGGTGAGCGATGAGCGGCTGGCGGCCTTTCGAACCGGGTTGGAAAGGCTGGGCGAAGAGGGCAAAGACCTGGGATTCAGCTACGAGATCACGGGCCCCTGGCCGCCCTACAATTTCGTGGCCGTGGATGCTGAGGAGGGTACCGTCGATGAGCCAGTTGGCAGCTAGGGAAAAAGAAGTCGCCCTCCTGGACCTCGTGGATCGTCTCCTGGACAAGGGCGTCATCCTGTGGGGAGACATCACGATCTCGGTGGCCGACATCGATCTGATTTACCTGGGACTGAAGGTGATGTTAACCTCGGTGGAAACGATGAACCGGATGCGGCGAGCAGCCGCTGAACGTCCGACCGGGGACGCGGAACGAGAGGTGTGAAACACCATGTACCTGTATGCCATCAGCGATCGGCCTGGCGCGCCCGTACCGCCTGGCGCGGCCCTGGAGGGGATGGACGGTGACCCGATCTGCCTGATCAGCATCGCCTATCGCGGCATCGCTGCCGTGGTCGATCCCCTGGCTGCCGTAGGGCGACCCACGGAAGACAACCTGTGGCGGCACGAAGCGGTTGTAGAAGCCCTGATGGCAGAGCAGACCGTCCTTCCGGTGCGGTTTGGCACCCTCCTCGCCGACGAGGCCGCGGTGCAGGCTGCCCTGGCAGCGCACTATGACGAGTTTGTGGCCGATCTGCGGCGGTTATCGGGCAAGATCGAGTTGGGTTTGCGCGTACTGTGGGAGGAGGATGCCCCTGCTTCCCAGATCTCTCCCGCGGACAGGATCGTGGGGAGACCCGGGAGCGGTCGGGCGTACGTGATGACGCGGCTCGAACAGGAGCGCCAGATCCGGGCCTGGCGCCAACGGGCTGAGGCTTTAGCGTCCGAGATCCACATCGCTATGGCTCAACAAGCAGTCGAAACGACCTACCACGTACTGACCACACCCCGTACGCTGCTGACAGCCGCCTATCTGGTCGATCGCGAGCAGGTGCCATCTTTTCATCGCCAGGTGGGCACGCTGAGCAGCGACCATCCATCGCTGCATTTCCTGTTTACGGGCCCCTGGCCTCCCTACAGCTTTGTCACCGTGGGCAGGCCGGGAGGTGTGTCGCAAATCGATGGTAAGGAGAGCAAACATGCCTGTTCCGGACGCGAGTCTTCAAGTGAGGGAAAAACTGCTGTCCGATCCGGGTGACCTGGAAAGCTTTATCAGCGAGTTGGAGCAGGCCAAGAGTCCGCTGCCCCGGCAGATCAACGCCGACCCCGAGGGGGTGGAAAAGGGGCTGGCCCAACTGGTCCTGACCTTGATCGAGTTCCTGCGCCAACTGTTGGAGCGCCAGGCGCTGCGTCGCGTTGAAGGCGGTTCGCTCACCGACGACGAGATCGAGCGGCTCGGGCAGACGTTCCTCAAGCTGCAAGAGCGCATGGACGAACTCAAAGAGGTCTTTGGCCTGGAGGACCAGGATCTGAACCTCAACCTCGGTCCTTTGGGAGATCTGATGTGAACGCTTGCCCGTCTGAGGGCTAACCCTGGAGAGACACCGTATGGACCACAGTGATGGAAGCAGCAAGCATCGGACCAGGCCTGAGGCAGAAGAGGAAGAGGCGTCCCGCTCCCAGGGCCTGCTGCTGGCGCTGAGCCAGGCCGCTTCGCTGGTGCAGCGCGCCCGCACGGATAAAGAGGTCTGTCGCGCCGTTGGGGACGCGCTGTCCGGGCTGGGCTTTGAGACCGTGATCCTGACCCTGACCGATGACCGGGAGCACCTGGCTCTCCGTCACCTGACCTTCGAGCCGGCGATCGTGCGGGCGGCCGAGAAACTGCTCGGTTGGCGAACGCAAGACGTTCGTTTGCCTCTGGCGAAGGGTGGCTTTTACGAACGGATCGTCGCCGAGGGGCCGAGCACGTTCCGCGAGACGGTATTCGAGCTCCTGGGCGGGGCCTTTCCCCACCGGCCCCGCCCGCCGATGCGGCAGGTGGTGGCCCTGCTCGGTCTCAAGCAGGCCATATATGCCCTACTGACGGTTCGCGGCGAGGCATATGGCTTGCTGATCGCCATCGGCGACAGTCTGACCGAGTCGGACGCGCCGGCCATCGGGGCTCTTGCCGGCCAGGCATCTGTTGCCCTGGAGAACGTCCAGCTTTACCGCGACGCACAACAGCAAGCCGAGGCCCTGCAGGAGGCCGCGGAGCGGTACAGGAGCCTGGCCGAAAGCCTGGGCGAGATGGTCTACCGTGCCGACCCTAAGACGCTTGTGATAACGTACGTGAACCGCGCCGTCGAAAGGATCTATGGCTGCACCGTGGAAGAATGGTTCCGGGAACCGAACCTGTGGGAAAGCACACTGCATCCCGCCGACCGGGAGAGAGTGCTCGCCACATTCACAGCAGCCGCGGAAAAGGCGGAAGATGTCGTCATCGAGTACCGGATCATCCGGAAGGACGGGCAGGTGCGCTGGGTAGAAGACCGCGCCAGTTGGGAGAGAGACCGGCACGGCCAGGTGCGTTCGTTGACAGGTATCATGTACGACGTCACCGCGCGCCGGCAGGCGGAGGAAAAGCTCCGACTGTACGCCACCCGGTTGGAACGGAGCAACCGGGAACTGCAGGACTTTGCCTTGATCGCCTCGCACGATCTGCGCGAGCCACTGCGCAAGGTTCAGGTCTTCGGCGAGCGGCTGCAGGCCAGGTACGGCGACGTGCTCGACGAGCGTGGGATCGACTACCTGCAGCGCATGAATGAGGCAGCACGCCGGATGCAGGCCCTGATCGACAGCCTGCTGACCCTGTCGCGCGTTCAGACAAAGGCGCTACCTTCCGTCCCGGTGGACCTCGCTGCGGCAGCGCGCGAGGCGGTGTCCGATCTGGAGGTGCGTATCCGGGAAACAGGCGCGCGCGTCCTGGTGGGCGAGCTCCCCACGATCGACGCCGATCCGGTCCAGATGCGCGAGCTGTTTCAGAACCTGATCGGCAACGCGCTCAAGTTCCATCGGGCGGAGGAACCGCCAGTGGTCCAGGTTCACGGGCAACTGCTGAACGACGATGGTGGAGACACGGACCTCGAAAGGCGATGCCGGGTCGAGGTACGAGACAACGGCATCGGTTTCGACGAGCGGTACCTGGATCCCATCTTCCA
>JADHXD010000109.1 GCA_016783145.1 Anaerolineae bacterium
TTCGGGCCTCGTTCACCGAGAGGAGCAGGGCCAAGCCGACGACGGGAAAGGCGATCACGGGCGGGATGGCCACTCGCTGCCTGAGCTGCTCGGCGAGCGGGCCGCCGCGCTGATGGGCGCTGAACCAGAGGAAGGAGGTCCCATCCCCCTGCTTCTCGAACCACAGGGCGGTCTCTGCGGCCACCAGCCATCGATCGCCGGGCCAGTAAGGGACGGTGTGCGGCCGGCGATGGCGTAAACGCCAGAGCTCGGCGCTGCGCCCGGGCGGGCTGAACGTGCTCACCATGGCCCGGCTGACGGACTGGACGGCGGACAGGGCGCACCCCGCCACCCCACCGATGATGTGAAAGCCGGTCACGCCCTTGTTGGGGAACTGCCCGATCACCGCGGCGAGCATCAGCGAGATAGAGGCGATCAGGGATGCCACATTGACCTCTCTTCCTTTCCCCCGTATAATCAGCTCGGATGCCACTCCTATGACCCTCCTTGCGGGCGATTCGCACCTGCGCCACGAGCAGCGGACCTGGCCTGCTCGGCACTCCCCTGCTCGCGCCTGGCGCTCATCCACGGGTTCCGATTGACCCACAGCGTATCTTCTCAGGGAGTGGGGGAACCATCCAGACTGAAGTCTTGGCCGAATCATTGAGATGATGCCCCATCGCATCGATCGCGGAAGGAGGCAAGCGATGAAGTGGAACACGGTCCTTGCACTCGGCTTGATCCTGGCCCTGGTCACGGTCGCCCGGGCGGCGCCGGACCCGGCACCCCTGGCCCTGGGCGGCGCGCCGAGCCTCGTCTCTTACCAGGGGGAAGTGCGGGTAGGGGGGAGCCCCTACACAGGCCTGGGCCATTTCAAGTTCGCCGTCGTGGACGGATCCGGGAACAGCACCTGGTCGAACGATGGCACGTCCGCCAGCGGCGGCCCGCCGGCATCGGGCGTTCCCCTCGTAGTCAGCGAGGGGCTGTTTGGCGTGCTCCTCGGCGACACGTCGCTGCCGGGGATGACGCAGGCCCTGACCGCGGGCGCTTTCGAGGGCACAGAACGCTCGCTGCGCGTTTGGTTCAGCAGCGATGGGACGACCTACTCCCAACTGTCGCCCGACACGCGAGTGGCCTCCGCGCCCTATGCCCTGCAAGCCCAGCGGGTGCCCTGGAGCGGGGTCACCGGCGCGCCGAGCTTTCAGCGTGAGATCGCCCAGGTGGTGATCGTCGCCAAGAACGGGGGTGACTATACCAGCGTGCAAGCGGCGATCGACAGCATCGCCGACGCGTCGGCGGCGGTGTCCTACCTGGTGTGGGTGGCTCCGGGGGTCTATGAGGGGACGGTGACGATGAAGCCCCACGTACACGTGCAGGGGGCGGGCCAAGAGGCCACGCGGATCGCCAGCACGGCAAGCGGGGCGGGCGCACTGCCCAGCCAGGCCACCCTTGCCCTGGCCTCGGATACCAGCCTCCGCGATCTGACGGTGGTCAACGGGACGAGCAAGGATAACGGCGCCGCCCTGATCGGGGAGGAGGGAACGACGGGGGCGGTCGTTGCCGGGGTGACGGTCGTGGCGCAGGGGGGTGGGACGGAGAACTATGCGATCGTGGTGACGGGCAGCGGCACGTCGGTCACCTTGCGCGACGTGACCGCACTGGCAGAGAACGCCAGTGACTACAACTATGGCCTGTACGTCTCCATCGGCGCGTCGGCGACTGTGCATGGCGGCGCGTACACGGGGCGTGGGGGGACGAGCAGCCGGGGGATCTATGCCCTCGCGGCGACGCTGGAAGCCACCGGCGCGGAGGCCCTATCCGAGAACGGCAGCCAAGCCAACGCGGGCCTGCTCCTCGTCGGCGGGTCGGCGACTCTGCGCGGGGGGTCCTACACGGCGCGCGGGGGGTCGGATGCTCGCGGCCTGTACAACAGCGCGGGCACGCTGCGCGCGGAAGGGGTCACAGCGCTGAGCGAGGACGCCAGTGGGGCCGGGTACGGGCTCTACAACCGGGCGGGCACGGCGACGCTGATCGGCGGCTCGATGACCGCGAGGGATGCGGTCACGGACACCTGTGGCATACTGAACGAGACGACTACCGCGTCGTCGGCGAGCGGCGCGTCCGGCGCCCCCCCCGAGGCGGCGGACAGCGACCCCCGCATCCTGGGGGCGGCATCCATCGCACCGGCGGTGCTGGAGGCCCACGGGACCGCCGCCCTGGGCGAAAGCGCGGCGGGAGATACCTACGGGCTGTGGAACCGGGGCGGCGGGACGGCGGAGCTGCACGGCGGATCATATACGGCGCGCGGGGGCACCGCCGGGGCACACGGTATCGCCAACCAGGGCGCGGGCACGATTCTCGATGCCTACGGAGTGACTGTCCTGGGCGAGGGCTCTTCGAACGACAACTATGGTCTGGCCAACTGGTACGGGAGCGCCGCAGCCGAGCTGCGCGCCAGCTCCTTCACCGGACGGGGCGGGTGGGGTGCCTATGGGATTTATACCTTGAACTGCGGCCGCCTGTTCGCGGCGGGCATCGTCGCGCTGGGCGAAGGGGGCAGCAGCCTCAACCGGGGACTGAGCGCGGATGTCGACCAGCCGCTAGAGATCACGCAGAGCACGCTGCAGGGCACCGTCGCCGTCTACCACGACGTGGGCAGCAGCAGCACGGTCAGGGTCAGCCTGTCGCGGCTCGTCGGCACCGTCACTGCCGGCGACCCCGTCACCTGCGTAGCCGTGACCGACGGGACGACCTTTTATTCGACGGGCTGCCCGTGAGGAGGGGGAGGATGGTGAGGGTTCACGTTCTGTTCCTGGCCTTGCTGCTGGTCGCGGGGGCCGTGGGGCTCGCCTGGGCGGCTGCGGACGCCGCGCGCGTGCGGCAGGCGATCGGGGCCGGCGCTTCGGAGGCGACCGCCGGCGACGGCGCGACCCTGCGCGGCACGGTCGGAGAGCCGGTGATCGGCGTGGTTTCGGGCGCGGGTGCGCGTGAGCGGGTCGCGGTGGGGCAGGGGTACTGGCACGGCGGCCTGCGCCTCTGCACCGTGCGCCTGCCCGTGGTCGTGCGGGCGCGCTGAGCCTGCCTCAGACCCCAAGGGTTTGGTGTGAAACCCTTGGGGTCTTTTACTTGTCCGAGGCCGGTGTCGATCGCTTGCTGTCGTTGACGTAAAAGCCCGATCCCTTGAACACGATGCCCACGGGCTGGATCAGGCGGCACACGGGCCCGTCGCACTCGGGGCAGGCGGCAGGGGGCTGGGCACCGATCGACTGGCGCCGCTCGAAAGTCATCCCGCAGGTCTCACACCGGTAGACATAGATCGCCACGGTCCCGCCTCCTATTCGCTGTCCGCGCGCCCCTGGGCGGTAGCTGCCTCCATCAGGGCCTGGATGCGCCCGATCATCGAGATCGGGTTGGGGTGCACACCCTCGATGAGCAGTTGGTTCTCAAAGAGCTGCTCGACGGTGAGGTCGATGACCGGGGCGTCAGGCGTCGTGTCCACCAGGTGGGCCAGGTTGCGGATCAGGGGATGTCCGCGATTGATCTCGAGTATCTTTTTCGGGGTTTCGAATTCCCGGTTCAGCAGCTTGTAGACCCGCTGCATGTCACTGCCCGGCCCGCCTTCCGGCGAAACGAGGCGGCAGGGGCTGTCGCGCAGCACCTTGGACTCGCGCACCTCGGTCACCTTGTCCCCCAGCACCTGCACGACCCGCGCCACCAGCGCGCTGAACCCCTCGTCCGGCACCGGTGGAGCAGCGTCCGCGTCCTCGCCCTCGCGCGCATCGTCGGGCAGCTCGAGCGATGCGTCGTCCACGTTCCTGAGGGGCTTGTCCTCGTACTCGGCCAGGGAGGCGATCATAAAGCCGTCGACGGGGTCTACCAGGAAGAGCACCTCCAGGTCGTGCGCGGAAAAGTAGTCCAGGTGCGGGCTGCGTGAGATCGAGTCCAGGTTCTCTCCCAACAGGTAGTAGATGGCCCCCTGGCCCTCGGGCATGCGCTCCACATATTCGGACAGCGAGATCAGGTCGCCGTCCGCGGCTTTGGAGGAGTGAAAGCGCAGCAGGGGCATCAGGTCGTCCTTGGTCGAAGGATCGGTGGCGATGCCTTCCTTGACAAAGATGCCGAATTCGTTCCAGAATCGCGCGTACTCGTCCTCTTTCTCCTTGGCCAGATCTTCCAGCTCGCGGATCAGCTTGCCCACCAGGGCCTTCTGGATGCGACGGACGGCGGGGTTGCGCTGCACAGTCTCTCGGGAGACGTTGAGGGGCAGGTCCTCCGATTCGACGACCCCCTCGACGAAGCGAAAGTGGTTGGGCAGCATGTCCTTGTTGTCCTGCTGGATCATCACGCCCCTGGCGTACAGCCGGAGCCCATAGTCTGGGCGCGCGTTCAGCAGGCCCCGATCGCGGTGGCTGGGGACGTAGAGGATGCTGCGGATATCCACCGGCACGTCGGCGATCATATGAGTCGAGAGCAGCGGCTGTTCCCAGTCCATCGTCAGGTGATGGTAAAAGTCCGCGTATTCCTTGTCCTCGACTTCCTGGGGGGGCTGCCGCCACAGGGGCTTTTGCCGGTTGACGACCCGGTCGCCGATGGTGATCGGAAAGGCCACAAAGTCCGAGTGCTTTTTGATGATCTGTTCCATCCGCCAGTTGCTGGCAAACTCGGCGGCGTCCTCCTTGAGCTTGACGATGACCTCCGTCCCTCGATCCTCTTTGGGCTCCCCAGGCGGCCCGACGCGAAAGGTGGCGCTGCCATCGGAGACCCACTCGCTGGACGCGGCGTCCGGCCTGTACGACCGCGAGACGACGCGCACCTCCTCGGCGACCATGAACGCAGAGTAAAAGCCCACGCCGAACTGGCCGATCATCTCCAGGGAGGGACGTTCGGCCTCGTCCATCCCTTCGAGCTGGCGGATGAACGCGGCCGCGCCGGACTGGGCAATGGTCCCCAGGTTGGCGATCAGCTCTTCGCCCGTCATCCCGATGCCGCTGTCCGAGATGGTGATCGTCTTGGCCTCTTCGTCCACGGAGACGCGGATCGCCAGCTCGGCATCGGGGTCGAGCACGTCGCGGTTGGTGAGCATCTCGAACTGCAGGCGGTTCAGCGCATCGACGGCATTAGAGATCAGCTCCCGTAAGAAGATCTCGCGGTCGGTGTAGAGCGAGTGAACCAGGATGTTGAGGAGCTGCTGGATCTCGGCTTTGAACGTGTAGCCCTGCTCTGTCATTCTCTTCCTCCATGTGCGTCGTGCGATCCCGCAAAGGGCGCCCGCGCCTCCCCTGTCCCGTCCGGGCCAGGACGGGGCGGCACGGATGCAGACAGGATGCTGCGCGATCCCTTTGGACCGGTCGCTTGTCTTGCCTGGACGAGGCTCATCCCGCCCCGAACTGCATCGGGCGGGCACCGCCAGGTCCCAGGACGCGAAAAAAGCAGAAGGGCCCGTCCCCTTCCGCGCTTGGTTGGCATAGTTCCCATTCTAGCAGAGGTGTATTAGAGCACCATTAGAGGAACATAAGAAATTCATTAGAGGTGGCGCATGTTGCCCTAAACCCCAGATGGCGGTACAATTTCCTTAGTGCCAGGAGGCGGGGATCCGCACGGTGGCGGACTTGCGGGGTCGGGTGCTGCCCGAGGACCGCTACCAGGCCCTGTGGCTGGATCGCTGCGCGGCGATGCATCGACGCCTCGCGCTGGCGCGCAGGAAACGCGCTTGTAGCCGACGGCGCGTAAGAAACGCGCCCTACGGTGGTTGGCCGGCGGCGCGTAGGAAACGCGCCCCACCGGAGGTGTGTAGGTCGGCTTTCAAAGCCGACGCCGCTGACGGCGCGTAAGAAACGCGCCCTACGTGGGCCGGCTGGCGGGGCGTAGGAAACGCGCCCTGCACAAGCGAGCCGCTTGTGCTACAGAGGTGCTGGGATCGAGGAGGGGTATGGCGGGCAGAACGTACGATCGGGATGGGTATGAGATCAGCACAGACCGGTCCAGGCTGGAGGTCGAGGCGATCCACGGCTACCTCGCCGAGCGGTCGTACTGGGCCCAGTGCCGCTCGCTGAGTGCCGTGCGGGCATCGATCGAGCATTCGCTCTGCTTTGGGATCTACGACGGCGAGGGCCAGGTGGGCTTTGCGCGCGCCGTCACCGACTATGCGACCTTTGCCTGGCTGTGCGACGTGTTTGTCCTGGAAACGCATCGCGGGCGCGGCCTGGGCAAGTGGCTGATCGAGTGCATCGTCGCCCACCCGGAGCTGCAGGGGATGCGGCTGATGCTGGCCACGCGCGACGCGCACGAGCTGTATCGCCGGTATGGCGGGTTCGACGACCTGGAGGACCCGAGCCGTTGGATGACGACGAGGAGGAGGAGGACATGAACGGACGACAGCGGGTGGCGGCGGTCTTTGCCGGAGGCATTCCAGATCGCGTGCCCCTGACGGACAGTTACTGGGAGACGACGATCGCGCGCTGGCGGCGCGAAGGGCTGCCAGCCGGGGTCTCGCCGGGCGACCATTTCGGGACGAACGATCTGGTTCGCATCGGCGGCGACTATACGCTGCAGATGCCAGAGCGCGTGGTCCGCGAGGGGGAGGCAGACCGGACCTACTGGGACAGCGAGGGGGCGCTGCGCCGCGACCTGCACGTGCCTGAGGGGTGGACGTCCCAGTGGCTCGACTTTACGATCAAGAGCCGGGAGGACTGGCTAGCCCACCGGCAGCGCATGGCCTACAACGACTCACGCGTTCCCGAGTCCACGCGGCGGGCCTATCGCCACGCCCGGGAGGCAGGCCAGTTTGTGTGTTACTCGGCGCATGCTTGCTTTCACCCCACGTGGATGCGGATCGGGATGGAGCGCATGCTGATGTCGATGCTCGACGAGCCCGAGTTCATCCACGAGCTGATGGCCGCGCACGCTCAACTGGTCATCGACCTCTATGAGGGGATGCGCCGGCTGGGGATGGAGTTCGATGGCGCGTTCCTGTCCGATGACCTCGGATACCAGGCCGCACCGCTGATCTCGCCCGCGCTGTACCGGGAGCTGGTCTATCCCCATCACAAGCGGCTCTGCGAACGCTTTGCCCGCGATGGGCTCAAGACCTCGCTGCACTCGGACGGAAACATCGCCCCGCTGATCCCCCATTTCTTGGACGCGGGCTTTGCCGGCCTGCACCCACTGGAGGCCAAAGCCGGGCTGGACGTACGCGCCCTGAAGGCGCAGTACGGGGACCGCCTGGTCTTCCACGGCAACATCGATGTGCGGGCGCTGTCGGGCACGCGGGTAGAGATCGAGGGTGAGATCGCCGCCAAGGTCACCGCGGCCAAGGAGGGGGGAGGATACATCTATCACTCGGACCACTCGGTGCCCAACTCGGTCTCGTTCGAGAATTACGCGTTTGCCATCGAGTTGGTCAAGAGGTATGGGGCGTATTGACCGTGCGCAAGAAGCGCGACTAACGAGAGTGAGCGTGGGATGAAGCGATCTGCGAGGGAAACCGGCCTTGTCGCCCTGCTCTACGTGGTCTTGGCCGTCGCGATGACCTGGCCCCTGGTCCTGCACCTGGGAGATCAAGTCATCGGCCCCTTTGTCGGCGACAATCTCGAGTACGTGTGGAAGATCTGGTGGGTCAAGCACGCCCTGCTCGACCTGGGCCGTTCTCCGCTGCACGTGCCCGAGGTGTACGCCCCCTATGGCTACCCGCTGGCCTACGGGGAGATCACCCCGGCCCACACCTACCTGGGCATCCCTCTGACCGTCCTGTTCGGCCCGGTGGCGACCTACAACCTGTTCATCCTCGCCTCGACGGCGCTGAGCGGGTTCTGCGCCTATCTCCTCGTGCGCGAGGGGACCGGGAGCGCGCCCGCTGGCATCGTTTCCGGGGTGGTCTACGCCTTCTGTCCCTATAGGATGGCGCGCATCGCCGGCAACCTGCCTTTGGTGGACACCCAGTGGATCGCGCTGCTCTACCTCTACCTGGAGAGATACCTCCGCCGGCGGCGCGGGAGGGACGCAGCGCTGGCTGGGCTGTGGTTCGCCCTGAGCGCGCTGTCCAGTTGGTACTATGGGGCGATGCTGGCCCTGCTCGTCCCGGTCTACCTGGTCGCCCGGCTGTGGCGCAGGTGGCGACGCGAGGACTGGGGGCCGTGGCTGCGCGGGGCGGCCCTCTTTGCCGGGGTCTCTGCGGTCCTCGTGGTGCCCTTTTTGCTCCCCTACCGGGCCGTCCAAAGGGCGGGAGAGGCGTCGGTCCCGCTGGAGCAGGCCGCGTTCTGGTCGGGGGGTCTCGATGACTACCTGGTGCCCAACCCACGGCACCCGCTGTGGGGGGATTGGGTGCAGAGGCACCTGACGCCCTTTGACGGGCAGCTCCCGTACGAGTTCCTGTTGGGGTGGGGGTGGATCCCGAGCCTGCTGGCGCTGTACGCCTGGCGCCGAAAGGGCCAGGGCTTGCATCGAGGCTGGGGCTGGCTGATCGGCGCGGCCTTTCTGCTCAGCCTGGGGCCGGTGGTGACGCTCTTTCGGCGGGTGATCGCGCTCCCTGCCCCCGAGGCGTGGGCCGCGGCCTGGAACGGGGCGCTGGACTGGTTGGGGCGTCACTCGCTGGCGGGCGAGCCCTTTTCCCTGGCGGCGGAAGGGCGCATCGCCCTTCCCTTGCCCGCACTGCTGCTGCGCTGGACCGTGCCCGGCCTGGCTGGGATGCGCAGTTGGGGCCGCTTTGCCATCCTGGCCACTCTGGGCATCGCCGTGGCCGCCGGGGCGGGGACGGCCGTTTTCCTCAGGGAAGAGGTCGAACCGCGGCCAACGGGGCGGCCCAGGCCCCGCCGCTGGGCGGTAACGGGGCTGCTGGTGGGATGGGTCCTTTTCGAATTCTACACCGGCCCGCAGGAACTGATCGCTGCCGGTCCACGCCCGGTGGACGTGTGGCTGTCGGAGCTGGAGGAGCAGGTGACGCTGATCCAACTGCCGGTAGATCGGGCGCTGAGCGGGCCGCAGATGTACTATACGATGCATCACGGGCAGCGCATCGCCAGCGGCTATGGGACCTACTTTCCCATCCTGTTTGAAGAGTGGTACCCTGAGCTGCGCGACTTTCCGTCGGACGCGTCGATCGAGGTGCTGGCGGGGTGGGGAGGCGAGGGGATCAACCTGGTCTTGATCGACGAGGAGGATGCCCCCGCCGGGGACCCGCTGTGGGAGGCGATCGCGGGCCAGGGCAGGTTGGAGCTTGCCCACGAGGTGGGGGGGATAGCGGTCTATCAGGTCCGGTGATGCCGCGGACGGATCGCCCGTAGCCAGCAGCGGCAGAGGGAACCTGCTGCCAGAAAGGGATTCGCCCGTAGCCGGCGCACCCCCATGCGCCGGCGGTGCGCCAACAGCGGCATGGGGATGCCGATGTCACAGGGGGGCTCTGGCGGCGCGTAGCAAACGTGTTCTGCGGCGGGCGGGCAAGCCCTCATACGAGGATCTGCGACGGGCCGCTTACCCTACAATGGGTGGCGGCGCGCACAGGCCAACGGCGCGTAAGAAACGCGCCCTACGGAAGCGGTGCTGTCACCACAGGGGGGTGCCGCTGCCACAGAGGAGGGCGGAGGCGCGTAAGAAACGCGCCCTACGGCGGACGGTGGTTGGCGGCGCGTAAGAAACGCGCCCTACGGTGGCACGGTGGGTGGAGGCGCGTAGGAAACGCGCCCTACGGCGGGTGGTGGCGAGTAGGGTAGGTGCCCTACTCGCCGATGACCACGGTCTCCAGGTGGTGCAGGGGCAGCATGCCCTGTTCGGCTTGCTGCGCGCTGGGGACCGAGGCCTCGTCGGGCTTGTCGGAGACGCCAAAGACGAGCACGCCCGATTCGTGTAGTGAAAGAGCCGCCTCCCGCACTTCCGCCGTGATCGCGATCAGGCGGGCGAGGGCCTGCTCGACGGTCGCGCCCATCCCGGCGCCAAAGCGGCCGACGGTGGTCAGGTATTCGTTGTAACGAAAGGCCTTAAAGGGGGTGGGGTCTCCACCCTGGACGCGGCGCCACACGTCGTCGTGGATGGAGGTCAGTCCTGTGCCCGCCAGCTCCCCGCGCCGCTCCTCGACCCTGGAGATTAAGTCCGTGAACTGCCCCAGTGCCCCCGAGCGGACCCCGTCCACCACGGCCTCGAGAGCCCAGAGCCCGGCGCCCAGGATCAGGCAGATGTAGGCCAGGTAGTCCTGGTTGTCGGCGGTCAGCCCATAGTACGGTGCCTGGTTCAGCTCGTCGTAGGCGGCGCCGAACGCATCCTGATTATAGTTTGGGCCGAGCAGGTCGGCCACCGTGCGCCGCACGCCCTCCACCCGGGCCTCGTCGATCACCCCGTCGTTTCGACCCCGCGCGCCGATGGCGGTCTTGTCGATGTCGATCACTAGCGCCGTCTCCTCGTCCAGGGCTATTCCCTGCGCCTGCACGTACCGCAAGAAGTCGGGCAGGGCGGACCAGCGGTTCGCCACATAGAGATCGCCCTCCACCTCGACCTGGGCGGGCTGACCCATCGTGTCGCGCCCGATAAAGCACCACCCGGGCCATTCGCCCGCCGCGCACAGGTTGCGAAAGGCGGTGCCGTCGTTGAGGCGGGTGTCGCCGATGTAGACGAGCCGCTGGACCGTCGTGCCGGGCAGGTCCAGGGCTCGCGCGCGGCGCAGCATCTCGGCGACGACCCTCCCGTATTCGGGCTCGGCCTTGCGGGGCAGGGGGCGGTCGCCCAGACCGAGGTCATCGCGCAAGGCGTCCACAGAGGGGAGGCGTGGATCCGAGGGGATCAGGTTGCGATAGACGATGAGGTCGCCCATGATCTCGCGCAGAGAGCTCGACCCGCTGATCTTGTACGTCATGGTGCTATCATCTCAATGATTCGGGGGAAAGACTTCCGAAGTCTGCCAGACTTCGGAAGTCTGGAGCCAGTTCCCCCACTCTCTGAGAAGACACTCATGGTGCACTCCTGTGATCGTCAGGGATGGAGAGGTGATGGTCCGGTTCGTGCGCGGTCCATTATACTCACGAGGGGGCGATCGTGCAATCTCGTGCTGTCTGGTGGAGCAGTCGGATAGATATCGTGCAATGACGTGGCGAACTATCCACAGATTACGCAGATTACGCAGATTCCAGATTGCGCAGATTGCGGCAAGTCTGTGGAGGATGGCGTTCTCCACTGTGCGAATCCCATCTGGTTTCTCCACGAGATGCGGTCACTACCTGCCGCTCGTCGGTGCCTACGCGGAGCGTAGGCACCAGGCTGGGTGGCACAGGGACCAGGCTGGGTGGCTCGGCCTGCGCTGGTGGTGCCCACGCGGAGCGTAGGCACCAGGCTGGGTGGCGGTACGGGAGGCCTGACGGCTCAGGCCTGCGCTCGTTGGTTCCCACGCGGAGCGTAGGAACCAGGCTGGGTAGCTCACGCCTTCCGGAGCTGCCCCGTATCCAGGTATCGCTCGAACATCGCCGCCGTGCGGTCCAGGTGCTCGCGCAGGTACTTGCGTTGGTACCGGGACACATAGTTGGTCACCCAGAACATGCGCCCCACGCGAAAGGTGTCGATCTGCCCCTCGTACCCCTCGGGCCACGGAGCGCGCGTCTCGTACCCCTGGCGGAAAGCGGCCAACAGCGGATCGTACGCCTCGGGGGGGACGTCGATCATCAGGTCCTGGAGGGCCATGGCGATGTCTTGCACGGGGTACCCCCAGATGGTGTCCTCAAAGTCAAAGGGCAAGAGCCGCCCGCGGTAGAGCTTTATGTTCTCGTGATGCAGGTCGTTGTGGATCACCTGCAGCCCTGGTCCCGCGTAGAGACGCTCGAACGCGCCCTCGACCTCGATCCTCGCCCGGTCGAGCACGTCCCGCGTGCGCGCAGTGAACCCCTCCTGGCAGGCAAAGAGCACGTCCTCCTCGCCCCGCGCATACTCGTGGTCCATCCTGCGCTCGGTAAAGCCCTCTGGGGGGACAAACCGGGCCCCGTGCGCGTGCAGCCGGGCAAAGAGCACACCCATCGCGAACAGGTTGGCCCCGGTCAAGCGGCTCGCCAGAAGGGGACCGGGCAGCCAGCTCATCAGCAGGCAGTGGCGAGACCCCGGCACCCCGTCCACACGGGCCTCGACGAGGGTACCGCCGCCCCGTGCCGCCACAGGGACCGGAGCGCCGATGTCCGTGTCCCGCCCCAGCGCCCCCAGCCACATCGCTTCCGACCGCAGGTCCGTCAGCGTGCGCCATCCGGGCGTGCACACCCGGAGCACGTAGGAGGCCTCCGCGCCCGTGCCATCGGTGCCGCGCACACGGTAGAGCGTGTTGGTGCACACGGCCAACAGCCGTACGTCCCTGACCTCCAGGGCATACTGCTCCAGTGCACACAGTGCCAGCATCCGCAGTCGCCGCGCCTTTCCGCGCGAGGTCAATCGTTAAAACGGCTTCACGCACGCCTCCCGCCCTGTGAAAGTTGCCCCTTGCCAGCCTCTCGTGGGATGGGGCCAGGGCGGAGTGAGCGAGTCGCGCCAGGGCGCCGCCAACGAGGGATCGTGGCTGCCCCGTCCAGAGCGCAGAGCAGCGGATCTCCCAACACGTCGGGGTCACCGGTCAGGCGATCCAGCCCTGGGCCACGAGCAGCTCGGCGTTGTGGATCGCCCCTCCCGCGGCGCCGCGGAGGGTGTTGTGCCCGAGAAAGACAAACTTGACGTCGAACAGGGGGCAAGGGCGCACGCGGCCCACAGTGATCGAGTTGCCATTGCCGGCATCGCGATCCAGGATCGGCTGCGGGCGGTCGGGCTCCGGGCGGACGACGATCGGTCGGGCAGGGCTGCTGGGCAGCGCCGCTACCTCGGGCGGGGCGCGGAACGCCTCCAGGGCGGCGACCACGGCCTCGACCTCCGGTGCCCGTTCAAAGGCCGCCGACACGCAGCCCATATGCCCATCGCGCACGGCGACGCGATTGCACTGCGCGCTGATCGTGCCGGGGACATCGTAGATCCGGCCCTCCTGCAGGGTGCCCAGCATCTTGAGCGGCTCGGCCTCGACCTTGTCCTCCTCGCCGCGAATGTAGGGCACGACGTTGCCCAGGATGTCCAGGGAGGGGACGCCCGGGTACCCGGCCCCGGAGACGGCCTGCATCGTGGTCACGGAGAGCGCGCGCAGGCCAAAGGCGTCGTGCAGCGGCTTGCAGGCCAGGGTCAGCGGGATGGACGCGCAGTTGGCACTGGCGACGATCAGGCCGCTCCAGCCGCGCCCCCGGCGCTGCACCTCGATCAGCGCCGTGTGACCGGCGTTGACCTCGGGGATCAGGAGAGGCACATCGGGGTCGGCGCGGTGCGCGGAGGCGTTCGTACAGACGGCGTAGCCGGCGCGGGCAAAGCGCTCCTCCGCTGGCCCGGCGACCCCGGAGGGGAGCGAGGAGAAGACCAGGCGGCAGTCCAGCCCGGGCTCGATCGGCCCCACGACCAGGTCGCGCACGGCCTCCGGCATCGGCGTGGGCAGCAGCCAGTGACACGCCTCCTCGTAGCGCTGCCCGGCCGAGCGCTCGGATGCGGCGACGGCGGTGACCTCGAACCAGGGGTGGTCCTCCAACAACTGGATGAAGCGCTGACCGACGGTGCCGGTCGCGCCTAAAATGCCTACCGAGATCCTTGTCATTTTCAACCTTCCAAGCCTAGTTTATGATGCAGGTAGCGCACGGCCTCGGCTACCTGGTCTTCGGGAACGCAGAAAGAAGCGCTGTATTCGCTGGCTGCCTGGGCCACGGCGATGACCCGCGTGCCACACTCGCCGAGGGCGGCAAAGGCGTGGGGGACGATGCCCGCCTCGCCCCAACCGGGGACGCCGACGACGGAAACGGTCGCCACGCGCTCCTGGGTGCCCAGGCTGCAGCCGTTGCCCAGCCGGCGAAGCGTGATGCGCTCCGACCCCCGACCGACGGGCTGCCCGGGGTCGCCGCCGAACTCACGGCACAGGGCGTTGAGGCAGTGGGCCTGGTCTTGCTCGCGCACCACCAGGTTGAGGTTGTGCTCGGAAAAGGACTGGGAGAACATCAGCACGTCCACGCTGACCTCGCTCAGGATCTGCAGCACGCGCGCCGACATGTCGAGCGTCCAGGAGTCATCCTCGGTGCCCACGGCGATCATGCTCAGCCCGGTGGTGGAGATGATCGCCGGCAGCCGCTCTCGGTCCGCGCTGGGCACGCCGACGATCAGCGTGCCAGGGTGGGCAGGGTCAAAGCTGTTGACGATGCGCAGCGAGATGCGGCCCTCGGTGACCGCGCGCAGCGTCTTGGGCTGCAGGACGTCGGCCCCATAGTAGGCCAGCTCGGCGGCCTCGGCATAGGAAAGCTCACTCAACGTGCGGGCCTGGGGGACGATGTTCGGGTCGGCGGTGAGGATGCCGTTCACGTCGCTCCAGATCCACACCTCGTCGGCGCCCAGGCCCGCGCCGACGAGGGCCGCCGTATAGTCGCTGCAGTTGCGGCCCAAGGTGGTGGTGATCCCCTGCTCGGTGGCGGCGATGTACCCGGTGATCACCGGGATCACGCCTCGCTCGACCAGCGGCGCGACGCGCTGCCGCAGCCGCTGGCGCGTGGGCTCGATCAGGGGGTTTGCCGCGCCAAAGTTGTCGTCGGTGACGATCAGTTCTGTGGCGCTGACCGCCTGGGCGCGCACGCCCCGGTCGCGCAGCACGGCAGCCAGGATGCTGGAGGACAACTGCTCGCCCAGGGAGGCCACCGCGTCACAGCCGCGCACGGTCAGCTCGCCGAGGACGGCGATGCTGCGGTAGAGACGCTCCAGCTCGTGCAGCCGGTCCTCGACGAGCCCGCCGACGTCGAGCCGCTCGGGGCTGTGACCGAGCAGCGCGCCGACGACCTCCAGGTGCTTGCTCAGCAGGGCGGCCTTGATCTCGCGATAGACGGCGTCCTCTCCCTCCGCGGCGGCTCGCGCGCCGGCGATCAGGGCGTTGGTCACTCCCTTCATCGCCGAGACGACGACCGCGACTCCTCCCGAGGGAGCGCCCTCGCGGTGCTGGTGGTCGATGATGATCTGGGCGACGTTGGCAAAGCGCCCGGCATCGCCAACCGAGGTGCCGCCAAACTTGTGTACGATCATCTTTTGTCTCTCCGTTCCGCTTCACACGCCTTCCAGCGCACCCGCCAGGTCGGCGATCAGGTCGTCGCAGTCCTCGATGCCCAGCGCATAGCGCACCAGGTTGTCCACGATGCCCGTTGCCCGGCGCTCCTCCGGGTCGAGGGAGACGAACCGGGCCTGCTGCTGGGCGATGCTCTCCACACCACCCAGGGTAGGGCCGATGTAGGGTATCTGGAGGCGGTCGATAAAGCGTCCGGTGTCCTCCATATCCCCATCGATCTCAAAGCTGACCACGCCGCCATAGCCGGACATCTGCCGCCGGGCGATCTCGTGGTCGGGGTGGCCGGGCAGACCCGGATAGTAGACGGTGCGCACGGCGGGGTGGCCTTCCAGGAAGCGGGCCATGCGCAGCGCGTTCTCGTTCTGGCGGCGGACGCGCAGGTCGAGCGTTTTCAGCCCGCGCAGCAAGAGGTAGGCATCGTGGGGGCCCCCCACTCCGCCCAGCACGCCGCGCGCGTTCTCGATCTCGTCCAGGAGCCTCCTTGGGCCGATCACCGTCCCGGCGAGCAGGTCATTGTGCCCTCCCAGGTACTTGCTGGCACTGTGCATCACCAGGTCGATGCCGTACTCTAGCGGGCGCAGGTTGACCGGCGTGCCAAACGTGCTGTCGACCATGGTCAGGATCCCGTGCTCGCGGGCCACGCCGGCCATAGATGAGAGGTCCATCACCCGCAGGTAGGGGTTGGTCGGGGTCTCGGAAAAGAACAGGCGGGTGTTGGGGCGCAGGGCGGCGACCCAGGCCGCCGGGTCGTCGATCGGCACCAGGGTGCAGTCGATCCCCCAGCGCACCAGGAACTTTTTTGCGAACTCGCGCGTGCGGCGGTAGCTGTTGTCGATCATCAGCAGGTGGTCGCCCGCGGAGAGGAGGGTCAGCACGGCTGTCGTGATCGCCGCCATCCCCGTGGAAAAGAGCAGGGCCCGTTCTCCCCCTTCCAGGACGGCCAACTTGCGCTCGGCCGCGCTCTGCGTCGGGTTGCTGTAGCGCCCGTACTCGTCGCGCACCTCCAGGTCTTCGCCGGCCTTGCGGGCGGCCTTGCGCTCCAAAAAGTCCACGATCTCGGCCGTGTCCTGAAAGGTGTAGGTCGAGGTCTGGACGATGGGCGTGGTCAGCGCGCCGTAGGGCTTGCGTTTTTCCTCGCCACCGTGCACGGCCTGGGTGGAAAAGTGGTTGTTCACAGCATACTCCTCTCCGGTAGGATGTCCGTTAGGGCTTTCGCTGAGGCTCTCGCTCGGGACGGGCAGGCCGCGTGCGCACGCGGTCGTGTGGAGCGAGCCGCTCACCAGAGAGAAGGGGGGGAAACAGAAACGCCTCTTCAGCGGGGGTTCGAGTGCGGCACTTTTGCCCGATGGACACCAGGGGCCGCACGTTCGAGAAGAGGCGGTCAACACCGTCGTAACGCGCTCTCATCTTCCAGAACCCGCCGGGGGTCTGCCGGAATTGGCACCATAGCACCCGATCCCGCTTGGTTGCCGAGGCTTCACAGGGCCGGTCCCTCCACCTCTCTGGATAAGAATGTAGCGATTGGATATTCGGTTGGCGGGGATGATATCACATTCGGCGTGGAATGTCAAACGGGGGTCTGGTGATCACCCAACTTTCACCACAGAGGCACCGAGAGCACGGAGAGGAGGGCGGAGAGGGGAGGTCGGGAGGAACGCTCACCACCGAGGCACCGAGAAGACGGAGAAGAGGGCGGAGAGGGTCAAGCGTCTGTACCTGGCGTGGGGCGGAGGGCAGTGCCTTTGTGGGGACAGGATCGCCACTGAATGTGAGCACCGTGCACCGAGGGGTGGTTAGCAGAGTATGTGCTCCTCGTTCCGACGCGGGAGCGTCGGAACGAGGTTGGGGTGCGTGTAGTGAACCCCGAAAATTGGACAGTATGGTGCGCAAGAAACTTATGCTATACTGTCTGACCGAAGGAGGTTCACGTGACCAAGAGAAAACGCGACTATACGCCCGAGTTCAAGTTTCAGCTGGTGTTGAAGCTGCTCACCGGCGAGAAGCGAGCTGTTCAGCTGTGCCATGAGCATCAGGTGAGCGAGACCTCGCTCAGTCGCTGGCGACAGGATCTCCTGGAAAACGGTTCCAGGGCCTTCCAGAGCGATATCGGTTCGTCGGCTGACCAGGAACGGATCGCCGAACTGGAGCGACTGGTTGGCCGCCTAACGATGGAGCTCGCAGCGGCAAAAAAACTCTCCGACTGGCTGGACTCTCAACGATGACTAAGCGTGAAATGGTCCAATCTTTGTCCAGCGAATACTCGACTCGCATGTTGTGCGAGATCCTGGGTTTGGCCCCCAGTACGTACTACCACAGTGCACAGGGGCACGACGATCTGGGCCTGTTGAGCTTGATTGAGGATGTGCTCCTTCGCTTCCCGACCTATGGCTACCGCCGGGTAACGGAGCAGCTTCACCGCGAAGAGCACATCGTGAACCACAAACGTGTGCTGCGGGTGATGCGCGAGAATGACCTGCTGGCGATCGTCAAACAGCGTGTGCGCACAACACAGAGCAATCACGAATACGGTCGCTATCCTAACTTGTATCTTCTCAAAATCTTGGGGAGAACCAGTTTCCCAAGAGCACGAATCCGGGTTTTTGCCAATGTGACATAAGTCCCATACAAGACATCGACTTTGTGGTAAGCTAGACACAGTCTATCCACAGGTATGATCGGACAA
>JADHXD010000110.1 GCA_016783145.1 Anaerolineae bacterium
GCGGATGAGGGCGAACGCCTCCGGACCGCGCCAGTAGACCGCCGAGCCCACGCCGACCAGCGTGGCCCCGGCGACGATCATCTCCAGGGCATCTCGCCCGCTGGTCACCCCGCCGGTGCCGATGATCGGCACGTCCAGGCTCCGGGCCAGGTCGTAGACGCAGCGCACAGCGATGGGGCGAACCGCCGGGCCGGACACGCCGCCGACGCGGTTGGCCAGGACCGGCTGCCCGCTCTCCAGGTCGATGACCATGCCCGGGCCGAGGGTGTTGATCGCCGTGAGCGCGTCGGCCCCGGCATCGACGACGGCCTGCGCGATGTGCACCAGGTCGGGGGTGTTGGGCGACAGCTTGACTGATATGGGGAGGGCCGTTGCCCGCCTGACCTCCCGCGTGACCTCGGCGGCGGCCTCTGGGTCGAGGGCAAAGGGCCGTCCGAACTCGGCAGCGACGTTCGGGCAAGAGATGTTGACCTCGATCAGGTCGGGAGACGCCTCGCTGACCTGCGCGGCGACCTGGGCAAAGCCCTCTGCGGTGTCGGCAAAGATGCTGGCGATGAGGGGCACGCGGAGAGGCCCCAGGCGGGCCTTGGTCTCGCGCAGGATGTCGACCTCGGCCTCGACGCCCGGGTTGGCCAGGCCGACGGCGTTGATCAGCCCCGGCCCCCAGTCCAGCACGGTGGGGTTCGGGTGGCCAGCCCGAGGGTGAGGCCCGCAGGACTTGGCCGTGATGCCGCCGGCCCCACAGCGGGCCACGCGTTCCATCAGCGCAGGCTCGGTGCCCAGGATGCCCGATGCCAGGACCAGCGGGTTCGGGAAGGTGAGGCCGCAGAACGAGACGCTCAGGTCGATCATTCCGATGCCAGCCACTCGATCACCCCCGCCCGCTGCTCCTCGCCGATCTGGCCCTGCTGGACGAGCAGGTCGAGGATCTGGCGGAGGGTGAGCACGGCGTGCAGGCGGTAGCCCTGGGCGGACAGCGTCTCGCGGCCGCCGCTCTCGCGGTCGATGAGCACGACGATGTCGCGCACGACGAGCCCCGCCTCAACCAGGGGGGCGATCGCTTCGACCTTGCTCTCACCGGTGCTGATCAGGTCGTCGAGGACCACGGCGCGCTCTCCGGGATGGTACACGCCCTCGATGGCGCGCCTTGTGCCATAGCCCTTGACCTCCTTGCGCGGGTAGATCATCGGCCGTCCGGTCTGGAGGGCTACCGCCGTGCCGATGGGCAGGGCCGCATAGGGGATGGCGGCGATGCGGTCGAACTCGATGCCGGCGAGCAGGTCGGCGTAGGCCTGGGCCGCGCGGCCCAACACGTCGGGATGAGAGGCAAGCAGGCGCAGGTCGATGTAGATCGGTGAGGTCGCCCCCGACTTGAGGGTGAAGGACCCAAAGCGCACCGCGCCGATGCGCGCCAGGTCAAGGATCAGGCCGTCCCTGGAGGTCCCTCCAGGCCGGCTGAGGATTCCTTCCGGGGCTTGGGAAGGTAGACGACGGGCGGCGTTGATCTGGTCCCGGTAGGCGATCGCCGCCTGGCGCGGGTCGGGCGCGTGGCAGACGCCGCGCGATACATTGATCACCATCCCCAGGCCATCGGGGCGGAGCCCGGCGGCGACCGCACCCTCCAGGTCCCCTCCCTGCGCGCCGATGCCGGGTACCAGGAACCAGGTCTCGGGTGCCAGCTCGCGGATCTCGCGCAGGGCCTGCGGGTAGGTGGCCCCGACCACCAGGCCCACATTGCCGCACTCACTCCAGCGGCCGGCCAGGCGGGCGACGTGCCGGTAGAGGGGTTCGCCGCCGCAGCGCAGTGTCTGCAGCTCTGACGCGCTGGGGTTGGAGGTGTGGCAGAGGACGAACACGCCGCGATCCTCGTAGGCCGTAAAGGGGAGAACCGAGTCACCGCCCAGGTACGGGGCCACGGTGACAGCGCCGGCTCCCCACACCTCAAAGGCGGCTTGAGCGTAGGCCTCCGCCGTGGCGCCAATGTCGCCTCGCTTGGCGTCGAGGATCACCGGGATCTCGGGGCCGATGTAGTCGATCGTCCCGCGCAGGGCCCTCAGTCCCTCCAGCCCCTGTGCCTCGTAGAAGGCATAGTTGGGCTTGTACGCGCACACCAGGTCGCGCGTGGCGTCCACGATCCGCCTGTTGAAGGCCAGGATAGGATCGGGCGAGGCGAGGACCTCGTCCGGAAAGCGGTCGGGCCGCGGGTCCAGGCCCACACAGAGGAGAGAGCCGTTCCGCGTCGCAGCCTCGCGCAAGCGATCAAAGAAGCTCATGCTATGCCTTTCCCAACACGGCAGCCAGCAGCGCCATGCGGATGTACATCCCATTCTCCATCTGCCGAAAGTACGCCGCGCGGGGGTCGTCGTCCACCTCCATCGCGATCTCGTAGACGCGAGGAAGGGGGTGCATGAGGATCATGTCAGACTTGGCGTGAGCCATCAGCGCGGGATCGACGACGTAGCAGCCCTTGACCTCGTCGTACTGGGCCGGGTCCTCAAAGCGCTCCTTTTGCACGCGGGTGATGTAGAGTACATCGATCTCGCCGATGATCTCGTCCACATCCCGCAGCTCGGTGTAGTTATGCCCGCTGGCCCGGACCTCTCCCAGGATCTCGTCCGGCATGCGCAGGATCTCGGGCGAGACAAAGTAGAGCTCGGTTTCATAGAGAGAGAGGAGGCGGGTGAGCGAGTGGACGGTGCGCCCGTATTTCAGGTCGCCCATCATGGCCACCTTGAGGCCGTCGAGGCGGCCCAGGTCGTTCTCTACGGTGTAGATGTCGAGCAGGGCCTGCGTGGGGTGCTCGCCCGTGCCGTCGCCGGCGTTGATGAGCGGCTTGCGGGCATAGCGCGCGGCAAGCTCGGCGGAGCCCGTTACCGGGTGGCGGAGCACGGTCAAGTCGCAGTAGCTCTCCAGCGTGCGCACGGTGTCGGGAAGCGATTCGCCCTTGGTCACCGATGAGTAGTGCACCTCGTTGATTGAGATGCTCCGCCCGCCCAGGCGGAGCATGGCGGCCTGGAAGGACGAGCTGGTGCGCGTGCTGGGCTCGTAGAACAGGTTGGCCAGGATCTTGCCGTCGAGCAGGTTGGCCTTGCCGAACCGCTTGACCAGGGAGCGCATCTCGTCGGCGACGCGGTAGATGTAGTCCAGTTTCTCGCGGTCGAACTGGCGGACCGAGAGGATGTCCTGGCCGAAAAACCCGTTGCCGATGTGGTCGGCAGGCAGAGCACTGGGAGCGCCCTTGACCTGCCCCGATATGACGTCTGTTGCGATCATCTGTCCTCCTCTAGGATCTCTACGCGCTGATAGCGAATCGCGGGCCGTTCGTCCAAAGGTTTCTGCGGCCCATTCAGGGCCTGACCTACCCTCACACGCGCACTTTTCCGTTCACATAGACCCCCTTTCCTCTCAGGGTGACCGATACAAGCCGGCCGCGGACCGGCATGCCCTCAAACGGGGTCCAGCGGCACTTGGTGTAGAGGGTGTCGCCGCTCAGGACGTGCCGCGCGGACCGGTCTACCTCGATGGTTGTCTCGGACTGCCTCGGCAAGCCATAGACGCCCCGCGGGCCTCCGTAGAGCAGCTCGACCAGGCGATCCAGCGACAGCCTACCCTCGTGGACGGCGTTGAGCAGCAGGGGCAGCGTGGTCTCCAGGCCGGGCACGCCAGGCGGAGGGTCGGCGCCGCGTTTCTCCTCCAGGGTATGGGGCGCGTGGTCCGAGGCCACGCAGTCGATGACCTCGAGGTTGGCCCACAGCGCGTCCCGGTCGGCAGTCGTGCCCAGGGTCGGGCGCATATCGCTCAGGGGGCCCAAGCGGCGGGCATCGTCCTCGGTCAGGAAGAGGTGATGCGGCGTGACCTCGCAGGTGACCCGGTCTCCGAGCTCCTTGGCGCGGCGGATCAGCTCGATCTCGACCTCCCGCGACACGTGGCAGCAGTGGAGGGGGCGTCCGAATAGACGGGCGATGCCGATCGCTGCCGCCAGGTGCCATCCCTCGGCGTGAACGGCGACGATGCCGGGCCAGGAGCGCAGGTGATCGACCATCGAGCTCAGATGGGGCAGGTAGAGGGGCCCGTGCGTGCGTCCCAGGTAGAGCTTGAGGCCGACGACAAGGGGATGCCCGGCCAGCTTGGCGACCGTCGCGGCGTTGGCTTCCGTGCCGCCGAGGAAGGTGGCGACGTCGCAGTGGGCGCGTTCTCGCACCCGGGCGAGCTTGTCCAGTAGCGTCGCCCGATCGACGATCGGGGGCGTCGTGTTGGGCATGTCCAGCACGTGGGTGAACCCTCCGGCCAGGGCGGCACGCGTGCCGGTGGAGAGGTCTTCCTTGTGGGTTTGCCCCGGCGTGCGCAGGTGCACGTGGGCGTCGATGAGCCCGGGCAGTGTAGTCAACATCGGGGGGCATCTCCTGGGCACAAAAAAACTCCCCCATTGCGGAGAATGGGGGAGTGAGACCCGGGATCGTGGAGGAGAAGGAGAGGGATGCCTCGTCGACCATAGGGGGCCAACGTCCGTTCTATTTTGGGGGGCAGGTTTATGTGACGGTGCATGCCCTTCTCTCGCGCCCAGGCACAGAAAGAACGACATTCCCCCTGGAATGTCGTTCGCCGTTGGACGATGTGTATTCAACTCTCAACCCTATTATACCACAGAGCAGGCAGCTATGCAAATCGCCCTGCCAGGGGTTTTGACGGCTCTTTTGTCGAGACCGCAAGTCCCCTGCGAGGATCTTTGACGAGCTGCTTGCGCTGCTTTGGAGGGTGAAAGCGCACCCCCTTCAGAATGTCCCTCGCCCTGCATCGGACTGGCGGTCCTCTGAGGACCGCCAGTCCTGCCCGCTCCTGGCTTACAGGTATTCCTTGAGAGGGATGTACCGCCTGGCCTCCTCCACGTCCTTGCACAGGGCCAGGTAGCACACGCGCTCTGCGGTGCCGGACGGCGGGACCGACATTTCCCCTATGAAGGCCAGGTGGCCGCCCACAGCGTCCCAGTCGATCAAGCGGACGGCGGGGTAGGGGCTGACCAGGACCGCCGTGCGTCCCGTCTCTGCGTTGGTGACGAGGCCCCACTTGCCCGCATCGGACCAGCTACCCCACGGGGTGGGCTTGCGCTGGATCTCGGCGCTGTAGAGCGTATTATGTTCCCAGGTGCCGTCGAGCTGCCAGAAGGTATGCCAGCCGCAGCCCAGACCCCGCTTTGCGCTCGTGTCGTTGCGGACGCGGTACACCAGCTTGAGCACGTTGCTCTGGCCCACGGTCAGGTAGTCCAGCTCGAGCGCCAGGCCGACCAGTTGTTCGCGCACCATCTGGCAGCGGACGCGCACGCCCGCCCAGGGGATGCCCCACGCGTCGGGCGCCTCGATCCGCTGCGCTATGAACTTTTCCTGTCCTAGCTTGCCGGGCATCTCGTGGCGGAGCAGGGCCAGCGGCATCAGGCCGCCGTACCAGGGGCTCATCCAGCCAAAGGTTTTCACCTCCGGGTAGGGCGAGATCAGGTGATCCATGCCCTTTTCTACCCAGGCAGACAGCGAACCGCTGAAACCGGGCGCGACCGTGAAGCAGGTTCGCCCGTTGTCGATCGTCCACGTGTCCTCCCCCCTCAAGATCGCCACCGGGTCGTGCGTCCCCAGGCGAAGCACGTTCAGGCCGATCTCTGTGTCGAACACCTGCGTACGCAGGGAGAGCGTGCCCTGGTAGGCCGTGGCCTGCGGCCCGAGCGATAGGTTGACCGTGCCTTCGAACGGCGCCTGCAGAGCCACTCCCTCGAACTCGAACGCGCCGCAGTCGGCGGTCATGCCTTCCGGTGTTGCCAGCCGCGCGTGCCCGGTCATCGGGCGCGCGCGCAGGTTGTCGATGGTCAGCGTGGCTGTGACGTGGTCATCCAGCGTGACGACCGGTGACGGTTCGAGCCGCGCGTCGTAGACCTCTCGCGTCTCAGCCGGGATCGGCTCTTCCTCACCGTCCCTCCCGGACAGCCGCCGGGCGTGATTTCGCACGCTCCGCCAGTCGCCAGGCCCGGCATACAGGGTCAGCGTGCCCGCCGGCGTCCAGCGGTGTGGTTCGCAGGTCTGTTCGGGCCGCAGCAAAGAGCACCACCCCCAGCTTCCGACCTCGTTCTCGATGATGGTCTCTTCCCACACCAGGCCAAAGGTCCCGTGTTCCGAGGTCACGGCCAACCAGCGCTCGGCGAACGCCTCTGGCTTTTTGCTCACGTCCTCTTCGGCTGCGGGAAACTCTGCGAAGCGGCTGTGGACGATGCCATCGGCGAGGGGAAGGACGATCGTGGCCCCTTCGCGCTGCGAGAGGTCGGAGCCGAGCTGGATCTGGATCGACTGCGGTTCCGTGCCGTTGTTGATCCAGGCGTTGCGCACCTCGACCAGAGGTCCTGCGCCCAGGGTCACTGCCCGGCGCAGGACCAAGTCCGGACGTTCGTCCAGGGCAGCGGTCAAGACAGCCGTGACGCGCCCGTCCTCGTGAACCAGGTCACAGGTGAACTCTTTGTCGTCCAGTTCGGACGGCCAGAACGGTGGTCCCACGTACTCGCGCATGCCACCCAGGTGCGCATTGCCCACAGGGGTACGGACCTCCATCCCCCCGCCGCGTGGCTTGAGGATGAGGCGCGTCCACTCGTTCTCCAGGCGAGTCTCTTGCTCGCCCCGATCGCCGAGTACGCCGCCCGTGGCCAGGCTAAAGATGGCCAGCCGCTGCGGGGCCGTCCTGCCCTCCTGAAAGTGGGCCGTCGCATGCAGGTCGTAGACGCCTCCGGTCGTCGCACGCAGCGCGATCGGGGCACCGGCATAGCTCTTGCCCGGGACCACGATCGTGCGTTCCGTCCAGTCAACCTCGAGTCCTGGCGCCGGGGCCAGGGCGATCGTGGCCTCGATCGCCTCCTGCTGGTAGTTGCGCAACTGCAGGTGGACCGTCTTTTCCACGCCCGGGAAGAGCGTGACATACTTGGGATCGGTCTCGATGGTCACCGCCGCTCGCGGACGCATGCCGGTGGCGAGTTCCACTATCTCGCCGTCGATGATCAGCAGCGTGCGCACGGCGGGTGCTGGCTTGCGCTCCCTGACGTCCGGCGCGTCTACGGCGACGTCCACGCTCGCCTCGACTTGGGCGCTTTCGCCAGGAGCGACCGTCAGCGCCGTGCGGTATTCGATCTGTAGGTGCTCGGTGCCGTTGGCGATCAGCGACACCTTGATCGGCCGATCGCCCTTGTTCTTGAGCACCCAGCGCATCTGCGTGGGCAGTCCCTTGGCTGGCTCGATGTTGGTGGCGATGGCCGCGGCGCTAAAGCCGGTCGTTTCGACGGCGGTCAGCGTTTGCGCTTCGCGGTCGACCCACACGGTCAGCATGTCGCCGTCCGCCGCCCAGCGATAGGTATAGACCTTTATGCCTTCCCAGCGCTCGTCGTCTTCCTTTTGCTCCAACTCGCGCTGGAAGGTCCCGTACCAGTCGTGCGCCTCAAAGTAGGGCCTGGCGCAGGGCATGACCAGGATGCTGGGGATAAAGTTGCGCATGTGCACGTCTGTGTCGGGTACCCAGTAGAGGCCTGTTTTCTTGTACAGGGGCACAGATTTCAAGTTTCCCGGCCAGGTGTGTAGGGTCAGTTGTTTGTAGCCCAGCTCTACGCAACGTTCGGTACAACGGTTGAGCATCCTGCGGGCCAGGCCATTCCGTTGGTGATCTGGCTGGACGTTGAGTACGCCGACGTACCCGACGTCCTTTTCGTCGCCGGGTTCGTGGAACGAGCAGTAGCCGACGATCCGATCGCACAAGTCGACCACGTAGGTGTTGAGCGCCTTGTCGCGCTTCATCCAGGTGGCGATCATTTCCTTGGTGACCTCGACGCCGCCGCTCCACGTGCCAGGCCACTGGTCGTCGCTGGCCCTCCACATCTCGACCAGTCTGGGTATGTCGTGCTCCATGTCCAATTCGCGTATGGTGTATTCCTCACTCACGGTGCCCACTCCATTTCTTCCTATCTGCCTTCAAGAACCGCTTTGAGAGTTCCCTGCCTGCCGGGGGCCCTGCAGGTTGTCGGTCTCTGCGCAATTCACTGCTCATGTGCTCGTCCCTCCTTGCCGTGGTGAAGCAAAAGAGCCGTGGGGTACACCCACGGCTCTTTGAGTTGGCCACCTGTCGAGCTGTGATTGCCCTGCGCGGCGGAACGTAGAGGCCGTGGGCTGTGCGCCCACGGCCGGGTTTCATTGGTTGATGGCTCAACCCTGACTCAACATCCTCACCGGCGACCAGGCGCACTACACCCCTGGAATCCAGAACCACTATCAGGTATCTGGCGTCTGGGCATTGTGGTGCGCATCCGGCCTCCTCTACGACCCGCGGCGGGTGAGTGATCTTGGGATGAACGCAACCATTATACTCACGTGCGGCGTCCTGTCAAATGGCCTGATCTGGGATTCGGTCATACCTCACTTGACGGGGAGGGGTGAATGAGGAAGGCGATCTGCGGAGTTGGCCGCGGACTGCAGGTCCCCGGCTGAGGGTGAGAAGTGCCCTCAGGCACTTGTCAGGTTCAGAGGGCGGATTCATCCGATGGCTCTATCTCTTGGGCTAGGGTGGAGGGCGCAACCGAGCCGGTTGCGCTACAGGTGAGCCCGCGGGCACCCACAAGGGAGGGTGCAACCGAGCCGATTGCGCTACAGGTGAGCCCGTGGGCACCCACAAGGGATGCCCCTACGGTGCGGCTTCCGCGTGGCGGGCCCGGTTCGCTCTCGGGCGCAGGAAGGCTGCGGCGACCGCAGTGGCGATCACCAGGAGGGCACCGTTGGTCATGTAGACGCCAACGATGCCCCACTGCCGGGCAAAGAGGCCGCTGATCGCCGGCCCGAGGGTCATGCCGATGGCGTAGATAGACTGGAACACGCCCATCGCCGAGGCCCGTGCCTCGGGCTCTACTGCCTGCAGGGCGAGGCCCATCATCACGGGGAAGGCGATGCCGATGCCCAGCCCCATAACCGCCTGGCAGGCGACGAGCAGGGCAAAGCGGGTGAGAAAGGGAAAGATAAAGAGGGGCAGGGTGACCAGGGCCAGCCCGAGGACGGCCATCGTCCGGCCATCCTGGGGGCGCCTGCGCACGCTGAGGAGGAACATCGGGATCGCCTTGGCCACCTGGACGGCGGTGGTCAGGATGCCGAGCTGGGCGTCCGATGCGCCCAGGTCTTGAGCGCGCACGGCGGCGAATCCGAGGCTGGTAGCAAACATCGCGTACTGGCTGCACGCGGACAGGCCGGAGACCAGGAGCAGCCGCGGCGTCGAGATGGCCTTCCTGAACTGGCCCATCGTGATCCCAGGCCCTGTGGCCGTACGCACGTCCTTGACGATGCTAAAGGCGAGGAGCACGGGCAGCGAGAGCACGAGGCTCGACCAGAAGGCGGCCCCCGCGCCCCAGCGATCGGCCAGGAAACCGCCGGTGGACATGGCCAGGATCTGCCCGATCGCGCCGAGAAAGTTGAGCTGTCCGGCGGTACGCACGGCGTGCTCGATCGAAAAGTGGCTGTTGTAGAGCACAGAGATGGTGACCCAGGCTGTCGCTGCACAGCCGCTGAGGGCGCGAAAGATGAACAGCGCCGTGGGCGTCCGGGAGAGGGCGAGGCCCAGGCCGCTCGCTCCGACCAGCAGCGTGCCGATGAGCGCAAAGACTTTTTTCCGGCGCAGCCGGTCGGAGAGCAGCCCCAATGGCAGGCGCAGGAAGAGCTGTGTCAGGCCGTAGGAAGCGAGGATCAGCCCGATCTGAGTTTCGGATGCGCCCAGGGAGCGGGCGTGGGTGGGCAGGATCGGGACGTACATGTAGAGCGACGCCCAGAACAAAAAGATGGCGAATGCGGAGCTGAGGATGGAAAAGGTGCGTTCTTTGTTGGCTGCCAAGTGCGGGTATCCTCCGTGTGCGATGCGTGCCCTGAGAGTGCTAAAGAACCCTGATCTGCCACAGAGGGCGCAGCCCTTCGACACGCGCAGGGTGCTGTGCGAAGAACACAGAGAAGCATCGCCTCGTGGATCGCCTCGGTATGTCCTCGAATGTAGGGGCGTACCCTTGCCCTGTGCCAGGACGGTATGGTCGCCCTCTTTGGCACGGCCTGTGGCCGCAAGACCTGCCCCTACCTCAGGATGTTGAGAAGTCGTCATGATCTTTGGCTCACAACCAATCATGAAAATCGAGCGCAGGGCGCGATGACCGCGCCCCTACGGCTATTTTCTGAACAGATGCGTGCCTCGATTGTCTGACACAAGTTACGTGTCTCTGAGACCTCTGTGCGCTCGGTGGCTGTACGTTCAGCCAGGAACCTACTACGGTCATGCCCGGACGGCCTGGCGAACAAAGCCGGCGGCGTCGTCCAGGCGGCGGCGGGCCTCAGTGGCCTCTACGCCGGTGAGAAGCATCACCAGCGCGGGCTTGACCTCGTAGCCGGTGGCCTCAAGCGCGGCGCGGGCGCTCTCCGCGTCCGCGCCCGCAGCATCGCCCAAGATGCGCACCGCGCGCTCTCGCAGCTTGGCATTGGTCGGCTGGACGTCGACCATCAGGTTGCCGTAGACCTTGCCCAGGCGGATCATCGTCGCCGTGGAGAGCATGTTGAGGACCATTTTCTGCGCCGTGCCGGCCTTCATCCTGCTGGACCCGGCGATGACCTCCGGCCCGACGACGGGGACGATCGGCACGTCGACGAGATGGGAGAGCGGAGAGCCGGGAGCGCAGGTCAGGCCGACCGTGGCCGCGCCGCGCCCCCGGGCCTCGGCCAGGGCGCCGATCACCCAGGGCGTGGTCCCACTGGCGGCGATGCCGACGACGACATCCCGTTCGCCCACCGACGCCTCTCGCACCACTTGGGCGCCGGCCCCGGCGTCGTCCTCTGTGCCTTCCACCGATCGACGGAGCGCGACGTCGCCCCCGGCGATGAACCCCTGGACCCGATCGGGAGGGACGCCATAGGTGGGGGGCATCTCGGAAGCGTCGAGCACGCCGAGACGGCCGCTGGTGCCCGCCCCCAGGTAGAAGAGACGACCGCCTTGCCGCAGACGGGCGGCGATCAGATCCACCGCCCGGGCTATCTGCGAGAGCTGCTGGCGCACGGCGCCGGCGACCCTTGCGTCCTCGTCGTTGATCAGGGTGACGATCTCGAGCGAGGAGAGGGCGTCGATGTCTGCCGTGCGCGGGTTGGCCTGCTCGGTGACGGCGGGGGGCTGCGGTGCTACGTTCACTGCGTACCCTCCATAGCCTGCGCCAGCAGGGCTGCACCATAGGCCGCGTCGTGGCGCGGCGGCATTGCCCGTGCGCCCGGCGCAAAGCCGGCCATTGCCCCGGCGACGGCCTGCCAAAGCGGCCCTCGATCGCGGAGCAGGCCGCCCGTGAACACGACCTCGAGCGGTTCCTCGGCCATCTCCAGGCCGCGGACCACGGCAGAGAGGGTGAGGGACAGCCCCCTCGCGGCGGCCTCCAGGATGTCGCAGGCCACCCGGTCGCCCTCGTCAGCAGCCTGGCTGACCCACTGGGCGGCGGCTGCTACCTGCGGAACGCCAAAGCCTTCCTCGTACACCACGCGCACGAGCCCGTGCACGTCGGTGGCCCCGTAGCGCGAGAGGACGAGGTCGCGCAATGCCGTGGGCGGGCCTCGCCCGTCGCAGGCGCGGACGGCGGCACGCAGGCCCTCCCTGCCGATCCAGTAGCCGCCGCCTTCGTCCCCAAGCAAGGATCCCCATCCATCGGCGCGGTAGGATTCGCCCCGTTCGTTCACGCCGTAGGCAATGGCCCCGGTGCCGGCGATCAGTACGCAGCCGCAGCGGCAGCCCAAGCCTCCGACCAGGGCCGCTTCCGCGTCGTGGGTGATCGTCACCTGGGGAAGGCCAGGGATGTCCGAGAGGAGCGCGTGCAGGGCGCGACGGTCCCCGGGCCGGGCTGCGCCCGCCATCCCCAGGCCCGCGCCACGCAGCTCGACACCCGCTCGGCGGGCGGCCTGCTTGAGCTGGGCGAGCACCGCCTCCAGCGAGGTCGCGGTGGCCTTCAGCCCGACGGCGTGGAGGTTGGAGGGGCCGCTCACCGCGCGGGCGATCTCGCGGCCGTCCACAGCGACCAGGACGCCTTCGGTCTTGGTCCCCCCGCCATCTATGCCGATGTAAGCGTTCATCGTGTCCCCCTTTCTCCCTCCGGCTCGTCCGCCAGGGGAGGACTGTGCCGGCCCACGCTCGCCTGCAGGGAGCAGTAGTTGGCGCCGGGCGTGATCTTGCCCAAAACAGCCTGCGACCGGGCACCGGTGCAGGTCGGTAGGTTCCCGGGCCGGCCGTGGATCGTCTCGTAGGCGAGCAGGGCAAAGGCGATGGCTTCCTTGGCATCGCTCGATAGGCCCAGGTCTTCGTGCCTCAGGACCTCGACCCCGCCCGACGCGTCCGCGCCTGCGGCACGGATGCAGACAGGATGCTTCGCGACCCGGCTACCAACGGCCTCCGCACCTGCGGCACGGATGCAGACAGGATGCTTCGCGACCTCGCCCGAAGCGTCCGCACCTGCGGCACGGATGTGGACAAGATGCTGCGCGACCTCGCCCGAAGCGTCCGCACCTGCGGCATGGATGTGGACAAGATGCTGCGCGACCTGGCCCAGGCGCTGGCGCAGCATCTCGACCAGGGCGGGGTTGCTGGCCCCGCCGCCGCCGAGGATCACCTCGTCGGGCATGCGGGGCAGGAAGCGGCGATAGGCATCGGCGATCGACGCCGCAGTCAGCGCGGTGAGGGTGGCCACGATGTCCTCGCCGCGCAGCCCTCTATCTCGAGCCTGTACCCAGGCCCGGGCGGCAAATTGGGCGCCGAACTGCTCTCGCCCGGTGGTCTTGGGCGGCGGCTCGGACAGGTAGGGATGGGCCATCCATTCGGCCAGCAGGGACGCATCGACCTGGCCCCGGGCGGCAAGCTCCCCGTCGCGATCGTAGGTCTGCGCGCCGGCAGTGGCCCGGCGGGCTGCGTCGTCGATCAGCATGTTGCCCGGCCCGGTGTCAAAGGCGCGCACGCCCCGCGGATCATCGCCCGCGGGCAGGTAGGTGACGTTGGCGATGCCGCCGATGTTCTGCACGGCGCGGACGAGGGTCGGGCTGCGCAGGAGGAGCCAATCCACATAGCTGACCAGGGGAGCGCCCTGCCCACCGGCGGCTACGTCGGCGACGCGAAAGTCGGCGATGGTGGTGATCCCCGTCCGGGCAGCGATGACCGCGGCCTCGCCGATCTGCAGGGTGGACTTGACGGGCGATGCGCGGTCCACGGCGTGGTAGATGGTCTGCCCGTGAGAGCCGATCAGGTCCACGTCCACCGGGGTCAGCCCTGCCGCGTCGATGACCTGCAGTGCCGCCGACGCGAACCACTCGCCGATGGCAAAGTTCATCCGGCAGATGTGGTCCACCGCCCCGGTCGCCGGGTCAAAGAGGCTAAAGATCTGCGCCCGCTGCTCCGCGTCAAAGGGCACGCAGGCAAAGGCACGCAGCTCCGCGGAGAGATGGGGAGGCGCGCCGTGGATCTCGACCAGGGCCGCATCGACGCCATCGGCCGAAGTGCCGGACATCAGCCCGATCACGTTCATCGCATGGCCTCGACGACGGCGTCGTGCAGCCGGGGGCGAAAGGCGGCGATGCCCGCCGGGTCACGCCCGCCGTAGACGCGATTGGTGAGCAGAGCGACGACGAGCGCGCGGTCCGGATCGACCCAGAGGGAAGTGCCGGTGTAGCCCGTGTGCCCGTAGCTGCGCGGCCCGAACCAACGGCCCGAGCTGGACCCCTGGCGCGAGCGCTGAAGCCAGGCGAGGGCGCGCGGGTTGTCCCCAGGGTCGACGTGGACGCGCGTCATCTCGGCCACCGTACCGGGGGAGAGGACGCGCACGCCGTCGTAGCAGCCTCCGTTGAGGTAGGTCTGCCCGAGCACGGCGACTTCCCAAGCGGTGGAAAAGAGCCCGGCGTGACCGGCTATGCCGCCCAGCCCGGCGGCGTTTTCGTCGTGCACCTCTCCCAGGCAGCGGCGCTCCCGCCAGGCGCAGAACTCGGTGGGCACCAGGCAGTCGGGTGTGATGCCGCGGGCCAGAGGGTTGTATGCCGTGTGGGCCAGGCCCAACGGATCGAGAACGGCGCACTGTACAAGGGCGTCGAGGGGCATCCCGGACAGACGAGCAGCGGCTTCTCCCAGCAGGATCAGGCCCAGGTCGCTGTAGACCAGGCGCTCTCCCGGCGGGTAGGCAAAGCCGTATCGCCGGGTTATGGCAGCGATGCGCCGCCCGCGCCGCTCGGGGGAGACCTGGTGGGGCAGGGGCACGGGCGCATCCCCGCCGCTCTCCTCGCGGTACAGGCCACCCCAGGCCGCCAGGCCCGAGGTGTGGGTCAGCAGGTGCCAGAAGGTGACCTGCCGGGCGTCTATCTCTCGCCCGGCAAAGGCGGGATCGGGGGGCAGCGGGCGCTTGGTGATCGGGTCTTCTGCCGGGCCGATCGGGCGCACGCCGTCGAACTCGGGCAGGACCTGGGCCACGGGGGTGTCGAGGGAGACCTGCCCCCCCTCGACCAAAGTCATAAAGGCGGTGGCTGTGAACAGCTTGGTCACCGAGGCCAGGTCGAACAGGCTACCGGTCGCCACCGGGCGCCCGCGCCGGTCGGGGTCGAGGAAGCCGTAGGCGCGGTGCAGGACCACGCCGCCGCCCCGGGCGACAAGCAGCGCCGCCGCCGGAAAGACGATATCCAGAGCGCCGCGCACGACCTCGTCCACGCGGGCCAGGCCGTCGGGGTCAAAGCCGGCGTCTTGCCCGGAGACCGGGCGCAGGACCGTCGCGGGCGCGGTACCGTTCGAGGGTCCGCCAGGGGCGCTAGTCATAGAGGATCACCTGCTGGCGCAGGGTATCAAATCCCTCCAGCTCGTCCTGCCAGCGAGCCTCGATCTCTTCCACGGGGCAGCCGGCATCGATCTGCTCGCGCACCCAGCCGCTGCCGATCAGCAGGTCAAAGTAGGGGGGGCGTCCCTCCCCGCTGCTCTCCAGCCAGCGGAACGCCTCCGGCCAGAGGGAGCGGATCGCGGACACCGTGGACAGCCCGGCCCGCAGAGGGCGGAATGCCCCCCGATCGAGCACGTGGAGGTAGACGCCGCCGCAGGTGTGCCCGGCGTACAGGGACGCGCTGGGGGTAAAGGTCGTCGGGCGGAAGCGCACGCCAGGGAGCGCGCGGTCGTTGAGGACGTCGGCCAGCCTGTGCCCGTCGATCCAGGGAGCGCCGATGGACTCAAAGGGGGTGGCGGTCCCCCGCCCCTCGGAGACGTTGGTGCCTTCGAACAGGCATGTGCCGGGATACACGACCGCAGTCTCAAGCTTGGGCATTGCCGGTGAGGGGGGCACCCAGGGAAGCCCGGTCTCATCGAACCACATCGCTCGCCGCCAGCCCTCAGCGCGGACCACGGTCAGGTCGGCGCCCAGGCCGCGTTCCGCGTTGAAGAGCCGGGCCAGCTCGCCGACGGTCAGCCCGTGACGCACAGGGAGCAGGTAGCGCCCGACAAAGGACTCGTAGCCGGGGCGGAGCAGCGGGCCCTCGGTGATCTGGCCCCCAATGGGATTGGGCCGGTCGAGGACGATCAAGGGCAGGCCCTCCTCGGCAGCGGCCTCAAGGAGGTAGCTCATGGTCCAGATGTAGGTGTAGAAGCGCACGCCGACGTCCTGGATGTCGAACAGGAGCACGTCGACGCCTGCCAACATCTCCGGAGTGGGTTTCTCGGTGCTCCCGTAGAGGCTGTGCACGGTCAGGCCGGTGCGGGGGTCGCGCATCGAGGCGACGGGCGCGCCGTCTGCGACGTGGGCGGTGATGCCGTGCTCGGGGGCGTAGAGGGCAACCAGGTCACAGGCAGCCCGCAGGGCATCGACGGCGGGCGTGACATCGGACGTGACCGCGCTGGCGCTGGTCGCCAGGCCGACGCGGCGGCCCGCGAGCAGGTGGCTGTGTGTGCTCAGGATCAGGTCCAGCCCCGAGCGTACGGGCGGGATTGGGAGGTGGTTCGATGTGCTCATGTGTGTCCATACCTCGTCGGTGCACGATGTGGTGCGGGAGCGCGCCTCCAGGAGAGTGCTGGAGAACAATGGCCTGCCACAGTCCCTCCGCTGTGCATCGGGATGCTGCGCAAAGGGCACAGAGCACACAGAGGAACCGAGCCGAGCAGGACGTCTGATGTATCTGACCGCAGTTGCGGGCTCTGAGAGTCCCGTACCCCCGGTGGCCATCGCTGGGCTTCTTCTTAGGATACTATACAACGGGCGAACGGTCAAGCAGCCGATATGAGACTGGTTCCCGCGCGGAGCGTAGGAACCAGCAGGGGGAGTGGGTGGTGGGTGGCCTGGGTTCCCACGCGGAGCGTAGGAACCAGCAGGTGGAGGCTTTAGGGGTGGTCGGGGAGGAAGAGGCGGGCGGCGATCTGGGCGGCTCGCTCGGCGCCCTGGGCAAGCTGTGCGGAAGCGTCCGCCCAGGTGTGGGACCGGGAGGCAACGTCGGTGACCACGAGGAGGGCGGAGAGATCGCAGCCCCGGTAGTGGGCGACCCCGGCCAAGGCCGACAGTTCCATATCGACGGAGAGGACGCCGCGGGCGCCCAAGCGTTCTAGCTTGGAGAAGGTCTCGCGGTAGAGGGCATCGGTGGTCCAGTGCTTTCCAGCGATCAGGTCGATGCCCAGGGCCCCGGCGACGTCGAGGATGCGCCGGTTGAGTCCGGGGTGGGTGTGCAGGTCTACCTCGGGAGGTGCATAATGGTAGGAGGTGCCCTCCTGACTCCTAGCGGATGAGCTCGCCGGGCAGGAGGACGGCACCTACGGGCACGTCAGCGGAGAGGGAGCCCGCGCCGTTGAGGTAGAGTATCTGCCGGGCGCCGGCGCTGATCAGGAATTCGAGGTCGGCGGCGGCGTAGGGGGCGGGCTCGGGGGCGCGGTAGACGGTGACGAAGCGAGCAGAGGGGGTCTGGTAGTGGTAGTATCCCTGGGAACGATGGTCGCGCACGGGGACGGCAAGCGCGTCGCAGGCCAGGCAGGCGGTGTCAAAGAGCCTGCCGTGGCCGTTGTTGGCGTAGAGGACCTGGGGGGCGACGGGGATGGAACCTGTGCTGTAGCGACGTGTCCAGAAGCGGGCCCGCTCGACCTCGGGGCGGAGGACGACGTCGTCGCTGGGGTCAAACCAGTCCATAGGTAGTCCCTCCACAAGGGATCGAGCGCCGCCGCGCCTGCTCCCTGTACCGGTACTTGTTTTTCGGGCGTGAATCGTTTTTCCGCCGAGAGGGCACGAGTCGCCCAGGGTGCAGGCGTGACCGAGTCCGAAGATACCGGTTTGGTACTAGGATTATACCATATTGGCGGTGCTGTGTCAAGGGATCCGCCAGGTGGTTTACGGCTGTTGCATAGTCCGAGGAGGGCGCATCCCCCGATGCGCCCTGCTTACTGGCGCACCGTGCCGCATCGGGGGATGCGGCACTCCTCAGTCAAGTCAAGCGACAATGCAACAGCCGTACAGGTGGTTCGTGGTTCTCCGCCACTGAGTTGCGGGGGCACGGAGAAGAGAGGGAGGGAGCGCCAGGCCTCTGTGTCTTTCCGCTGAGACTGGCGGCTGTGCACAAGCTCCCTTCGAGGATCTTTGACG
>JADHXD010000111.1 GCA_016783145.1 Anaerolineae bacterium
ATTCCAGCGCCTCGGCGAGGTAAAAGTCCTCGAGCGTGTCATAGAACCTGACGGCGAACCCTGGACGGCTGAGGTCCAGCAGATCGTCGGCGGTCAGCCGGGCGGCATCATCCAGGATCTCCCGGTCCAGGGTGGTGTAATCCCACCAATCTGGGGCGACCTTGCTCAGTGGTCTCATCTCTACCCTCCAATCGCTTGCGACCCGATGTGCCCATGATCTATCACCGATCCCCAGATCTGTCAAGGCGCAAGCAAGAGGCCCCGTCCTGGGGCGAGCGCGCCAGACGTACAGATCCTGGGGTACATAGCCCTCCCACACGCCCTGTCCAGGGTGAGCTGCCTGCGCCAACGGGAGAAACTATGGTTGCTGCAAAGTGCCCTGACACAGACTTCCGATTTCTGTTGCCCGAGGGCCGGATGCTGTTGAGAGGACACTTTCGCTGCGCTACGCAACCAAGCGTGCGCGGCAAGAAATCGGAAGTCTGGACCCCGCCGGCTTTTCAGCAGCCCTATGGCAGAAGCACGCGCCGACTTGACAGCGGACTTCTTCTGTGGTATGGATACCTGCACTGGAACGCGGAGATGTCCCGGGTCCGGCATGCATAGCGGATGGACTCCTCGGACGAACCAGAGATGCTCGATGGACTGGCGTTCAGCTTCACCCACCTGCGCGCGAGGGGGCAGAGTTCCCTCCTTGAGAGAAAGGAGTCGCGATGAACATCACCGTCTTGATTGGCATACCGCAGTTTAGAAAAGAGTTCGCCTCTAGGATCGTGGAGGGCATGGTCGCCCCCTATCGCAGGGTCGTAGAGGGCGCGACGTGACACACCCCACGCTGGCGGAGGTCTTGGGGCAGGCTCTAGGCGGCATCGCGGGAAAAAGAGTGCTCCACGTGTGCACGGCAGAGGGCGGTTTCATCCACGCCCTGGTCGAGCACCTCGAAAGCTATGCCCGGATCATCGGCATCGACGCCAGCCTGGACGCCGTGCGCACCGCGCAGTGTGCCTTGGACCACGAGGACATCGGCTTTATCCACATGGACGCAGAGTGCCTGGCCTTTCGCGATGAGAGCCTGGACACAGTGAACCTCTCGTTTTCCCTGCACCACCTGGCCGACGCGCCCCGGGTTCTGGGAGAGATGAAGCGCGTGCTCGTGCCAGGGGGGCACGCGATCATCAGCGAGATGCACCGGGATGGGCAGACGGAAGCCCAACTCGTCGCCGCCCGTATACACCAGTGGGCCGCCGAGGTAGACCGTGCCCTCGGCACAGTACACCGTAGAACACACACCCACCAGGAGATCGTGGACCACGTCGACGCCCTGGACCTCTGTGACGTTGCCTTGTACGAGTTCATCGACGTGGATTCAGACCCCTCAGATGCCGCGGCCATAGAGGGCGTGAGGGGCTACATCGACCGGTTCATGCTGCGCCTCAGGGGAGCCTCGACCGATAGGGCACTGGCGCAGCGCGGTGAGGAACTGCGCAGGCAGCTCTACCAGGTGGGATTTCAGAGAGAACCCGTGCTGGTCGTCGTCGGAAAGAAAGCGTATCCACGAACCCAAATCGCCGCTCGATCTCCCGGTAGCTCAGGCCCTCTGTGACATCTCCCATTGAGTTAGAGATGACCGCCGCTGCGTTACAGCCATAGATCTTGTCGTACAGTGCAGGCATAGCATTTCCCTCTTGCCGTCGCTCTCACACGGCTCGGTCCTGGTGCCAGCCGGGCCTCCGCTATTGAGCTTGTAGAGAAACCAGATGGAACTCGCACAATTGAGAAAACGCTATCATCCACAGATTTGCCGTAATCTGCGCAATCTGTGGATAGGTTCGCCAACATCAGTATCCAATGTCTGTTTGATTGCTCCGTTAGAGCGCATGATGCGTCCTCGCCAGGACGTGGTCCTGCAGGGCAGGAGGCAGATCGACGAATACAGCGGAGAATCCCCACACACGGACGATCAGCGTGCGGAACTCGGGCAGGTCCGGGTGAGCGCGCGCCCTCAAGAGCGTGTCCCGATCGACGACGTTGATCTGCAGGGTCGCCGCGCAGGGCATGGTCAAGAAGGAGCGGACCAGGTCGACGAATCTCCCCATACCCTCCCTCCCTCTGACCAGGGAGGAGTACAGGGCGATGTCCAGCACCGAGCCGTGGGACGCTTTGCTGAGGTCCACCTTGGAGACCGACTTGAGCACCGCCGTGGGTCCACTCCTGTCCATACCCACCGCGGGTGAAAAGCTGTTGGCGCAGGGATCACCCTGGCGCCTCCCGTCGGGAGAGGCCGGGAGATTGCTCTTTTGTTGGATGCCAAAACACATCAGCCCGGCCGCCACCTTGCTGCCGCGGCCAATCGGGTTGCGCGCCCTGGCGTGGATGCCATCGCAAAAATACTCGGCGATCTCTTTGGCGATCTCGTCTACACCATCCTCGTCATTGCCATACTTGGGCATACGGTTCAGCAGGCGCTGCCGCAGCGATTCGTATCCGGCATAGTCAGCCTTGAGTGCAGAGCCAAGTTCCCCCCAGGTGAGTGACTGGTCCTCATAGATCAGCGTCCGGATCGCCGCCAACCCATCGGCGGCATTTCCCACCTCTGCCAGGATCGAACCCCAGATGCTGTACCGGGCCCCTGTCGGAGAGGCCTTTTCCAGGCAGTCCTCTATGCTGGCGGCAAAGTAGGGGAACGTGATCGCGGCGTCCTCGCCGTTTCCCTCGGGCATGTAGGCGGTCAGTCGCGCTTTGTAATCCGCCATCAGTTCGTCAAACGTCGCCGGGGGATGGTCTTCTGCCTGCAAGACGGCTTCCCGGAGCGGAGGCAGCGCATCGTGCACCCGGAAAGAGATGGTGCCCTTGCCCCCGACAATCAGCTCAGAGCAGCCGTCGTTGCAGTAGTCACGCACGTCCTCCAGGGGAATGCCCAACCTGGACAGAGCCGGAATCACCACCTCGTCGTTAAAGAGGGCCAGCACGTTCGCGCCCTGGGCCAGCACCCGGCAGCATTCGCGGACCAATCTCTCAGGAGAACCGGGGAAAAACCGCACGTTCAGCTTGGGCTCGGGGAGCATGAGCTTGGCCGAGGCACCCAGGCACATGTACGTCAGTTCATTGCAGGCATCCTGCCCCTGTGGCGTCTGCCCGGCCAAGGCGATGTTCCGCAGGTCGTCGTTGCTCACCCCGGCATACGGGCTCCACTCGGCAGTGACCGGATCGTTCTCCCTCACGCTCCCGAACTCGTTCATCTTGATGAACAGGCACTCCAGGAGCTCCTGTGCCTCCTGCCGCGTGATCCGGCCTGACCTCACATCCCTGCGGTAGAACGGGTTCATCCACTGGTCAAACCTGCCCGCACAGCCGTGTCCCCCAAACACGCGCGTAAACTGGAAAAGCTGCAGGGCGGCGTGAAAAGACGAGGGCGGCCCACTCGCCAGCTCGTGACATACCGACGATATCCGTTCCAGGTCCCGCACCCGCGCCGGGTCCGTTTCCGAGGCGGCCATTGCCTCCGCATGCAGGGCATATTCCTCTACATATCTGCAGGCAGCGTCGTAGGCAATCTGGACGGCGAGCAAGAACTCCTTCCTGTCCGGATCGTCCTCCGTCCCGAGCCTTCTCGTCGCCTCGGCCCTGATCCCGGGCAGGCCCAGGCGTAGAATGGTGGCGTGACCGGGCGGATAGTGGCGGTTATAGTACCCCAGGTCCAGGGCGTCCTCGTTGTACGGAGTGGCCAGACAGGTTCCGACGATCAGCTCCCCAGGTTGGATAAGGGGCTCGCTGGCGCGGAGCAGGCCAGCAAAGTCCTTGGCATGCCCAACCAGCGTATCCTCCCCACATCCGGGGACGTGCACGCGAACTCGGGCCCGAAAATGAGTCCCCTCCCAGTACGTCTGCCTCAGGCGGGAGCTCCGGCTTCCCGGGTCGATCTCCAGCTCGATCTGCACTTCCTCTTGTGCCACCAACGGTTCAAGGACCATCATACCTGCCTCCCTGCGATGTCAGCGCGCAATGTCCTTGCGGAACCAGGGGCGAAACGGCTCTTTGACATTGACATTCGAATTGTTCGATGATATCATAGAACGGTTGACCGTGCAAACAGCCCCTTTTGCCGGGGTCTCTGATCCCCGGCTTTGTCATGCACCCAACCCTGGCGGCGCAAACGCCCCCATCGTTCCTGCCGACAACGAACTCAGGAGGCCCGTCTGCGATGAAGCGAATTCTCAATGCGGCTGCGCTCACCTCTCACGGCAACGTGGAGGGCAGAAAGGCAATGGTCGAGATCCTGGAAGCTGGCCTCCAGGCGTCCGATCCCTACAACAACACCCGCAAACTGCTCCGAGTAGAGGGGAATACCCTCATCGCCAGTGGGGCCGACTTTGAGCCACAGGGCGACCCACAGATAGGGGACGAGGTCATCGATCTGGACGCTGTGGGCAGGATCTATGTCTTTGGGGCGGGAAAAGGCAGCCAACGCGCGGCCAAGGCCATCGAGGACGTCCTGGGCGATCGCCTCACCGGAGGACACATCATCGACAAAAAGGGTGGCGATCTGATCCTGGAGCGGATCGAAGTGACCTTTGGCGCGCACCCCGTTCCCGACGAGGACTGCGTACGCGGCTGCAAGCGCATCCTGGAAATGGCTCAGGACCTGCGCGAGGACGACCTGGTCCTCACCGTGGTCTGCAACGGTGTCTCTTCGCTGCTCACCCTGCCCGTTCCCGGGGTCAGCCTGGAGGACGTCCGCCAGACAACCTACCTCATGCAGATCGAGCGCGGAGCCCCGACACACGATCTGAACCCGATCCGGAACCACCTCGACCTGATGAAGGGGGGTCGTCTCTCCCGTCACCTGCAGCCGGCGAGGGCGATCCACATCATTGCCTGGGGGCCACACACCTACAAAGAACTGACGCGCGAAAATATCTGGCTCCATTCCCTGCCCGAGGCATCGACCTTTGCCGATGCCGTACACATGCTCAAAAGGTGGGATGCGTGGGATGCTGTGCCGGCCTCGGTCCGCGAGCACCTCTTGCGCGCGGACCCCACGCAGGAGACGGTCAAGGCGGAGGAATTCGAACGGACGCGATTCCGCATCTTTGGCGTTATGCCCGACCACCTGGGGACGGTGCCAACGGCAGCCAGGAAGGCCGCGGAGCTGGGTTTCACGCCTCACATCCTGTACAACGTGCTCACTATGAAGGCCGAGGCAAGCCAGGTGGGCGTCGTACTGGCTAATATGGCCGCCCACGCAGAGACGCACGGCGGCGCGTTTGAGGGTCCGGCGGCCCTGATCGGCCGCACGGAAATGGTCGTCACCGTTGGGCAGCAGAGAGGCATGGGAGGGCGCAATCAGGAATATGCCCTCGCCGCAGCGAGGCACATCGCGGGCAGCGAGCGGATCGTCATGGCATCGGTCGACACGGACGGCACGGATGGGCCGGGCAAGCAGTTCAACGATGCGTACGCCCACATCCCCGTGCTGGACGGGGCCATCGTGGACGGTTCGACGGCGATCCGCGCGCAGGAGATGGGCATCGACCTGTTCGAGGCACTCAAGCGGCACAACACGTCGCCAGCACTCTACCGGCTGGACGACGGTGTCGTCGCCACGCAGAATATCAGCATGAACGACTTGACCGTCACCCTGATCTTGGGGTGCACCTAACAGCAAGAGGGAGGCAGCATGGCAGCAGGATCGACGATTGGTTCCGTAACGGCCCGGCAGGTCTACACCGATCGAGGGCATCCAGGTATCGAGACCACGGTGAGGACACAGAACGGCGCGCAGGGCGTGGCGGTGGTCACCGCAGGGGTCTCTGTGGGCATCCACGAGGTGCAGTTCGCCTACGACGGAGGAACAAAGTGGCGCGGGCGCGGTGTGCAAAAGGCCGTCCGCCACGTCGTCGAGATCATCGGCCCGGCGATCCTGGGGATGGACGCCAGCAGGCAGCTCGAGGTCGACCAGGCGATCATCGAACTCGACGGCACACCAACCAAGTCCAGGCTGGGCGGCAACGCGACAGCCAGCGTATCGGCAGCGGTGCTGCAGGCAGGCGCAGCCAGCATGGGCATCCCCCTCTACCAGCACATCGGCGGCGTCCACGCTTGCCTGCTTCCCGTTCCGGGCGTACTCACCGTCCTCGGCAGCCGGCGCTACGGCAGCGGAGGGCGCTCAGGGGGCAAGCCAAGCTACTCGATGATCTGCTACGGGTTTGAGCGCTTTTCCGACGCTTCCTACGCGGCCTGGGAAGTATCGAACGAATTCGTGCGCCTGGTCAGGGAGGTGCTGGACATCGACGCCAATCGAGACAGGTGTATGATCCCGCCTGGGGCGGTGAAACACGATCGGGAACTGTGGGACCTCAAGCTCCAAGCGATCGTCAATGCGGGATACGAGGGCCGGATCGGATTCCAGGTCGACGTGGCTGCAGGCACCTACTATGACGAGGACAAAGACCGCTTTGTCGGCTTGTTCTCACCCGAGGACAAGACGCGCGACGACCTGATCCGCCTCTACCAGGATATGGTCGCCAACTATCCATTCGTGATCATCGAGGATCCTCTGGACGAAGAGGACTATGAGGGCCACGCGATCGTCACCAGGGAGCTCGGCGTCGAGATCGTGGGCGATGACCTCTTTACCACGAACGTCGAGCGTCTAAAGAGGGGCATCGAGGTCGGTGCTGCCAACGCAGTCCTGCTCAAGGTCAACCAGATCGGGACGATCAGCGAAGCGTTCGACACCGTGCAGTTGGCCTACGACAACGGCTATGCCGTGATGCCCTGCGACAGTCGAGGCGAGGGGCCGCTGATCGCAGACTACACCGTAGGCCTGGGCACGGGACACCTACGCGAGGGAGCCATCGGCCACGTCGGCAATCGATTCCTGGCTATCGAGGCCGAGCTGGGAAGCCGCGCCCGGTTCCCGGGCCGGAAGGGGTTCAAACCCTGACCGGGGCGATCCAGAACCCGCGAGAGGCACGCTGAGGGAGTTCGGAGGCCAACGGACGGGATGGCAGATCAGGGAGGGTACAGACGGAACGCGAAAACGCTGTGGGGCCTGATCCTGTTGGCGATCGCCTTTAGCGGCTTGCTCCGCTACCTGGGCGCGCTGACCGGCATCGCCCTCCTGGACGGAGGCATCGGCGTGGCCCTCGGCCTGTACATCTGCGCGCACCCAGCCGCCAACGCGGTGAACATGCTCTTCTTTGAACGGGACGCCCTGCGCCGGATCTCATCCGAGTGGTCCCTCGTCCGCTGGCTGGCGCTGAACCTGTTGACTCTGCTCGCCGGGTGGATGGTCATCTATGTGGGGATCATTCGGCTTGTGGATCGATCGGCGTGAGGGGGACACAAACCTATCTATGAGCGAACACAACGAGATACTCCCAGCCAAGGTGCTGCTGCCGCTGGGATTGGGCACGGCCCTTTCTCTCATGGGCGATGCCACCCTGTACACCGTACTGCCTACACATATGGCCGATGCAGGCATCACTTTGGGAGGCGTGGGCGTCATCCTGGGTGTCAACCGGGCGGTGCGACTGTTCCTCAACGGGCCTGCAGGCGTCGCCTATGATCACTGGCCTCGCCGGCGTCTATACGTCCCAGCGCTCTTTGTGGGCGCGCTCTCCACAGCGATCTACGCCGCCACGCGCGGCTTCTGGCCCTTGTTCATTGGGCGCCTGCTCTGGGGGTTGGCCTGGTCGGGCATCTGGGTCGGTGGGGCGACAATGATCCTGGATGTGTCTACCGAGGGTGACCGGGGACGGTGGACAGGGCTCTACCAGACCTGGTTTTTCCTGGGCTCGGCGCTGGGCTCGTTGAGCGGGGGAGCGCTCACAGACTGTTTGGGATACAGCAGCACGATGTGGATCGGCGCGGCGTTGACGGCCCTGGGCGGCATCGTGGCTTGGTTTCTACTGCCGGAAACGCGCGGGGCCCGGCCCCCGGATCCTGCACCTCTTGGTGCGAATGCCGCTACCCCTAGCAGGCTGCGCACCAACGGCAGACTGTGGCTTGCCGTGTCTTTGCAGGGCGTGAACCGCTTTGTGCTCTCAGGCGTGGTCGCTGCCACCTTGGGGCTGCTGGTGGAAGAGCGCCTGCAGCTAAACGGCATCGCGCTTGGCGTCGCCACGGTGACCGGCATGCTGATGGCAGGACGCACGCTCCTCAGTATGTTGGCTGCGCCGCTGGCCGGCGCCTTGTCTGATCGCACGAGGAGTCGCTGGACGGTGGTTGCCTGGGGTTTAGCGGGCGGAGCCGCAGGGATGGCCCTCCTGGCATGGGGAGTTTCCGCCAGTATCTTGGTCGGCGTGTTGATGCTGGCGGTCGCCAGAGGGAGCGTGCAGTCCCTGGTGACCGCCTTGACCGGCGACGTGGTCCATCGGGCGCAGCGTGGGCGAGCGATCGGTTTGCTGCATACGGCAGGGGATTTCGGCAGTGCGATCGGCCCATCTGCTGCCTACCTGCTCTTTCCGTGGATCGGCCTCCGTGGGGCGTACCTGGTGTGTGCAGCGCTGTTCGCGGTCAGTCTCTTGGCTGTCCTTCGTTTCCACAGTGGCTGGCAAGCCCGTGCGCCGGAGCCACAAGTAGGGTCGTAGGTCCAGACGACTGGCATGAGCGCCTGCACCAGACCTCGACCATAGGAACGAAAAAAGCCCCTATCCCTGGGAACAAGGGCTCTCGAAAAGAGAGCGGGTGACGGGATTTGAACCCGTGACCGCCTGCTTGGGAAGCAGATGCGCTACCACTGCGCTACACCCGCATGCTGCGCGTATTATACTCGATTCCTCTTCCCTTGGCAAATCCGAACGCCGCTCGCCCTGGGGCTGATGAAGCCGTAGAGCAGCGGCATGTGGATGCCGCTGCTACCAGGCTCACGTGAGCTACTCGCCCAAGATCCAGTGCGCATAGAGGGCATCGAGCTCCTGCCCGCTCACTCGCTCGGCGACGGCCATCCAGTCAGCGGGATAGGCTACGCCGTAGCGGTATTCGTCATAGTAGGTGCGCAAGATCTCGTAAAAGGCCTCATCGCCCACCTGCTGACGCACCGCGTGGAAAAAGAGCGGTCCCTTGCCATAGACCACTGCTCCGTACAGATCCTCGGTATAGGACGCCACCGGCAGCCCGACCGCCATGTCCTGCTCCCTTTCCTGGATATACCGGTAGGGCACCTCGAACGTGTTCTCCAGCACTCTCTGCGCGCTCTGCGGGCCATAGCGATCCTCAAAGTAGAACAGGCTGGCGTACTGGGTCAGCGACTCGTCGAGCCAGGGCTCGTCCAGTTGGTCGTTTCCCACCAGGCTGTACCACCACTGGTGTGCCACCTCGTGCACGGTCGCCAGCTCAAAGAACCCACCCCTCTCGCCGTAGAGGGAGGCAGCAACCACGATCAGGCCAGGGTACTCGATCCCTCCGGCCAAGGTGGGCGTCTCTACCACATCCAGTTCAGTAAAGGGATAGGTGCCAAAGGTCTCCTCGTACACCTCTAGGGCGCGGGAGGCATAGTCCAGCACAAGCTCGCCCCCCTCTTCATCGCCGGAGAAAAAGTAGGACGTGACCAAGACCTCTCCGACCGAATCGGTCGCCATCTGGTACTCCTCGCTGGCGACCAGGGCAAAGTCACGCATCGGGCCGCTGGCATAGGTCACCGTCGCCGTACCATCACCGTTGTCCTGGCGATCCACCTCGACCCCAGACGCCGCGCTGATCATGCGCGCCGGAAGCGTGACCCGCACCAGGTAGAGCGATGTATCTGTAAAGGCTGCGTCCCCGTAGGTCGGAGCCAGCTCCACATTCCACCCCTCATCGTCATAGACAGGGATCATCGGATAGGCATTGGGCAGGGCCAGCACGCCGTCGATGTACCCGTACTGAGCGTATCCCGCCGATGGATCCGTGGGGATCGTGCCCTCAAAGGTGAGGACGAGCTCGGTCGTCTCCCCGGGGCGCAGCGGTGTGGACAGCGGCACATAGACCGCCGATCCATCCAATCGCAGATCGGGCTCCACCCGTAGGCCCTCCACAGTCACGGATCCGACGGCCATCGATCCGCCATAGCCGGGTGTGTCGGGCAGCAGGCGAAAGACGATCTCGCTCAGCGGTTCTGCCTCGGCACTGGTAACCCGCACCCGCTGCACGCCGCGAAGGGTCAGCGCCTCGATGTCCACCGTCAGATCGATCGCGTACCGCGTGGCCTGCTCATACAGGTCTACGTCGGAGGCAAAGGCGGGGCGCATCGCTCGCCGGTAGGGGTTCAAGTCTGCCCAATCGACCGTGACCCCTCGCAGCGCTGCAGGAGCGCTGCGAGGGGTCACGGTCGGCTGGGCATCGACTGGCGTCGGCGTCAAAGGCGGACTGACCGTTGGTGTCGGCACCGCCGCAGGCCGAGGGACGGTCAGGACGCATCCCATCAGGAGCAAACCCAGGGCGGTCGCAAAGAAGAACCTTCTCACATCATCCTCCCAAGCAAATCCCGTGTGATCTACCGCAGACGCGTTCAGAGTGGGCGATCTTACCTGGACGCCATCGCAGTTGTCTTTCTATTATGCCATACGTGGGCGAGATGCGCAAGGGAAATGACAATCCCTTTCTTTCGTGATATACTGGGTCGTGCGGATGATCGCTTTGATGCGAGAACCCGCCAGATCGTGAGCTTTCCCCTGGCAGCAGCCGAGGGATGGGGTTGCGTCGATGGTACGAAACGAGATGCTTCGCTTTCATATGCGGCTGATCGGCGTTCTGGTGATCCTCACCGTGATCGCCGCGGGCACGGTGCTGGCGTTCCACGAGCCACTGCGCGCTTGGGCCTATGCTTACACGGGCGAAGAGGACCTGCTGCCGCAGGTCAAAGGGATGGCACAGGTTGCGAGCAACCTGGTCCGGTCACAGCCGCGGCTAAGAGACGGGGTGCAGGTGCAGCACGCGGACGTCAACCCCTTGGGCATCAACACCTTCCTCCAGTTGGAGGTCGAGGCCACAAAGAGAGAGCGTTCCCTGCAGATGATCCGCGACGCCGGGTTTCGCTGGATCCGCCAGGAGTTCGTGTGGGAGGACATCGAGATCCACGGCAAGGGTGACTTTGAGGATCGCCGTCACGAACCCTATCGCTCGGCATGGGGCAAGTACGACAACATCGTCGATCTCGCGCGCAAGTACGACATCGAGATCATCTGCCGCCTCAGCAATCCGCCCTCGTGGACGCGCGCCGACGGCGACGCGCACGGAACCTACATCCCACCCGACGACTATGATGACTTTGGGGACTTTGTCTACGCCGTGGTCAGCCGCTACAGGGGACGCATCCGCTACTACCAGATCTGGAACGAGCCGAACCTGGTCCGTGAGTGGGGCGTCGTCAGCGCAAGCGACTATGTGAGGCTCCTCCAGATCGCTTACACGCGCGCCAGGGAGGCCGATCCCGAGGTTGTGATCCTCGCTGGCGCGCTCTCTGCGACCATTGAGCTGGACGACCGGGAGTGGGGCAAGGGGATCAATGACTTTATCTACCTGCAGCAGATGTACGATGCGGGCGCGGGCCCCTATTTTGACATCCTGAGTATGCAGGGATACGGACTGTATTCCGGGCCTACCGATCGCCGCATGCGTCCTCGCGTGCTCAACTTTTCACGGCCTCTCTACATCCGCGAGATCATGGTCGCAAACGGCGATGCGCACAAGCCGATCTGGATCAGCGAGCTGGATTGGAGCCCCGTCCCCGACGACATCCCGCCTGTGTACGGGCGGTACAGCGAAGGTACACGCGCCCGGTACGTGGTCGAGGCGTACGAGCGGATGCAGGAGGAATGGCCGTGGATGGGCGTGGCCTGTTTCTGGTTTTTCAAGCGTGCGGATGAAAGCGAGCGCGACCAGGCCTGGTACTACTTTCGTATGGTAGAGCCGGACTTTACCCCGCTTCCAGTGTACGATGCGGTCAAGGCTTATGCGGCCTTGAGCCGCTGAGGGATTCAGAGCGAGCCGCAGGCCCGGCAGAAAGAAAAGACGACGAGCGGTGCGATGGACATAGAGACGATCCTCCTCGAAGCAAGCGAATACCTGCCCCAAGTCGACCTGGAGATCATCCAGCGCGCGTATGAGCGGGCGAACCAGGCCCACGGCGGTCAAGTTCGAGAGTCCGGGGAGGACTACATCCATCACTGCCTGAGCGTAGGACATAGCCTGGTCCAGCTCGGCCTCGACGCGTCTACGATCGCCGCCGGACTCCTGCACGACGTGGTTGAGGACTCGGACATCACAACCGAGGCCCTGCGGAGGGAATTCGGCGACGAGATCGCCCGGCTGGTAGATGGGATGACCAAGCTCTCCGGGCTGGATGAGAGCATTGGCGAGAGCAGTGCACCGCGGACGACCCACGAGGCCGAGAACTTGCGCAAGATGTTCCTGGTTATGGTAGATGACCCGCGGATCATCCTGGTCAAGCTGGCGGACCGGCTGCACAATATGCGCACACTAAAGGCCGTCCAGGACAATGCGCGCCGGCGGCGGATCGCGGGCGAGACGCTCGACATCTTTGCACCGCTCGCTGGCCGGCTGGGCATGTACCAGCTCAAATGGGAGTTGGAGGACCTGGGATTCCGGTATGTCAACCCGCCGGCCTACAACGATATCGCGGCGAGCCTGAACGAACGCCGCCAGGAGCGCGAGCGCCAGGTCAAGGCGTTCATCGAGCGTATCGAGCGAGCGCTGGCCGAAGAAGGGATTGCCGGCGCCAAGGTCGTGGGGCGGCCCAAGCACATCCACTCGATCTATAAAAAGATGCAGCGCAAAGGGGTATCCTTTGAACAGATCTATGATGTGAGAGCGGTGCGGATCATCGTCGGAGCCATCCCCGAGTGTTACCACGTCCTGGGTGTCGTCCACAATCTGTGGAGGCCAGTCTCGGGCGGATTCGACGACTATATTGCCTCGCCCAAGGACAACTCTTATCAGTCCTTGCATACCGACGTAGTCGCCGAGGACGGCAAGACCTTAGAGATCCAGATCCGCACACAGGAGATGCACGAGCTGGCCGAGTTTGGCATCGCCGCTCACTGGAAGTACAAGGAGCGCCGGCGGCAGGCCGACCAGGCGTTCGAGAACAGGATCCAGTGGTTCCAATCCGTGCTGGCCACCCCACGCGACGAGGATGCTCAGGCGTTCGTCGATCTGATGAAGAGCGATGTCTTTCGAGACCAGGTCTACGTCTTTACCCCGGCCGGGCAGGCGATCGAGCTGCCGGTCGGATCGACGCCGATTGACTTTGCATACCACGTCCACACCGAGATCGGGCACCGGTGCCGGGGGGCCAAGGTGAATGGGCGGCTCGTGAGCCTCAACTACCAACTGAACAGCGGAGAGCGCATCGAGATCCTGACGACGAAACGAGGAGGACCCAGCCGGGACTGGCTGAACCCGGACCTCGGCTACCTCCGCACCGCCCGCGCTCGGCAAAAGGTCAGGCAGTGGTTCCGGCGACAGGCCAGAGAGCAGAACATCGATCGAGGACGGGATCTGGTTGAGAAGGAGCTGCGCCGGCTCAGCCTGGAGAAACTCAAGCTTGAGGATGTCGCCAAGCTGTTCCGCCAGGACAGCCTGGACGACTTCTTTGCCAAGGTGGGCACGGGAGATATCCAGCCTTCCACGATCTCGACCAAACTGGCTGAAACCGGCACTGAAGAAGAAGCAGAGCTGGGCCTGCCCCCTCCGGAAGCCGCACAGCTCGCCACGTTGGACACCAGTATCAAGGTCAAGAGCGTAGGCAATCTGCTCACGAACCTGGCCCGGTGCTGCAACCCGGTGCCTGGCGACGCCATCGTCGGGTACATCACGCGCGGCAGGGGGATCACGGTCCATCGCAAGGACTGCCCAAACATCCTGCGCACGGACGAACACGACCGGCTGATCGAGGTCAGTTGGGGGGAAGACAAAAAGACGTATCCGGTCCGAGTGCGCATCCTGGCCTACGATCGCACGCGACTGCTCAGAGACATCGGTGAGGTGATCGGGAACGAGGACGTTGGGATGAGCCACGCCAACGTCACCAAGGCCAAAGAAGAGAACCTGGCGACGTTCACGGTGGTCCTGGAAGTAACGGATATGCAGCAACTGCGGAGGGTGCTGTCTCAGTTCGAGCTGCTGCCCAACGTGTTGGAGGTGCGCCGCATCGCGGGTTGAACGGGCGGCGCGCCTGCCCCGGCTACAGATCGTCTATCTCTTGCTCGGGGGACTCGATCCGGGTGACCTCGCCGTGGACGTTGACGATCACGCGGAAGCCCATCATCCCCAGCCACGGCTTCCACTGCTCCGGATCCGCCAGTCGAAAGGCCTGGTCAAAGTTCTTGATCGCCATGTCGACGGATGCCTTGGTGAACAGGTCTTCCTTGCCCAAGAGTTTGAGCACACTCTCCACAGCCACGTCGTGCATGCCCGCAAGCTGTTCCTTGAGCAGGGCAAGCACTTGCTCGTCCACGGTCACCGCTTCGACGTAGCGCTTGAAATCCCCATCCGGGATCACATAGAAGGCTTCATTCCCCAGATAGGCGACATCGACGGGCTCTCCACCTTCATTCGCGATCAGCCCGCCAAAGATCGCCCTCTGTGCCTCAGAGCTGGACATCTGCCCCATCCTCAATCTGTCGTCGTCACACCATCGTCGCCAGAGAATATCATACACTTGCTCCTGCCATCTGTCAACTCGTTCTGGCTATCGCTGGCGATGCCCTCGCTGGGCCAGCAGCGCCGATTTCGGACCCATAGTTGCGGTTTCAGCCGCGGTTCTCGCGCTCCCTGACAGGGTCCCCTCTCTCTCGGCCGCTGAACTTGCGTTTTCCCTGTTTTGATGTATGATAGGGAACGAGAATGGTTGCTCAGGGCAAGGAGAGATGCCAATGATCACGCTGTACATTACCTCTATCGACGACTATGCCGGAAAGACCGCGCTGGCGATCGGATTGGGCAAACACCTGCAGCGAGATGGATATGTCGTCGGCTACATGAAGCCCTTTACTGCCCGCGTTGGGCAGGCTGGCGACCAGGCCATGGTTCAGGACACAGAGTTCGTGTATGAGGAGCTCTCGCTCGCTGACCCGCGGGAAGACATCATGCCCCTCGTCCTGACCCCGCAGCGGATCGAAGAGGCGATCCAGTCGCCGCAAGCCGACGCTTTCGTCCGCCAGCTACAGGCTGCATACAAACGCGTCTCCACGGGCAAGGACATCGTGATCTTGGAGGGAGAAGGATATCCGCTGCAAGGAGCACTGTTCGACCTCTCTTCGCCCCAGGTGGCCGAGCAGCTCGACGCACAGGTGCTCGCCGTGGTAAAGTACGTGGACAATCTCTCCATCGACGCGGCTGCGGGGCTGCGTATGATCTATGGGGATAGGCTCATCGGCGCGGTGATCAACTCGGTGCCCCGATCACACATGCGCTTTGTGCAGCAGATCGCCAAGCCAGCACTGGAGGCGAGGGATATCCCCGTCTTTGCCGTGCTGCCCGAAGAACGCCTGCTCTCCTCGATCAGCGTGCAAGAGCTGGCCGATCGGCTGGGTGGTCAGATCGTGTGCTGTGAGGAACAGACAGAGGCCCTGGTCGAGTACCTGATGGTCGGCGCCATGACCGCTGGCAGCGCCATCACCTACTTTCGGCGCCGGCCCAACAAGGCGGTCATCACCGGAGGAGATCGAGCGGACGTACAGCTCGCCGCCCTGGAGACCTCGACTCGCTGTCTGATCCTAACCGGCGGTCAACAGCCGGGCACGGTGGTCATGAATCGCGCCAAAGAGGTCGGCGTGCCGATCATCGTCGCCGAGGGGGACACGATGACCACGGTGCAGACGATCCAGCAGTTCTTTGGCAAGACGTCCCTCCACCAGACCAAAAAGAGCGCGCACTTTGCCAACATCCTCGAAGAACGGTTCGAGTTTGCTCGTTTTTACGATGCGCTAGGTCTGGAGGCCTAGCATCCGGCCAACCCCATATCACTGGACAAAGTTAACAGGATTGACAGGATCAGATCGCACAACGATCCCGGACATCCTGTTCATCTTGTCCGAGACAAGTGTAAACCATCCAATGGGCAAAGGAGTTGTCACATGAGCAAGATCGTCAAGATCTGGGCCCGCGAGATCCTGGATTCGCGCGGCAACCCAACAGTTGAGGTAGACGTAGTGCTGGACAACTGCGCGATGGGACGCGCGGCCGTGCCTTCCGGCGCTTCGACCGGATTCCACGAGGCGGTCGAGCTGCGTGACGGCGACTCAGCACGCTATGGCGGCAAGGGCGTCGTCAAGGCGGTGGAGACCGTCAACACCGTCATCGCCGGCGAACTGACCGGCTGGGACGCGACCGACCAGGTGGGCATCGACAGGGTGATGATCGCCCTGGATGGCACGCCCAACAAGGGTGCCCTCGGTGCCAACGCCATCCTCGGCGTAAGCCTGGCCGTAGCCAAGGCGGCTGCGGCGTCCGCCGGACTGCCCCTCTATCGCTATCTAGGCGGCGCGTCGGCGCACGTACTGCCCGTGCCCATGATGAACATCCTCAACGGCGGCAAGCATGCGTTGAACAGCACCGACCTGCAGGAATTCATGGTCATGCCCGTCGGTGCGCCCACCTTTCGCGAGGCGCTGCGCTGGGGAGCCGAGATCTACCAGGCGCTCAAGGCGGTGCTCAAGGGCAAGGGATACGGCACCAACGTCGGCGATGAGGGCGGCTTTGCGCCCAGCCTGGGCTACAACGCCGAGGCGATCGAGGTCATCCTGCAGGCCATCGAGAAGGCCGGCTATGTGCCCGGCGAGGACGTGTTCATCGCCCTCGACCCCGCCTCGACCGAGATCTTTGAGGATGGCATGACCTACAACCTCCAGAAGGAGGGCAAGCGGCTCAGCGGTGCGCAGATGGTCGATTTCCTGGTTGATTGGGTGAACAAGTACCCGATCATCTCCATCGAGGACGGCCTGGCGGAAGATGACTGGAAGAGCTGGACCCAGTTCACAGCCCGGGTAGGCGACAAGGTGCAGATCGTCGGCGATGACCTGCTGGTCACCAACGTCACGCGCATCGAAAAGGCGATCGACGAGAAAGCGTGCAACTCTCTGCTGTGCAAGGTCAACCAGATCGGCTCGCTGACCGAGGCGATCGCCGCCGTCGAGATGTCCAAGCGCGCGGGATGGACGGCCATCGTCTCCCACCGCTCCGGAGAGACCGAGGATGCCACCATCGCCGACCTGGTGGTGGCTCTGAACGCAGGCCAGATCAAGACCGGCGCCCCCTGCCGAAGCGACCGCGTGTCCAAGTACAACCAGCTCCTACGCATCGAGGAGGACCTGGGCGACAGCGCCGTGTACGCGGGGCAGAGCGCGTTCTATAACATCAACCGCTTCTAGGCATACAAGAGCCAGCGGAACCAAGAAACCGGGGATTTCGGAAAATCCCCGGTTTCTGTCAATCTCGGCCGATCCGCCATCGAGCCAGAGCAGCCCTAGCTGAGGAGGGGCCTACCTGGCCTCACCGCGTCTCATCGCTCACGTCCCCGATCGTGGCCTC
>JADHXD010000112.1 GCA_016783145.1 Anaerolineae bacterium
CCCTGGCCTTCGTTGGGGCCTCGGCGGACACCGGCTCTGTACACCGGCGGCGTGCGCCTGTCTGTCACCGGCCGAGTGTCCGGATGCCTGGCCTGCCCTGTACGCGGTTCGATCCAAACGCGGACCTGACCTTGACTTTTCGCTCGCAGAGGACTATAGTACTCGCGCCGCTGCCTTCCGGAGGAGGGGGCAGACCCAGAGCGGGAGCGCACACTGGCCGGACGAGGTTCCATGATCTACACCGTCACACTCAATCCCACTGTCGATCGGACGCTGACCGTCGAGCGCTTTCGGGTCGGCGGGACGTTCAAGGCATCGCACAGCGACCTCCTGCCCGCGGGCAAGGGGATCAACGTCGCCCGTGTGGTCGCCACACTGGGATACCCGGTCGCCGCCCTGGGGTTCGTCGGCGAGCGGGATGTGACAATGTTCCGCACAGAGCTGGCCGAGGCGGGCATCGACAACCGGCTGATCCCTGTTCCCGGCTCGACACGATCGAGCGTCACGATCCTCGACCCGACGAACCATACGGAGACGCACCTCCGCGAGCAGGGCCAGACGCCCCCGGCAGGAGCACTCTCCGAGATCGAGGAGGAGCTTTCACGCACAGCGCCCGAAGACTGGGTCGTGTTCGCGGGCAGCCTGCCTCCAGGGTTGTCCGCAGAAACCTATCGCCACCTGATCGGGGTCTGCGCCAGGCGTGGCGCTCGTACAATCCTCGATGCCAACGGGCCCGCGCTGCTGTCCGGCGCCGGTGCCCCTCCGACCGTGCTCAAACCCAACCTCTTTGAGCTGTGGCAGGTAGATCAGCAGCAGGCCGAGGCCACAGCCGAGCAGGATCTGGGAGAATGGCCGGTGGCAGAGGTGCTCCACGCCTCCCGGCGGATACAGGGGCGGGGAGTATCGATGGTCGTCGTCTCCCGTGGAGAGAGGGGGGTCTTGGGCGTAGATCGGGACGGGCGGGCGTGGAAAGCGCAGGTACCCCTCAATGCCCCCGTGGTCGACGCCGTGGGGTGCGGCGACGCATTGGCGGGGGGGCTGGTCGTCGCTCTGGCGCGCGGAGACGCGTTTCCCGAGGTGCTGCGGCTGGGTGCGGCCTGCGGGGCAGCGAACACCCTGGTCGCCGGGGCGGGCCGCTGCCGCCGGGCCGACGTCGAGCGCCTTGTCGTGCACGCGCGCGTCGATGAACTGTGCTGACGGGGCACTGCGCGCCCGGCCGTCGGCACCCCCTGGTTCTTGATGCCCACGGCTGTTGCATTGTCGCTTGACTTGACTGAGGAGCGGAGCATCCCCTGATGCGGAGCGGTCTTCGTCGATGCCGTTCGCATCTGGGGATGCTCACTCCTCGGACTTTGCAACAGCCGTACTTGATGCCAGCAAATGGTTGACAACCGACCCATTCTAGAGTAAGATGTGTATAGCAAGCGATACACGAGAAGCGCTCACAGCGTGCCCGACAAGGGAAGGGAGGATCAATGTTTCACAAAGTCGTGGTTATTGGGAACCTTGGCGGCGATCCGGAGATGCGATATACCCCATCCGGGACGGCTGTCACCAATCTCAACGTTGCCACAAGAACCTCGGTCAGCAAAGAAAGAACACCCGAGTGCCCCGATGGGTGGAAAGAGTCTTATAACGGAAGGAACTGGGAACTGACAACCTGGTGGCGTGTGACCGCCTGGCGTCAGCTTGCCGAGACCTGCAACCAGTACCTGACCAAGGGAAGCCAGGTCTACGTGGAAGGTGAGGTCAGTGGACAGGCCACGAACGGGACGCAGTACCCCCGCGTCTGGCAGGACAAGGCCGGGGTATCCAAAGCCAGCTACGAGATGACAGCACGGGTCGTGAAGTTCATCGGCGGGCGTGGGGAACGCGCGGAGGGCCTCGGCCCTGAGGCCCTGGAAGAGCCACCTCCCGGTTTTGTGGAAGAGGACGAGATTCCCTTCTGAACAGAGCACAGAGACGCCGGTTCCAGCCCCGGATCGATGCAAGGTAAACCGCCGCCAAGGTTCGCTGGCGGCGGTTTACCGTCTCTCCCACTCCCTGACTGCCGCCCTGATCAGCTCCCGGACCCCAGAGTCCGGCACGTCGTCGGGGCTGCCATACTTTTTGAGGCCCACCTCGATCTGCAGCATACCATCCTCTCGCGTGGTAACGTGCACGGCGTAGGGCAGAGGCGTGGAGAGATCCTGGATCTTTTTCTGCAAGATCTCTTCGATCTCGTCAATAAAGGTCAGTGGGGCAGGTTCAGGCCCGGTCTCCGCTTGAGGCTGGAATCCCCTCAGAAAGAACCCCGCCAGGCTGTATCGCTCGCGGGCCGGCGCACTTGCCAGCGGAAGCGTGCCGGAAGCCAGCGTGCCCTCTATGCCAAGCCCTTCAGCGCGAGGGGCGAGGGGCTCCCCGGTCTCTTGACGGACAGGGCGGGCCGGGGGCGGCGGTGGTGCGGGCATCCCCGCGACCTGAGACATCGCATTCTGGACCGCACGCGGATTGGTAGCCATCCCACCCGTGAAGCGGATGAGGTCCGCGGCGGCCAACAGCACGCGGTGCCCCACCTGAGCGTCCGCGATCTCTCGGATGTGCGAATAGCCCCGCCCCTCTACCTCGACGCGCAGTTGTCCCGTCTCACGGTCCCGGATCACGCGCATCACCTCGTCTGTGGGGACAGGCGGACCAACAGCCGGCTCTGGTGGCTCGCTCGCTGGAGGCACGTCCGCTGGAGGCGCGTCCGCGGAAATGGGTGGCGGGGATGGGCGCACCCGCGGTTCGGATGTCCCCGGCCCCTGCGGACTGGAACGCTGCAGGAGAAAGAGCATCGCGACAAAGGTTCCGATGGCCACGACCGCCAGGGCAAGGACAGCCCCCCAGGTCCAGGAAGGAAAATCGGTCATACGTCTCCCTCGCTTGTCTGTGTCGAATCTGGCCCTTACCGTGCATTCATTATACCATAGGCCACAGACTTGGCGCAACGTTCTGCGCTCCCCGGCCGGTACCCCCTCAGATCCGCCCGGCGAGCCATCTGATCCCACGCGCAGCGACCGCGCGGAAACTCGGATGGAGATAGGTGCGATTATCGACGTCCGCAATGCTGCGGAACAGGCCGTAGAAGCCCGGCACGTCGAATGAGTGGTGCCCGGTGATCACAGCGACCTTGATCTTGTCTGTGCTCAGAAGACCCGATGTCATGGCTTCCCTCCGTCGTAAAGGCTCAGGGGCACTCTTGGGGCTGCTGCATAGTCCGAGGAGGGCGCATCCCCCGATGCGCCCGGCTTACTGGCGCACCGTCCCGCATCGGGGGATGCGGCACTCCTCAGTCAAGTCAAGCGACAATGCAACAGCCGTAGGGGCACTCTAGAGCAGCGACCGGCTGTCCAGGCCGGGGGGCATCTCGACCTGCATCAGCTCGAACACCGTCGCTGTGGCATCCACAATGCTGGATCCCGCCGCGTCGATGGGCCGATTGCGCACCGCGATCATTGCGTCGTCGTAGGTGTGCATCCCCACAAGCGCGTCGCCCTTGAACGTCAGGCTCTCCCTGCCAAACGCGCCCTTGAGGTCATACCCCCGGCGGGGGACAAGGATCAGATCCGCCGCCCGATCCAGAGCAGGCCCGTGATAGATCTCTTCTCGCCGGACCACCTTTTCCAGCATCGGTTCTTCCGTCTGCGGGTCGCGCAGTTCCGCCATCGCCGCCTCAGCCACCCGCTCCCTCCAGCCTTCATACTCTGCCGGAGGCACGATACCCCCTGGTTCGCGGCCTTGCAGGTTGATGAACACACGCCCCGGGTCCAGCGAGTAGACGGTACAGCCAGGTCCTACGTCTTTGAGCTGAACGCGCTCCGGCCTTGGATCAGGCAGGGTCAACCAGCCCTTGTCCGCCAGCCAGGTATTCACATAGACCTCGTACCTGAGCGTGCAGAAACCGTGATCCGATAGGACCATCATCTCGGCACCGGTCCGCTGCACGCGTTCAAGCACATCCCCCAGCACATCGTCAATCCGATGGATCGCCTCGTAGAAGCGGGGGGCGTAGACAGGATCATTTGTTTCGTACTGTTCCCAGCTAAAGTGGTACAGGCGGTCCGTCTCCATGATGTGGCAATGAAAAAAGTCCCACGGTTCGTTGTCCATCAGGTGCAGCATCGTATCGCGGCGGCGTGCCAGGCAGTCCTCCACGTCATCAAAGAGCTTGTCCTTGCTCTCTCGCGCCAGCCAGGGATCGGTATCGATCCGGTAGCCCAGCGAGCGAAGCAGCGGGACCAGGGTCTCGGGATAGACGGCACGCTCCAGCCTGGGGCTGAGGAATCCACCGATCAAGATGCCGTTGACAGGGCGCGGGGGATACGTTACCGGGACATTCATGACGATCACCCGCTTGCCGGCATCGCCCAGCACCTCCCACAGCGTCCTGGCCATCACCCGCCCTGCGGTAGGAATGGTCGTATCGTAGGTATCCGGCTTGCGATCCACAAAGCCGTAAATGCCGTGCCGCGCCGGGTTGACGCCCGTCATGTAGCAGGTCCAGGCCACCGAAGAAACGGTTGGGTAGACCGAGTTCATGCGCGCAAACCCGGCTCGTTCTGTGATCCGAGCCAGGTTGGGCATGTGCCCCTCGCGCACGATGCGCTCCAGGAAGGAATGGGGAGTCCCGTCCAGCCCGATGACGACCAGGCGAGGGGATGTCTTATGGAAGAGCTTGGTGAAAAAGGCCACGAGACCTCCAAGGGATCGAGTTTCCAAAATCGGGAAACCAGTGTAAAATGGCCAGGCATCCCAGCCGGTGAGATACGACTTATGCCTCTGTGTGCCCTGTGCACTCTGTGGCAGACCAAGGTTTTCCAGCACTCTCCCAGACGTTTTGCCGGACCAACCGAGCCAGCGGTTCGTCGGGATGGATCTGGCAGATGTCAGCGAGCACGGCGTCGATCCCTTCCACCGATAGGCGTTGCTGCAGGGTCGCTGAGACGGCATCCCCCGGTGGGTCAAAGTGCAGAGCCGCGGCGATCGCGCGGGCCAACGCGCGAGGCTGTAGGCCGGCCGTTTCAGCCAGCCGCGCCGGGGCGACCAATCGATCGTCCGGGCCGAGCTTGCGGATCGGGTCGCGCCCCAGCCGGTAGACGGTATCCGCCAACGCGCGATTGGCAAAGCGACGCCGCAGATCGTCGGCGTGGGCTTGCAGCCACGCGGCGTCGACACCGTAGCGCGCTACCTGCCCGGCGATGCTCTCACGCCAGGCCGCTTGCAGGCTGGCGTCGATCTCGGCGTCGGAGAGAGCCTCGTACCCGTAGGTGTAGCCCTTGAGATAGCCGAGATAGGCCAGCACCGCGTGCCCGCAGTTGTGGATGTAGAGCTTGCGAGCCGTGTACACGGCAAAGTTGTCGCAAACTTCCATCGCCTCGATCTGGGGGGCCGGTCCGACAAACCCGGCGCGATCCACGGGAAGCTCTTTGTACGGCTCAACGCGGATCAGAGTCGGGTCCTGAGCGCGCTGAGCCGGCGTAAGCGGAGGCACCATACGCCCGATCACCGTATTCACAAACCCGACGTGCGCGTCGAGGTATCCCTGCTCCTCCGCGGAGAGATGCTTTGCCACCATCCCGCGCAGGAACCCAGCCGCGCCCTTGAGGTTCTCACAGACGATGCAGTTCAAGGGGGTCTGCATCGCGGCCTGCTGCCGCTTGCGCACGCCGGCCGCGATGTTGGGCGCGATCGTGGGCAGCGCACGCGCGCCAACCGCGGTCGCCATGATCTCGGCGCGAGACACTGCATCCACGACCGCGTCCCTATCGTCGGCGTGCAGGGCACAGACCGGCCCCACTTGCACGTCGTGCACCTGCTCACCGTCTACCAGGCGCACGATGTACGCACGGCGCGCGTTCAAGGCCTCAAGCAGCGCCCGATCGACGTCGATAAACGTGACATCGTATCCCGACTCGCTGAACAGCTCGCCGACGAACCCGCGCCCGATGTTTCCGGCGCCAAAGACCACCGCTCTTTTCATAGACCTACCGATCCCCTTCTGTTTGGTGACCGGGATTATAGCACCAAGCGCGCTGTTCTCAAACTAGTCGTCCAACGGCAGCCGCCAGTAGACCCCTTCCTCCCGCTGCATCAGCTTGTTCTCGATCATGTAGCGGCGCAGCGAAGCATAGTCAGGGTGAACCTGTTGAATGATCGCGTTCAGTTCCTTCTCGGGGTAGCGGCGGCCGAACTCGAACTTTTCCACCAGCCATCGGAGGATGGCGAGCCGCTTCTTGAGGCGAGCGGGAATCTGGGTGAGCCTGCCGTCTACGACAAAGGTGGACAGTACCTTGGCCTCCCAGCTACGCTCGCCCACGTCTCCGACCAGCGACGCGATTTTCTGCGTGCTCAAGAGGTCCTTGTTCATTTTGATCAGCGCGTCTTGGTTGAGCGAGTAGATGTGCGAATTGCCCTCTGTGCGCATACGGACCAGATCCAGCTCTTTCAGCTTGCTCAGGTGATGGGACACCGTGGGCTCGCGCAGGTCGAGAAGATCGGCCAGATCACTGACACTGCATTCGCGGTTGGCCAGGATGCCGACGATGCACAGGCGGCTTTCGTTGGCCAGCGCCTTGAAAAAAGCGAGCAGTTGCTGCAGTTCTTGTTCTTGCATTTCTATCACTCCAGGTTTCATCTAATTAGACATTCAACTAATTAGAATGATAGCACAGTTTTGTCGCGTTGTCAAGACCGAGGAGAGTACAGTGAGAGTGGACAAGCTTCGCCAGGTTATCCTGGGTAACGAACTGGACGGTATGCTGATTAGCAATCCGCTCAGCCGCCGCTACCTGAGCGGGTTCAGCGGAACGGCGGGATGGCTGCTCGTCAGCGCGGATCGCGCGATGCTGGCCGTCGACTTTCGGTACTATGAGCGAGCCGAGCGCGAATCGCCTGGCTGGGAGCAGATGCACGTCACCAGGACCTATCCAGACATCCTGGTAGAGATGGTGGCAAGAGCGGACATCAAGGTACTGGGCATCGAGAGCGATCACGTGACCCTGGCCCAGTTGGACGAGATGGCAAGAAAAGTGCCTGAGGTGACGTTCATGCCGCTCGAGAACGTGGTCCTGCAGATGCGAGCGGTCAAGGACGAGCACGAGATCGACGCGATCGCTCGCGCAGTGGCCTGCTCTGATGACGCGTTCGCTCATCTCTGCCAGGTGATCCGGCCCGGCATGACCGAAGTCGAGGTAGCGTGGGAACTCGAGAGCCACATGCGCCTGCACGGGGCGTCGGCGACCAGTTTTGAGAGCATCGTTGGCTCGGGGCCCAACGGTGCGATGCCCCACGCCACGGCTGGCGATCGCGTGATCCGCGAGGGGGAACCGATCGTGCTGGACTTTGGCGCGCTGGTGAATGGGTACTGCTCCGACATCACGCGCACCATCTCCCTGGGGCATGGCGATGACCGCTACGAGCGGACTTGGCGCTTGGTGCTGGAGGCGCAGCGCGCGGTGGAGGAGCAACTGCGTCCGGGAATGAATGGCAAGGAGGCCGATGCCATCGCCCGGGACACCTTTGCCCGCGCCGGTCACGCGGACCGGTTTGGGCACGGCCTGGGGCACGGCGTCGGGCTGGCCATTCACGAGAACCCCCGCATGGGCAGGTTGGCCGAGGATGCGATCTTGGAGCCCGGCATGGTGTTGACCGTCGAGCCAGGGCTCTACTACCCCGGGTGGGGAGGAGTGCGGATCGAGGATGTTGTCGTCGTACGCGACGACGGCGTGCAGGTCCTCACCCAGGCCGCCAAGGAGCCCGTGCTGATCGTGCAGGCTGCTCGCTAGCTCAGCAGCGCCGCCGACTCATTATCCAGGTAGACTGTGACGTGCGGTTGGGTGCGCAGGATCGACGCCGGGCATTGAGGCGTGACCGGACCCTCAAACGCGGCTTTTACCGCCTCTGCTTTGCGCGCCTCAGGCACAACGGCCAACACGCGTTTCGCTGCCAACAGCGCGGGCACGGTCAGAGAGAGCGCTTGCCTGGGCACATCGTCCAGCCCGGCAAAGTGTCCCTCGCCAACCTGCTGTAGGCGGCACTTTTCATCCAGGGTAACGACGTGGATCACTGCGTGGGTGTAAAAGTCAGCCGGGGGATCGTTGAACGCCAGGTGCCCGTTCTCGCCAATGCCCAGCACACAGGCGTCGGGCGGGTACTGCTTGAGGAGAGCGGTATAGCGCGCCAATTCGGCTTCCACGTCTGGGGCCTCGCCGCGCATCGGGAAGAAGGCGCGAGGGCGAACGATGTCCGTTAGCTTTTCCTGGATATACCGGGGAAAACTGGCCGGGTGTTGATCTGACATACCCAGGTACTCGTCCATGTGGAAAACGACGACCTTGGTCCATTCGATGCCCTTCTGTGCACGCAGCGCCTCCATAAAGGACAGTTGTGAGTTGCCCGTAGCGAGGACCAGTGAGGCTTGACCGTGGTCGGCGATGGCCTGGGCGATGATGCGGGTCAAGTCCTGCGCAGCACGGGCACCAAGCGCCCCGTTGGACTCGAAAATCATGATCGGCACCTGATCGACGCGTAGAGTGCGAGTGGGTTCGGTGACCATCGTTTTCTCCTCTCCTCAGCGGTGAGGCGCGCGCGACTCGGGTCGCGGCGCGCCGGGAGGCAGTTCTTCAAAGAGCCGCAGGTAGTACCGCCGCACGTAGGGCGGCAGGAGACGAACGTCGGCCATGCAGCCCGAGGCCAGTCCGGCGAACATCTCCCAGTCGTTCCATTCTCCCTCCGGGCCGCCTCCCGTACCTCGTTCGTGGCGCGGCAGCAGCATACCGCGTTCGAAACCCGGTTGGGTGGGAATGCCAAACACATAGTGCTGCGCCAACTCGCGCACCCTGGTCCAGCGAGGATCGGGGTCCTCTGCGAGCCGTCGCACCGCTGTAACCAACCCATCGCGCACGGGACGGTCCAGCCGCTGGTCCTCCCACAGTGCGTGTGCCAGCTCGTGGATGGCGGCCTCGTACTGAGCCGAGTTCAGGCGCACCGTGCGCCGACCCACGTGGTAGCCCCCTCCGCCGCCAGTGCTGGACAGGTCCACCACCTCCACGTGGACGTTCTGGCGCAGCCAGGTACGGGCCCCGGCGGTAAACGGGAAGCGCTCGAACAGATCGGCCACAAAGTCGGTGGAATCGGATGCTGGGACCCCCCTCTGGCGCTCGAGGTAAGCCCACAGACCGCAGACGAATCTCCGCGCGGCGTCCAGTATGGGCATATCCCACTCCTACTGGCGCTCACCTCTGACGTGCTCGTCGTAGAAGGCCAGCGTACGCTCCATCGCCAGATCCCAATCCGCGCCGACAAACGTGTGCTCGGCATCTGGGTAGAGGTGCAGCTCGGCAGTCGCGCCCTGCCTCTGGGCGGCTTTGTACAGGTCCTCAGACCACGTATAGGGCACCATGCTGTCGCCAGTCCCGTGGTGAATGCTCAGAGGCGGGCTGCGCTCCAGGTAGTAGATGGGGGAGATGAGCTTGTACCCCGTGCCGTTTGTGTCGGGCGAGCCGAACCAGCCCACGGAACCGTTTCCCATGCCGTATATGTAGTTGATCCGCTCATCGGCACTCACCGACCCAAAGACGGCGACTGCGTCCACATCCCTGCTGACGACGGCCGTCTTGAGTGCGACCGCGCCCCCCATACTGTGTCCCCACAGCCCTACACGGCGCGTGTCGGCCTTCTCAACCGTATCCAGCGAAGCGATCAGGTTCAGAATATCTTGCGCGTAACCGATGTGGTAGAAACTGGCCCCATTGTCAGACGCTGCGTGGCTCCGGTAATCAGGGGCAATGGTCAGATAGCCGTTCTTGGCCAAGTACTCGGCCTCGCGCCAGGTATCGTTTCCCGTCGCGTACTTGTCGGGGTGGATGTAGCCGTGGCACAGGATCACGACAGGGAAGTGTCCCTGGCCCGTCGGGACATTCATCATCCCACTGATGCGCAAGCCTTCGCTTTCGTAGAATATGAGATATGCCGTGTATTCGGCAGTCCCCCCAAACGTCCCATGAATGCTGACCTGCCCCCCCTGATAGCTGCGCCGGATCATGCCCGGGATGTAGTACTTTAGCAGGGGGTCGGGCCTGGGCGTCTCCGTAGGCCTTCTCGTAGGGCGTGGTATGGACGTCAGCCAGCGTGTTGGGGTGGCCACGCTGACGACTGTGGGAGTCCAGGTTGGCGGAAAGGTCGGCGTTGGCCCGGAGGGATCATAGACCGCCTCCAGGACCGAAGGCGTGAGGGCTGGCTGCACCATCTCCGCTCTTGGCGGCGGAAAAGGGTTCAAGGGCAGATCGGGATCGAACCAGACCAAGAGGTACCACCCACCGACCAGGACCGTCATCATCACGAAAAAGGCGGTGAGAGCATCTGTCCAACGAGTGTGTGACATCTTGTGTTCAGCCATGGCCCCCCAGTATCCTCGTGCATCGATTCCAGATTGACGATATAAGTATACCACAACCAGCCCCGTTGTCCAGTCAATCTGCCGGTCCGACCTCCCTGGGAAACAGCGGCGGCCCTCCGATGACCGGCGCGCCTGGCTGCAGCGACCCCCACGCGAGCCCGTCTTGCAGCGAGGAGGGTGCCTGCCAGCCAAGACGGTGCCACAGCTCGCCCACGCGCTCAGGCATGACAGGCTGTAACAAGATGGCAGTCAGGCGGAGGGCCTCTGCCGCGCAGTAGAGGATCGTCGCCACGCGCTCCCCCCGACCGGCCCGAGCCTGCTTCCAGGGGGCGGTCCGCTCCAGGTACCGGTTGATCTCGCCGACCGTGCCCATCACCTGGGCCAGCGCTTCGTTGAGCGCCAGCGCATCGACCTGGCGGAAGGTCTGGTCCACCAGGGCCAGGCAGCGATCGCAAAGGGTCGTATCTACCTCTGCCAGCTCTCCCGGCTCTGGAATGCGCCCCTCGCAGTACCGCTGGATCATGTTCACCAGGCGGTGAAGCAGGTTGCCCAGATCGTTGGCCAGGTCCCCCTGGTAGCGATGCGCCACCCGCTCCTGGCTGAAATCGGCGTCTCGTCCGAGGGTCGCTTCCCGCACTAGAAAGTAGCGAAGGGCGTCGACGCCATAGATGTCGGCCATATCGAGCGGTCTGACCGCGTTTCCCAGTGACTTGGAGATCTTGTCCCCACTGCTTGTCCACCATCCGTGAGCCAGGATCGTCCGTGGCTGAGGGAGGCCGATCGCCCGCAGCATCGTCGTCCAGTAGACGCTGTGCGTAGTCAGGATGTCCTTGCCGATCAAGTGCATCACGGAAGGCCACAGGCGGGAGAACCGCTCCTCATCCACCAGGTAGCCGGCAGCGGTGACATAGTTGATCAGGGCATCGAACCAGACGTAGGTCACATAGTCCGGGTCAAAGGGCAGTGGGATGCCCCAACCGAGCCTGCTGACAGGCCGAGTGATGCACAGGTCGTGCAGGGGCTTGCGCAGATAGCCCAGCACCTCGTTGCGCCGGGTCTCAGGCCGAATGAAAGAGGGATGGTCGGCGATGTACTCGATCAGCCAGTCCTGGTAGGCGCTCATCCGGAAAAAGTAGTTGGATTCCACGAGGCGTTCCACGGGCCTGCCGCAGTCTGGGCAGTTGCCGTCGACGAGGTCCTTCTCCGTCCAGAAGCGCTCCTCGGGCACGCAGTACCACCCCTCGTACTCGCCCAGGTAGATCTCGCCCCTGTCCCACAGGTCTTGCAGCACCGCCTCCACGACCCGGATATGGCGCGGCTCTGTGGTGCGGATAAAGTCATCGTGAGACACGTGCAGTCGTTCCCACGTTCGCTGGAAGCGGACGACCATCTCGTCGGCCTGGGTCTGCGGGTCCACGCCCCTTCGCTGCGCGGCTTCCTGCACCTTTTGCCCGTGTTCATCGGTGCCGGTGAGAAAGACCGTCTCCATCCCGCGCAGGCGGGCATAGCGGGCCAGCACATCGGCCAGAATGGTGGTGTAGGCATGGCCGATATGCGGCTCATCGTTGACATAGAAGATCGGCGTGGTCACGTAAAACGGCACGCTCATTTCATCCTCCTCTTGCCATAGGCACAAAAAAAAAGAGCCTCCCATCAGGGAGGCTCCGAAACGGCACAGCTTGGAGTAAGGTAAGGGACTATGTCCTCCCCAACGGCGAATAGCCATGGCTGTTGACCATGGCGCTGCGCATCATCATGCCGTTGGCGAGCGAATGCAGGTGAATCACAGTACCCCTCGATTGCGATGATTGAGCCTATTATACCATGCTTTTCCCCGTGGGTCAATGGCGATTTGGAGCGATCAGCTATGCCCCGACACCGGACACATGCGCATAGGCTTGGCCTGCGCCCGTCACCAGGGCCAGGCTCCATGCCAGGTCGGGCAAAAAGTAGCCGCTGTCCACCAGGCCGTGGGCCAGCGCGGCCAAAAAGCCAGCCAGGAGGCCAACAGCCACAGCTCTCTGTAGCGGGGACCGCACCCCCCGGCTGCGGGCTATCTCACGCACGCTGTAGACGACCAAGGCCACAAAAGCCCCCAATCCAGGGAGACCGAGACGCACCGCAGCATCCAACCACAGGTTGTGCGGGTGATACAGCAGCGGCTCGCCCCACGCCTCGGTTCGCATATAGTGCGGATACACGAACCGGAACCCGTCCAGACCCACGCCCCGCCACGGATGATCGGCGATCATCTCGATCGTACTCTGCCATACCGGCAGCCGCACCTCATCGAGCAGATCGGACAGGGCCTCACCCCGCCCGTAAAAGACTCCCCCAATCAGGCAGGCCAGCGCAAGGAGGGCGCCCGCCGCCATCGACCAGCGGAATCGACGCCGATACGACCACCCCATCACCGCCAGTGCGACCGGGACAGCCAGCAGCCACGCGCCGCGCGAATAGGTCAGATAGAGCACGACGCCGAGCAGCGCAGCCGCTCCCCACACCCAGGAGCGCCAGCGACGCTCCAGCCCGCCCCATAGGGCCAGGGTCAGGGCAAGGGGAAGGATCCGTCCCAGATACAGTGCCACGTGGTTTGGCGAATAGTACACCCCCGTGACCCGTCCCACGCTGCCTGCTGGAACAAGCCCTGCGCCAGAGGGGAGCAGGGCCCCAGCCAGCCACTGCCCCATCCCGACCAGCGCCACCACGACGCCAGACAACATCCAGGCCAACAACGGTTCGCTCATCGGCGTGGACACCGATGACTGCCCCTGGTCGGGAGACGTCTGAGCACGTCCTCTCCCTGCTCGCAGCAGGAAGTAGAGCAGCGCCGGTCCCAACAGGCACAGCCGCCACTCGCGCCAGGCAAGGGGCGGGTCGGGCGCGTTCGCAGGGGAGAGCGCTCCCCAGGCCACCCACAACACCCACACCCCATCCAGGGGGGACCATCCGCTGAACGCCAGCCGCCATCCCTTTTCCCGGCTCCAGCGAACGCCGTGGACCACAAGAGCCAGGAGCAGCAGCGTCTCCGCTGGAACGAGTCGCAGGGTGCCCACCGGTTTCGCCCCGTAAAAGAAGGGAATGCCAAACACGGCCCCAAGCAGTGCCCAGCGGGGGTGAGGGTACAGCAAGAGGGCGGCGATCCCCAACTCGATCAACACCCACTCAGGCCACGGCGTCAGCGCATAGAGGACGGCTGTCCCGAGGAGAGCCAGCAGAGGATAGGAGGGTGGAAGCGCGATCCACTGCTCCCACAGCCCGCGCAGGACATCCCCGCACGTCTCCGCGCAGCGCCGCCAGCCGATGACCCAGCCAACGCCGGCAACGAGCAACAGTAGGGATGCGCCTACCCATCGCATCGTCCCCGGTCGAGGCCAGTACGAGAGGACGCGTTGGGTGTCTTGGGTCGCGCGCAAGACTTCGTACAGCGGCGTGGGCGAACCATCGATGTCTCGCAGGGCAAATCCCCAGCGCGGGTCACTGGCTGGGACATCCGGCTGGTACTCTGCCCAGCACATGGCCTTCAACCAGGGCCACTCTGCGAGGGCGCGAGCGACCGCGCCCAGGATCCGGGGCCGCTGCACGGCGAGCACGTCACGCCCCCACGGAGGTCGCTCACCGGGCCATTCAGCGGGCAGCACGTTCCACCCCCACTCCACAGCCCAGACCGGCTTTGTCGCGTCGCCGCGGGCGCGCATCAACTCGCGCGTGGCGACCGCTCGCGAGTAGTTGAGCACGTCGGGCTCGACCCGCCGGTCATCCGGCCCGGACCAAAAGCCGTATGACTTGATAGCCAGGATGTCAAAGTAGGGTCCGCCGCCCGACGCGTAGAGCTGGCGCAGGTAGGTCAGATCGTTCAGGTTGTCCGGACCCGGTGCCTGCGTAGGCGCCAGCCCCCCGCCCAGCACCCACGCCGTCGGATCGGCGGCGTGAATCGCCGGGTAGGCGGCCTGGAGCAGCACGCTGTACGCGCACGGTGCAGCGTGCCCGCCGCCCCACGAACGGCTCAGGTTCGGCTCATCCCACACCTGGTAGTGATCGATGACCTCTCCGTACCGCCGGGCAAAGGCAGAGACAAAGCGCGCATAGGCATCTTCCCGCCACGGTGGGACGCAGGGCAGCGGAACCGGGTCGCCTCGCACGGACCACTCTGGCGGGCCGTCGAGGACAGCGATCATGCCCAGGCCATGGCGCTCAACACCTTCCACCAGCGCGTCCCACCGCTCCCAGCGGTACACACCGGGCTGTGGTTCGATGGCCGACCACGGGAACCTCTGCCGCACCCAGCGAAATCCCAGGGCAGCGACGTCCCTCAGGGCACGATCCAGTTCCTCGGCGTCAACCTGCCCCAGATCGACATTGACCCCGAGCTGCACTTCCGTCGCGTCTCGGCGGACCGCTTCCACGCCACGATGGGCCCGTCGCCACGCTCGCCACGCAATGCCACTCGCCGCCACCAGGCAAAGCAGGCAGGCCACATAGACGACGGCGACCCCACGTCGTCTGCGGCCTGCCTGCCTGTGCAAACCGTTCACCCTACATCATCCCTGCCCGGGCTCTGCGCCCACTCTTCCAACGGCGATGACCCCAGGCCGCGCAGATAGTAGTTGGCCCAACGGAACTTTGTCACCGAATGGACCCCCGGCACCTCGTGCTGGAAGTAGCGGAACACGTCGATGTGCTTGGGTGCCGTGATCTGGTTGTAGGCGGCAAAGACCGTGGAGGGGGGACAGATCTGATCTTCAAGGCCGGCGGTCACCAAGGTAGGACAAGCGATGTCGGGAGCCAGGTTCATGCCGTCAAAGTAGCTCAAGGTCCGGAACACGTGCTCGTCTGTGCCCGGATAGCGGCGGACAAAGTCGGCAATCTCGCGGTAGGGATAGGCGTCGCTGATCTCGAGCGGACGCTCAAAGTGGCAGAGAAATGGCACGTCGGCCATAGCCAGCACGGGGCGCCGGTCCAGTCCTGCCACCGCCAGGGTAAGCCCGCCGCCCTGGCTTACGCCCGTGATGCCGATCCGGGTGCTGTCCACCTCGGGCTGTGCGCAGGCAAAATCCAAGGCACGCACACAGTCCGCATAGACACCCCGGTAATAGTACTCGCGCTCGTCGAGGATACCTTGGGTCATCCATCCCCTGACGTGCCCGGTAGAGTACTGCGCGGGATCGGTGCTCACCCCGGACTGCCCGCGGACATCGATGGCCAGCACAGCGTACCCCTGGAGGACCCAGGGCAGGTAGTGAAAGACCTCCGACCTCGAGCCGCTGTAGCCGTGGTAAAAGACCATCGCCGGCAGGGGGTCCCCGGAGGGGACATCCCGAGGCAGCAGATACCAACCGCCCACACGCGCACCCTCGAACCCATCGTAGCGCACGTCAAAGGCCCGTACTTCGGGCACCGGATAGTCAACCGACTGGACATCGGCGTTCAAGGAGCCATCCGCACACTTCAGGGTCTGCGCCCAGAAGGACTCAAAGTCTTTCTTGCGAGTGAGCGGGGGACGATACTCGCGGAGCTTGGTCAGGGGAAAGTCAAAGATCGCGCACATGGGGGTATCCTCCTCTGGTGGGTGGTGTTCTGCCTAACCATGTGCCCCATTATATCCGCGTTTGCCCCCTGGAGCAACCCACATTTGCCCGCGTCCCAGGTTTGGGGGTATACTCTGCTTGCTCGCCCACGGCGGGCGAACACTTGCAGGTCACACTCAACACAGACATCTCATTCGAGGAGGACACGCTATGCTCAAGATCGCCTTTATCGGCGCAGGCAGCCTGGGATTCACGCGCGGGCTGGTACGAGACATCCTGACCTTCCCCTTGCTCAAGGACGCCACGCTGTCGTTGATGGACATCGACGCAGAGCGGCTCGAGTTCGCCCAGAAGGCCGTACAGCGCATCGTGGATCTGGGGGCGTACCCGGCCACCGTCGAAGCGACGATGGACCGCGCCGAAGCGCTGCGCGGAGCCGACGCCGTCCTGTGCACGATCCTGGCTGGCGGTGTCGACGTGTGGCAGCACGACATCCTCATCCCCAAGAAATACGGCGTGGATACAAACATCGGCGATACGCGCGGCCCGTCGGGCGTCTTTCGCGCCCTGCGTACCATCCCCGTGATGCTGAGCATCGTCAAGGACATGGAGCGCTACTGCCCCGACGCGATCTTGCTCAACTACACCAACCCCATGGCCATGCTCTGCCGGGCGATGCAGCGCGAGTCGACCATCCGCCTCACCGGCCTGTGCCACAGCGTGCAGGGCACAGCTCACATGCTCGCTCGCTGGATCGGCGCCCGGAGGGACGAGATCACCTACACCTGCGCGGGCATCAACCACCAGGCGTGGTACCTGAAATACGAGTGGAACGGCCAAGATGCCTACCCACTGATCCGCAAGGCGGTAGAGACCAACGAGGAGATCTATAACGAGGAGCAGGTGCGCAACGAGATGTTTCTGCACCTCGACTACTATGTCACCGAGTCCAGCGGCCACAACTCGGAATACAACTGGTGGTTCCGCAAGCGCCCGGACCTCATCGAAAAGTACTGCATACACGGCACTGGCTGGAACCCCGGAGCCTATGCGTACATCCTCAGGGAATACGAAAGGAAACGGGACACCTGGAAAGAGGAAGCAGAAAAGTGGTTCGCCCAGGACACGCCGATCAGCCTGGCCCGGGGACACGAGTACGCAGCCTCGATCATCAACGCCTGGAAGGGCGGCGAGATATTCAGCTTTAACGGCAACGTGGCCAACACCGGGATCATCCCCAACCTCCCCGAGGGAGCCTGCGTCGAGGTGCCGGTCTACGTGGACAGGGGCGGCTTTCACGCCGTGCACGTCGGGTCGCTGCCGCCACAGTGCGTGGCCCTGAACCACATCAGCGTCATGATCGAAGAGATGGCCGTCGAAGCGGCGCTGACCGGCAACCCGCGCCTGGTCTTCCAGGCCATCGCCTACGACCCGCTGACCGCCGCCGTGCTCTCCTTGGCCGAGATCAAAGAGATGGTCAACGAGATGCTGGCCCAGAACCGGGACTACTTGCCCACGTTCAAGCACTTTGCGGCATAGGGGACAGTAG
>JADHXD010000013.1 GCA_016783145.1 Anaerolineae bacterium
TTTCTTCCGCGATCTCGTCGGAGCTCAGGATACGCGTCCAGGCTGCGGATAATATGATGGCCAGCGGCAGCCCCTGTACCAGACGACAGATCCGGACTACCGCATCCAGGTTGTTTGCGCTCAAGTCAAAGCCAGGACGCACGCGGCGTGCGCTTTGCGCAAACAGCGCGAGCGCGCTATAGCGATCCAAGACATCGGATGTCTGGCAGAGGTCCGATGTCTGATCGGGGTATACCATCCCGCCAACGGGCACGAGGTTCTCTCCTGGCACGTTGAGCCGGGCGCGCGAGGTGGCAACGAGGGTGACCTGGGGCGCGGCACGGAGGATTGCGCTGGCGGTGCTGGCTATCCCCCCTGTCATCCCCCGCATAGGAGGGGAGGCTAGCAAGTGCTCGCAATTGTCCAGGATGAGCAGCATCCGTTTGCGTCGCACGTAGTCGAGTAGCTGTTGCATAGGACCCTGTCCACCGGATAGGGCAAAGCCTATGGCGCGGGCGATGGCGGCAGGGACAGCGTCACCCGACTGCAGTGGGTTCAGCGAGACGCAGTAGACGCCATGCTCATAGGCGCGCAATCGGGCCGTCGCTGCCTCCAGAGCCAGGCGCGTCTTGCCGCTGCCGCCGGAGCCAACCAGGCTCAACAGCCGGCAGGCAGGGTCGGCCAGAACCTGCGCAATCTCGGCCAGTTCGCGCTCTCGCCCGACAAAGGGCGTCAACTGGGCAGGAAGGTTGTGCGGGGGGAGGACATCGGGCGCAGGCAGCTCGCCGCCATCCCGGATGCGCTCATAGAGTGCAGTGGTCTCGGCCTCCGGCGCGACATCCAGCTCTGCCTCGAGTGCGCGACAGCAGGCCTGGTACTGGGCCAGGGCCGCATCGCGCTGCCCGTCGAGGGCCAGCACGCCCATCAACTGCCGCTGGGCGGATTCATCCCACGGGGCCAATTCTACCTGGCGCCAGGCATACCTACCGGCACGCTCATACTCGCCCCGCTCTGCAAGGTAGATGACCAGTCGATGCAGGGTGACCAATGCCCTGCGGAAAAGCTTCTCCCGCGTGAGCAGCGACCAATCCTCAAAAGGTGCGCTGCCGCCCAGGTTCAGGCCGTCCAGAAAGCTCCCCCGGTACAGCGCGATCGCTTCTGCCCACTGCTCCGGTCGCTCGGGCCGGTCGCGAGCTGGCCGGTATGTGCCCTCCTGGCTGGTCGCCGACCGGTCCTGGAAGGCCTGCACGTCGAGCCAGCAGTCGCTCGCGCGGTTGAACTGGATCGTCTCGCGGCTGACCAGGAGAAAGGACGGGTCGGCATCGCGATCGCCAATCGCTCTGCGCAGGCGGGATAACGTGTTCCGCAAATTGCCGTGCGCCGCGCGGTCTGTGAGGTTGGGCCACAGCAGGCCAGCCAGCGTTTCGCGGCGATGTGGCCGGTCGGCTTCTACTGCCAGGTAGGCCAACAGCGCACGTGCCTTGCTCGATTCGAAATGGGCGATGGGTTGCCCGTCCAGCACAGCCCGAAAGGGGCCGAGCAGGGATAGCCGCAAGTGTGCCACTTGTACCTCGTGCAGTCAAGAGACGTAGATTGGATTATTATATCACGCTTGTTCCGAACTGCCTACTGGCCTGTCGGTACGTTCTCGGTACGATCTCGGTACGCCCGCGCGATATACTGGTCCCATCACATAGAGAGGTGGCAGGGCATCGGCTGGATGGACGAGCAGGGGCGGCACAGTGTCTCGTATCTGCTGCGTTTGTGGCAGGTAGAGAACGGCGATGGGCTCGGCTGGCGGGCATCGCTGGAAGCTCTGGGCGGCGATCGCCTGGCCTTTGCCAACATCGACGAGCTGTGCGCGTTTCTGCGCTGGGAAGCCGGCCTGCCGCCGAGTTTGCCGCCGGCATCGCCGCCGGAACGGAATGACCCAGCAGCAAAGAAGGGAGACTTGAAATGAACAAGACGGTCCACACCACATTTCGCTCGGCCGCTCGCAAGCGGCGCTACGTCTGCACGCTGGCACTGGTCCTGGTCGCCCTGGTGGGCTGCCAAGCCGCACCACCCACGGCGACGCCCACTCCCGTGCCCCCCACCGCGACACCGTTACCCCCGACCGCCACGCCCGTGCCGCCGACGCCGACGCCGGAGCCGCAGCCCTGGCAGCAGAAGGCACGCATGCCCGCACCGGTTGGCGGCGCGACTGCCGGCGTCGTGGATAACAAGATCTATCTCATCGGCGGAGGCAAGACTGGGCGTACCGGCGGTGGCCTGGTGCAGGTGTACGATCCGGCTACAGATACCTGGGCACAGGGGGCTGACATGCCCACTTACAGGGCCTTTGCGTCTGCCAGTGTCGTGGAGGACAAGATCTATGTCTTTGGCGGTTCGCCGGGCGCCAACGCGTTTCTTTCGTCCGCGATCGAGGTCTACGACCCGGCGACCGATACCTGGGAGCAGCGGGCGGACATGCCCACGCCGAGATGGAGATTCGGTACGCACATGGTGGAGGGCAAGGTCTATGCCTTTGGCGGGGACCTGGAATGCACCTGCTCGGTGGAGGTGTACGACTCGGCAACGGACACCTGGGAGAAGCGGGCGAACATGCCCAACCCACGGTCCCTTGGGTCCTCCGCTCTAGTGGATGGCAAGATCTACCTGTTCGGCGGGTCTTCTCCAGAAGGTAACCTGTCCGTCCTGGACGTGTACGATCCGGCGAGCGATACCTGGACGCAGGTCGCCGACATGCCCGTGCTGGGAGCGAACCTCGCGAGCTGCGTGCTGGATGGCCGGATCTATGCCATCTTGGGCGACTCCCCAATCGTAGAGGTGTATGACCCTACCACCGGCGAGTGGCAGCGGGGGCCAGACTTTCCTGTACCACGGCACGTGCATACCGTCGCCAGTGTGGGTGGCAAGGTCTATGTCCTGGGCGGCGGCTTGCAGGCCCTTCCAATGGGGGGTGTGTGGGAGTACGATCCTGCACGGTGAGCCAGCGGCAAGCAGCAGGCACGTTCAGTCATACAACCGGCGGCGGGCGCAAAAGCTCGCCGCCCTAGGTATCAGCCTCCCCCAGCTCGACCAGCAGTTCCGCCACCGTCGCCTCCAGATCCCTTGCCCGACCCTGCTCCTGCGCGGCCCGACCAACGTCTGGCGGCAAGGTCGCTGCCACAGCGGCGACGTGTTTTCCTGCCACGTCCTCAAACCGGCGCGAGCTAGCGCCAGACGGGTGACCCGAGGCTAGGGCACACAGCTCTACGGCGCGCGCCGCTCTGCGTCTCCCCGATCGGCCAGGAGCAAGGCTAGCAAGGGCAGCGCTATCGTACGCGGCTGCGGATCCCCCGTCGAGCGGCCTAGCCGTTCGCTCTTGTGCCGCGTTTTGAGGTGTGCGCATCGTATTGTAGTGAACACCTACTTGTGCTCTGCCGGGCTATTGAGTACAATCCTGGACGTGAGCACAAAGGGATGATATGTATTGTGCCCCACAGTACAAGTTCTACGGCCCGCATATGGGCGTGCTTTACGGCAAGTACGAGCTGTTGGACCGGCTGCGCGCCTACAAGGTCCGTCCCGCGCCCAACGATCCGCCGGGCAAGTACGAGACGGGGACGCAGAACCACGAGGGGATTGCAGGGACGCTGGCTGCGGTGAACTACTTGGCTGGGATTGGCCAGCAGTATGGCAAGAAGTACCGAGATCGCTTCCCTGGCTTTTCAGGCCGGCGATTGGACCTCAAGACAGGCATGACGGTGTTGCGGGAGTACGATCACGTGCTGAGCGCGGCGATCCTGGATGAGCTGGAGACGCTGCCCAGGGTCTGTGTCCACGGCATCAGCGACCGGAGCCGGCTGGAGGAGAGGGTGCCGACGGTGTCGTTCACGTGGGGGGATCGCCATCCGAGGGACATTGCGGCGGCGCTGGGAGAGCAAGGGATCTATGTCTGGGACGGCAACTACTACGCACTGGCGGTGACGGAGCGCCTGGGTCTGGAGGGCAAGGGCGGGATGGTGCGCATTGGCGCGGTACACTATAACACGGTGGAAGAGATCAAGCGGTTGGGGGATGCGCTGCGGGCGATAGTGTCACAGCAGTAGATTTCACTGCTCAGGATCTTCCAGGATCAGTGGAACCATCTGTCGAATCGCTTCTATTGCGCTCTCCAATTCACCGCGAGGCGGCGCCGAGGAGCCAATAAAGGGGTAGCGTTCTTGCACGTAGAACTCTCTGATGATGATGCAGTCATCAAGGTATTCCTCGAACCTGCTATCTTGGACCATCGCCTCGTTCAAGAGGATCTCTAGATCGTGGGTTCGCCTCAGTTCCCATCCTTTGCCAAGCAGGTAGCCTTTCAGATACTTTTCGACTGCCTGCTGCAAGTGGAAGCCTGCGCCTTCGATGTCATCCGCTGCGAGCAGTATTTCGACCCGTCGCATATCCCTCGCCGCTTTTTCGAACCAGTCTTCAGATAGCAGGGACTCTCGGCGCATCGTATAGCACTTCCCCTTTCTCCATAATCTCCGTCAGGAAAGGGTCCCCCTTTTCGAGTTGTAAGGCGAGTTCCTGGGGTGTAATGACCAGCGGCTGTATGGGGGTCTTGCGTCGTTTGTCCTGCACAATACGGCCGACTTGCACCCGCCGCCAGAAAGGTGTTTCCGATGTCTCCTTGACGATTAGCAGGTCGAGATCACTGTGTTGATCAGGTTCTCCGTAGGCGTGGGAGCCAAACAAGATGACCTGCTGCGGAGTATATTCCGCAATCAGTTTGCCTAGAAGCCTTTCCAGATCCTGCTTGGCTTGGACGGTGCCCTTCATACGCTCTCCATATCATCAGTTTGATCCAGCGGCCACCCCACTCTTCTTGGTTGATCCACAGCGCCTCAAGTATAACACAACTGTGCTGAGGAGCAAAACACAGGCCAACTGGAGGCACCTCAGTCACTTGTGCCCTGCCGGGCAAGCGAGTGCAATCCTGGCAGTGAGCGCAAAAGGGTTGTATGAATTGTGACTCGCACTACAAGTTCTACGGCCCGCATCTCGGCGTGCTGTACGGCAAGTACGATCTGCTGGACCGGCTGCGTGCGTACAAGGTGCGTCCGGCACCCGACGATCCGCCGGGTAAGTATGAGACGGGCACGCAGAATCACGAGGGCATCGCCGGCACATTGGCCGCGGTGAACTACCTGGCTCGGATCGGCGAGCAGTACGGTGGACCCTATGAGGACCGCTTTCCTGGCTTCTCGGGCCGGCGCCTGCAGCTCAAGACGGGGATGACCGTCCTGCGCGAGTATGACCACGTGCTCAGCGCGGCAATCCTGGACGCGCTGGAGACGCTGCCCGGCGTGCGGATCCACGGGATCGCCGACCGGAATCGGCTGGAGGAGCGCGTGCCGACGGTGTCGTTCACCTGGGAGGGTCGCCATCCGCGCGAGATCGCCAAAGCGCTGGGCGAGCAGGGCATTTTTGTATGGGATGGCAACTACTATGCGTTAGCTGTCACCGAGCGCCTGGGACTGGAGGGCAAAGGCGGGATGGTGCGCATTGGCGCGGTGCACTATAACACGGTGGAGGAGATCAAGCGGTTGGGGGATGCGCTGCGCGGGATCGCGCATCGGTCGTCACAAGTTTGACGGTTTGCTCTGCGTTATGCTATACTATTCATGGCGAATGCTGCGCGGTTTGAGTCAAGAGGCATCCAATGCAGCTGCAGTTCGAATGGGACGAGAGAAAAGCCGAGCTCAATCTCAGCAAGCATAGGGTGAGCTTCCATGAAGCCCAGACGGTGTTTCCCGACCCATTAGCGCGCATCTTTGACGATGAGCTACATTCGGTAGGCGAACCGCGAGAGATCATCATCGGGCAGTCCAGTGACAATCATCTGCAATTGGTATGCTTTGCGGAGCGCGAACCAGCACTGGTTCGGATCATCAGTGCGCGACGCGCAACCAGGCGAGAGCGGAACGATTATGAAGAGTATGGGCACCATTGAGAATGGCCGTGACGAGGCTGAAGACGAGATGCTGGCTGAGTATGCTTTCGACTACAGCAAGGCTCATCCCAACCGCTTTGCGAGAGACATAGCCGAGGGAAGCCTGGTAGTAGTTCTAGAGCCGGAATTGGCCCGAGTCTTCAAGACATCTGAACAGGTCAAGGCGATTCTGCGGGCGATCGCAGACACTATGCCACAACCGGAAGCAGAGGCTGTGAGCGGTTGATCTACATGCTGTGAGGAAGCAACTCTGCTGCTTGAGCTTCCCAAGAGGCTTGGTCCAGTGTGCAGTATGTTGTTGATGGGACATCAAAGACGGGAGCGACTCAGCCGCTCTCGTCTTTGGTTCTGTACAAACATGCAGGGCCGTGGCACAGGAGCAAGCACTGCCCTTTGTATCCGGCTGGGTGTCGGTTACACGAGCGAGTGCCGACGGTGTCGTTCACCTGGGAAGGTCGTCATCCGAGGGACATCGCGGCGGCGCTGGGCAAGCAGGGGATCTTTGTGTGGGACGGCAACTACTATGCGTTAGCTGTCACCGAGCGCCTGGGCCTGGAGGGCAAGGGCAGGATGGTGCGCATCGGGGCTGTGCACTATAACACGGTGGAAGAGATCCGGCGGCTGGGGGAGGCGCTGCGCTCGCGGCAGCCAATCTGAGAGGTTGACAGCGGAAACCCTCTATAGTACACTGAGTTCAGACAAGCAATCTCGTCTACGAGCGATCGGTCTGGAGCTATAGAGGCGCATTCAAGTGGACATTCGTGTCATAGACGAAGCGGTGCAACAAATCGAGATGCTTTGTCTTTGAAAGGTGCCAGAGGCACTATGGGATCTGTGGAAGCCATGCAGCCAAGCCGGCCGACGCATCTATCACTTTATGCAGAAGCGTGTTTGCGGTCGCTGGTCGCCAATGAGTTGGGAGACAGGATCTCTTTGGGGGGAGCATTCGGCCTGCTGCATTACTTGGACTATCGCCCGACCCACGATGTGGACGCATGGTGGGTTGTCTCAGCCACTGCTCAGGAACGACAGTTTGTGATCGACACGATCACGACAACACTCGAGTCCTTTGGCCAAGTCCGAACCCGCGCCTGGGGCGATGTGGTTAGCGTCGAACTGTCGCAAGAAGGACGAGTTGCATTCAGCTTTCAGATTGCCAGCCGCTCCGCCCAACTGGAGCCGCCCAGTTTTGCCCCATGGGCCGACGTACTATTGGATAGTTTCGCAGATCTGATGGCTAGCAAGATGGTAGCGTTGGTCGAGCGCGGTGCGCCGCGCGATTTTCGTGACATCTATGCGTTGTGCCAAGCCAGACTGACGACGCCAAGCGAATGCTGGAAACTGTGGCGGCAGCGGCAGCAGTTGGCCGGTAGTGACACGGGCAGCACACGGGCCAGATTGGCCGTGCAGACCCACCTTGCACGCATCGCTGTGCACCGTCCCCTAGAGCAGATCACCGATCCTCAACAACGGGCCGAAGCAGATCATGTGCGCAGTTGGTTTACAGGAGCGTTTTTGGATGTGTTCCGGTCAGATTCGTGATGAACACTGGATCGATGGCACACTCTATCCGGATACCGATCCACCTCAAGCGTTGGACAACTTGGGCGCACGGGTCGATTTTCTGGCACGCTTGTGCGCGGCATGGGACTTTGGCCTCTTGCCTGATGCGGATGCGATCGCCGAGATCCGTCGACCAGAGTGGAGTGAGGCAGTAGACGTCTGTCGATTGCTTACGTCGCCTGCCTACCATCTTTTGCGACGTTGGCATAGCCTGGCACCGCTCCCTTACTTGGGACAAGAGTTGGCCTACATCCGTGACGATCCCAGTCTGGCTTACGTGTGAACGGGCGAGGCCGATCCGTACTGGGCGAGCAAGGTATCTATGTCTGGGATGGCAACTACTATGCCTTGGCCGTGACCGAGCGACTGGGCGTGGAGGGCAAGGGCGAAATGGTGCGCATCGGTGCGGTGCATTATAACACGGTGGAAGAGATCAAGAGGTTGGGGGAGGCGCTGCGGACGATGGCGTCACAGAGGTGTACTGGTATACTCTATCTGGTGTCAGGTTGCTCAGGATCCCTTCTCATAGTCGGCTAGAATTTGCTGGAGAACAGGTTTGACGTTCGGGATGTCTTGTGTGACGACTCTCCACACAGTGCCCAGGTCTACGGTATCGCAATCGTGGATGATCCGATCGCGCAACCCCGCCATTCCTTTCCAAGGGATTGCACGGTACTGGTCGCGCAGATCTGAGGGTAGTCGCTTGGAGGCCTCGCCGATGATCTCCAGTGCGCGGACAACCGCAAAGTGAATCCGGAAATCGCTGGCAAACTGCTCATAAGTCACGTCAGTGATCAGGATCTCTGCCTTATCCATCGCGTCCAAGATGTCTTCGACGAAATCCAGGAACTCGGTCTTCATAAGGCAATGACCTCTTGCAGGATATGCTTGCCGATGCGTGGTTTGAGATTCTTTTTGATTGCCAGGTCAACCCGGATGCCGAGTAATTCGCTCAGGTACAATTCCAGTTCGACCAGCCCAATCAAACTGATCTGGGGTGGTCTCTCAAGCTCGATGAGGATATCAAGATCGCTATCGGGGCGTTGCTCGCCACGCACATAAGAGCCGAAAATGCCAATCATGATGTCACAAAGCAACACCGCTGTGAAGTGACAAGTTGAGAGTGTTTGTGCTCTCTATCGGGAATCTCAAGCACAAGCCTTGCTGTGAGCATAGACAGTGAGGTCTACCGGCTGCACCTGACCAGGGTTCCTCGAGCCAGCGACCCCCGGATGCCACCGGCAGCGACCGCCTCCTCCAGGCGCGCGCGGACCGTAGGGTGTCCGTAGAAAGCGGCGGTGAACCGTACGGCGTCCTGCACGTCGGCGGGATCGGGCTCAGAACTGCTTCTTCCTTCAGCGATCGGGATGCCAGGGAAGGCGTGGAAGGGGAGAAACTGCGCCGCATCCGGGCCCGCGGCCACGATGCCCTCCACCGCTCGCTGCCTGGCTTCTGCCGTCTCACCGGGCAGCCCCACAATGAGAGAAGCGACCCCAAACATCCCCAGCTCCTGCATACGCTGAAATGCGTGGCGATACGTTCCCAGGGGAATGGGCTTGCCCGCCGCCGAAGCGGTGCCAGGATCGAGGGTCTCTACGCCCACACAGACGCGCAACATACGGGCCTTGGCCATCGCCGGCAGCAGGTCAGGGTCAGCGATCAGATCGTCCCCCCGAGCGGAGACCATAAAGAAAGCAGGCAAGTCCTCCTCTCGCAACAGCTCGCAAACGCGGCGCACTCGGCGGGGACTGGCCGCAAAGTTGTCGTCGGCAAAGAGGATGATCATCGCCTCGTAATCCCTCACCAGCGTTCGCACCTCGGCCACGACCCGCTCTGGGGAGTGGGGACGCCAGCGGCGGCCGTAAAAGCGCGTCGTCTCGCAAAAGGCGCAGTGGTGAGGACAGCCTCGGCTGGTCTCCAGCAGATAGACCCCATCGCGCGGGGGTGGGATGAGGTCCCGGGCTGGCATCGGCAGTTCGTCCAGGGGATGGATGGGAGGTCTCACCGGCCCTTCGATGATCTGCCCATCTCGTCCCAGGCAGACGACGCCGGGAGTGGCAGGCCGGATGCCGTGTTCGACGATCTCTTGCAGGGTTCTCTCACCTTCCCCCACGACGGCTGCGTCGGCTCCCGCCTCGAGCAGGCTCTTGGGAACCATCGAGGCCCCGTGCCCTCCGACGATGATCGGAGTGTGCCGGCCATCGCCCTCAACTGTGCTTCTCTGTGCATCCAGCTCCCGGATCAAGTCAACCGCAAAAGGGACCGAGACAAATCCCATCGCCGTCACGCCGATCAGATCAGGCTGACGGGACCACGTTTCCGCGACCGCCTCCTCCAGGGTCAGTTCCGTGGCGTCGAGAATGGATACATCAGCCAGGTGGCGAACCGCCCCGGCCAGGACGGCCAGGCTAAAGGTGCCAAAGTGAAAGGGGGACGAACGTTCCGGGGGCTTGACCAGGACGATCCTCTCGATCATAGCAGCCCTTCGGTGATGGTACGGGGCAGGAACGCCAACAGCCGGTCAGGGTTGTGCTGCCGGAGCTGGCCGACCAGCCACACAGCAGCCCTGGCATCGGCCATTTCGTAAGCGCAGTGAAGGCGCACCGGTTGGCCATCGCCCGGACCAAACATCTCTGCACAGGCAAAACACGGCCCACCGCAGAGGGGAGCCGCCCAGCACGCGCGGCATGCTGCCCGGTCTTGGTATGGGCGACCCGCGCCACGCTGGAACGCCGCCGCGGCCTGCGGATCGACCCCGTCGGGGAGCCGGCCAATCCGGTAGCGCTCGACACCGACGAAGCGAAAACAGGGATAGATATCCCCATCCGGTCCGACCCCGACAAAGGAACGACCCGCCCCACAGGACGCGCGGAACAGATTGTAGCCCATCAGCCGGTAGATATGCCTTCTGAGCTGCGCAAGGACGGGGATCTCGGCCCAATCGTCGGACTCGAAATAGCGGCGCGCGTGCGCCATCACAAACTGCTCATAGCGCGCGATGTCATCCAGGGTCGGCAGAACCGATGCGCTCGTGTGCACGACGGGGACCAGCTCGATCCTCCGCACCCCCAGCGCGGCGATGCCCTCGAACGCGTCCTCAGGGTCGGTGCCACCACAGAGCACCGTCGTGACGCTGAACCGGCTGGGCGGGATTCGCTCGGCGAGGTCGATCACCGCCTCGGAGATCTGGTCAAACGTCCCCCCGCCACCGGGTGTGACGCGCCACTTGTCGTGGATGGCCTTGGGACCATCCAGGCTGATCTTGACATCCCAACCCGCTTCGACCAGCCAATCTCTGACCTGCGACGTCAGCAAAGTGCCGTTTGTGGTGACATAGACCCGGGGTCGAGGTTCGTCTGCCCGGGCGACAAGCGCCCCGAGCTGGTGCAGCAGCGGCAAAGCCAACAGAGGCTCCCCGCTGCCCAGCCGGATCGAACGGCCCGCCCTGGGTTCATCCGTGTGTAGCAGATGCCAGGCGCTCTCCAGGTTCTCTTCCGCCATCGGCGCCCGGGGCGGTTGTGTGGCCGCCTCGGCACAGTATCGACAGGCCATGTTGCACCGCCCGGAGACGTCAAGGGCGATCGACAGGATAGGCCACGGCTTGTCGTCGTTGAGGAGCGGCGGGATGATGTCATCGGGGTCGAACCCCGGAGGGGGCGATCGCTCAGGCATCCACTACTCCCAGGTGATTCCTGCCATCGTGAGCAGGGCATCTTGATTGGTGTGGAAATGCGCAAAGATCGAACGCGCGACCTGGCATTCCTTGCGGGTGAAATCGCACTCGTCCTCCGCACAGACAGAGAGCATCGCCGGGCACCCACCGCCACAGAGGAACAGCTCGTCGCACTCTTTGCACTCTGGGCGACGCGAGCGCGACGCCCTCCACTGCTGCCCCGCCTTGATCCAGGTTTGCGGGGCATCCTCTATGTGCCCCAGCCGGTGAATGCTGGCGTCCAGCAGAATACAGGGCAGGACGTCTCCGGAGGGCGTGATGCCGAAACCCGTGTTGCCCGCGCCGCAAAAGAACTCCCGCGGCACTCCCTTGAGCAGCTGCAGGGCCCGGCTGGAAAAGCGATCGTCCCTGGGCAAGTGCCCTGCCTCCAGATCGGTGATGACTTGATGCCCGATGGCCTGCAGGTCCTCCAGGTAGGCTTCTTTCTCCACGCTGGACAGGGCCAGGGGGGAACCCGCGGCTCCGCGGACGGCCTGCGCCTTGATCACATCGATCGGCAGTGTATTGAGGTATTCGGTCGCTTCGGAAAGACGCCAGCCGGAGCGGACGACGGAAGACCCGCGGAGCCAGCAATCTGTCTGGGCACGCAGCGTGTGCAAGAACTGCATCACTCGCTCGTGGGTCGGCGCACCGGCGTGTGTCCGGCGGCAGCGGTCGTGGACCTCGGCGGGGCCGTCGATGCTGAGCACGACTTTGAACTTGCCGGCCTGCAAGAGGTCGATGACCTGCGGAGAGAGAATCGTGCCGTTGGTGGTGATGGAAAAGGAGAATCGCGCCGGACCCTTCTCCAGCGCGCGGTGCACCATGGCCTCCATCGCCGGCAGGTTGGTTAGGGGTTCTCCGCCGTACAGATGGAGACAAATGGTCTCTACGTGCGGCAGTCCTTCATCCAGGGCATCGACGAGACGTACAGCGGTGCCTGGCGACATCCGCACATCGCCCTTGGACAGGCCGCTTTCCTGCACAAAGCAGTACGTACAGCGGAGGTTACATTCCCAGGTCGTGGCAACGAGAATTTCGGCTCGCCAGTGTTCTGGCTCAGGCAAGGCCGCAGCCGCCTCCGTCAGCGCACAGGAGCTCGCCTGCCAACGCCTCGATCTGCCCGTCGACCTGCCGGGCCTTTCTCAGAACGGTTTTGATGGACTCCAGGTCACGCTGTGTGACGTTGCGACCCAGGATCTTTTGCGGGTTGGTTTCCAGCGTTCTGCGGAACACGGGATCGGTCAGCGCGCGCTTGAGGAACTCTACCTTGTCCACTCGCTTCTCCTTTACGTGTCTGTGATCTGGACCTCTACACAACAGTATATCATACGCCTGACGGAAGATCAATGACCCGCTCTCCCCCAGTTCTCATGATCCGAGCTGTCCCGTGAACATTCCCTCCCTGGGTTCTCGGGACGCTCTTCCCGTTCATCCACCGGGATGCCGGTCCTGCGCACCTACGACCACGTCCTCAGTGCAACGATTAGCTGCGGCAGAGCTGCGGGTGATGGCATTGCGAGCAAGTTGAGTTTGACAGTCTCTTTCGCACTATGCTATACTCAAGTCAATTCGAATCACTGTCTATCGTGTTTGTCGGGTGGAGAACTAGAATGGTCCGCATCTCTTTGGACCAGTCCGAGATAGCCGAATTCTGTCGAAAGCGTCATATTCGTCGACTGTCCTTGTTTGGCTCTGTGTTGCGAGAGGATTTTCGGCCCGACAGTGACCTAGATGTGTTGGTTGAGTTTGAGCCTGGACACGTGCCGGGACTGGACTTTTTCACAATGGAAATGGAGTTGTCCGAGATCCTGGGGCACGAGGTAGACCTGAACACCCCAGGGTTCCTGAGCCCGTACTTTCGTGATCAGGTGCTGGCTGAGGCAGAGGTGCAATTTCAGGTAGACTGCAGCGATGAACTCACGTGAGCGCGTGGTGCTGGCCCTCACTCACAGGGAGCCTGACCGGGTGCCCCTCTTTGCGCCTAATGTGATGGACACTTGGGAACCCTACGACACACAGGTCACAGAGTTTCTCAACGATTTCGCCTTCGATCGCTACACGTATCTGGAAGGGCTGATCGATCCTCCCCATGAACGCCGGAAGCTGTCCGAGACCCTCTCTGTGGATGGCTATGGCTGCCGGTACGAGTACAGGGGAGTTGGGCTGCCCTACTGCACGCACTCTCCCCTTGCATCTGCCGAGACGGTCTCCGACGTAGAAGCCTTTGACTGGCCCGATCCAGAGGCACCAGGTCTGATCGCAGGGGACGCTGGTGAAAGAGCAAGGGCTGCCCACGAGCGACAGATGCACTTGACCGCGGTCGGCCTAGCTCCGATCTTTCACCAGTACCACTACTTCAGAGGATTCGAGCGTTGGATGCTCGACGTCAAGCTCAACCCTGGCGTGCACCAAGCCATTGCCAGCCACATCTGCCACATCCACAGCACGCTGCTGATGCGACTGCTGGACGAGGTCGGCGAGTACACCGACATCGTGACGGGCAGCGACGATTTTGGATGGTCGGTCGCTCCGTACATGTCCCCGGATGACTTTCGGTGGCTGATCAAGCCCTACTACAAGGACCTCATCGGGCGGATCAAGAGCCGCTTTCCACACATCAAGTTCTATCTCCATTCGCACGGTCAGATCATGGATCTGGTTCCCGACCTCATCGAGTGCGGCGTCGACGTCCTGAACCCCATTCTCCCCCTGGACCATATGGACCCCGTTCGACTCAAGAGAGCGTTTGGAGACGCCCTCTGCTTCCACGGCGGCATCGATGTCGAGCACGTCCTCCCCTTCGGCACGGTCGATGAGGTGCGCGATCACGTCAAAGAGGTGATCGACATCCTCGCACCGGGCGGTGGGTACTGGTTCAAGGCCCAGGTCATCAGCCCAGTGATTCCCCCCGAGAACGTGATCGCCGCGTACGAGACCGCACTCGAGTACGGACGGTACGGTCGCTGAGGGCGTGGTAGCGACAGTACTGTCTCCAGGACCCGTTCCACGGTTCCCCGCCAGTCGAGCGCGCAGGCCACGAATCAATGGCACACGGCATTCGGTTCGACCTAAAGCCGGAGAGCGCTTGCGTCCGGCATCTCCTGGCGATCGACGGCAAACAGCCACCCCAGAGCGTTTGCACCGACGACTTGTCAGCGTTCCCAATTAGCCCATTGCGTGTTACAGATATTGTGAAAGGCACATTTCCCATATGAGAGGACAAACATGAAGAGAGTACTGAGCGTCAGCCTGGGCTCCACAAAGCGGGATCATACGACCGAAGCCGAATTCCTGGGACAGCGGTTCTGGATCAGCCGGCAAGGCACGAACGGAGATATGGAGCGATACATCCAGATGTACCGGGAATACGACGGCAAGGTAGATGCCTTTGGCGTGGGGGGCGCCGAGTTCTACTGCCTTGTCAACGGTCGCCGTTACTACTGGCGCGAGATCAAGCGCGTCCGCGAGGCGGTCAAGCTGTCCAAGATCGGCGACGGCAACGGCATCAAGCACCTGTTGGCCACCTATGCCATCCAGGCCCTGCGCGAGCACGGCATCGATCTGCGCGGCAAGAAGGCGCTCAAGACCACCGCCGCCGACCGCTACGGACTGGCAAAGGCACTGGTGGACGCCGGCTGCAAGGTCACCTTTGGCGACCTGATGTTCGCCCTCGACATTCCCATCCCCATCCGCAGCCTGCGCGGCGTCCACTTTATGGCCGCGCTGCTCTTGCCCGTGGTCACCAAACTGCCCTTCTCGTGGGTCTATCCCCTGGGCGAAGAACAAGACAAGGCACCCTCCACCAAGTACAGCCGGTTCTACAAGGAGGCCGACATCATTGCCGGTGACTTTTTGCAGATCCGCTCCAACATGCCCGATGACTTGAGCGGCAAGATCATTATCACCAACACGACCACAGCCCAGAACTTGGAGGAACTGCGAGAGCGCAATCTGCACATCTTGGTCACAACCACTCCCCGCCTCGAGGGACGCTCCTTTGGCACGAACGTCATGGAGGCCGTCTGTCGCTGCTTGGTGGACAAACCAGACGACGAGATTGTCGAGAGCGACTTTGTCGACCTGATCGAACGCATCCCTCTCAAGCCCAAAGTGCAGGTGCTGGACTAGCCCTGCCCAGATGGGCAAGGCGATCGTGGTCCGCGACTGATTTGCCCGACCGGCGTCCTTCTGATAGAATGGTGCCGGTCGGTTCACGCTGCCACGCAGGTTCCGGCCAGCCCCGTGGTGCCGAGATCCACGGGCTCACACTTGCCTGCCGTTGTGCACGCGGATCGTCCACTCCACATCCTGCACGCTTTCAGAACCAAGTCGCGGGTCAACGACCTATGCGAGGAGGTGCGATGAACAACAGACGCATGATTGGCAGCATTCAGGGCCTGGCGCTGGCGACGGCTGCCTCGTCCCCTACTGCAGAGGGAGCCAGTCCGGTGGGCTCGCCAGGCCCCCAGTTCCTCTTTTCGCAGGGAGAGGGCCGCTCCGGTGACGGGGACAAGAGGACGGTACGCGTCCGGCGCAGGCGGCGCAGCGAACCCGCGGGCCCTGAGGGGCGGCAGCGGGCTGAGGCTCCTCGGCGGAGAAGGCCCGGAGACCAAGGCCAGCCCCCCCGCCCTCCAAGCGGGCAGGGAGGTGGCGGCGGTGCCCAGAGACCCCCGACGCCGGCTTCGCTGCCCTCGGCAGGGCAGCTCCTGGGGGGAATGAAACTGTCGCCGCTTGTGATCATCGGCCTGCTGGTCCTGGTGGCCATCTGCGTCATCCCTGCTATGCTGTTCCTTGGCCCGCGCGACTCAGACGGAGGCCTCCCCAGCTACCCAACCTCAACACCTCGTCCGCCCGCTTCCCTCGCCACCGCCGCGGCGACGGCGACGCTGGTGCCGTTCACCCCCCCGGCCGCGTCAGTGGAGGGACAGACGTGGCTGGTGATGCTCTACCAGGACGCGGATGACAAGATCCTCGAGCAGGACATCTACGTAGACCTGAACGAGGCCGAGCGCGTCGGCTCCAGCGAGCGAATGCACATCGTGGCGCAGGTGGACCGGTTCAGCGCCGGGTACCGGGGGGATGGCGACTGGTCCGGAACCAAGCGCTTCTACGTCACCCAGGACGACGACCTGCAGAGGGTGCGTTCGCGGCAAGTGCAAGATCTCGGTGAGGTCAACATGGCCGATGGCGGCACGCTGGTTGACTTTATCACCTGGGCCGTCGAGACGTTCCCCGCCGACAAGCACGTGCTGATCATGTCCGATCACGGCATGGGCTGGCCCGGAGGCTGGAGCGATCCCGAACCAAAGGGACGGGGAGACCCGGGCATTCCTCTCTCATCCGCGCTGGGCGACGAGCTGTACTTGATGGAGATCGATGAGGCCCTGGGAGAAGCCCGCGCTCGGAGCGGCCTGAAGCAGTTTGAGCTGATCGGCATGGACGCCTGCCTGATGGGTCACCTGGAGGTCTTTGACGCCCTGGCCCCGCACGCTCGATACGCCGTGGCTTCACAGGAGACGGAGCCGGCCCTGGGTTGGGCATACACGAGCTTCCTGGAGGCGCTGAAGGCGAACCCGGATATGGATGGCGCAAACCTAAGCAGGCTGATCGTCGACAGCTACATCCAAGAAGACCAGCGGATCGTGGACGACCAGGCCCGGGCCGAGCTGCTCAGCCGGGGGTCGCCAATGGGTGGGCTCTTTGGCACGGTGACAGCCCGGCAATTGGCCCAGCAGATGGAGCAGAATATCACCCTCACGGCCATCGACCTGGGGTCGATGGCCGTGTTGATGGACAGCGTGAACGACCTCTCCTTTGCCCTGCAGGGCGCACGCCAGCCGGTGGTCGCCCGCGCGCGGACGTATGCCCAGTCCTTCACCAGCATCTTTGGCAACGACATACCCCCCTCGTACATTGACCTGGGCAACTTTGGCCAGTTGCTCAAGCAGGAAAGCGGCGACCCAGACGTTTCCCAGGCCGTTGACCGAGTGCTCGCCTCCCTGGACAGGGCTGTCATCGCCGAGAGGCACGGACCCAAGAAGCCGGGTGCGACCGGGGTCTCGATCTACTTTCCAAACTCCCAGCTCTATGGGTCTCCGGTCACCGGTCCCGAATCGTACACCGCCGTGGCGCGCCGCTTTGCCCAAGAGTCTCTGTGGGATGACTTTTTGGCCTTTCACTATACGGGTCGCTCCTTCGAACGGGCGGCGGGCGCGATCGCCGTCCCGGAGCGAGGCACACCTGTGGACGCACCCGGAGCAGGCCAGATCGAAGCCTCGCCGATCGCCCTCTCTGGCAGAGTCGCCGCCCCTGGTCGTCCAGTCCTCCTGAGCACCGACATCCACGGGAGCAACGTCGGCTATGTCTACCTCTCGGTGGGCCTGTACGACAAAGAGTCCAATTCGGTCTACCTGGCTGACACGGACTACCTGGAGAGTGACGATACGCGGGAGGTCGATGGCGTGTACTATCCGGACTGGGGTCCGGATGGGGAATTCACGATGGAATTTGAGTGGGAGCCGATCGTCTTTGCCATCAACGACGGGATTGACTCCGTCGTGGCGCTGTTCACGCCGCAGAGCTATGGCGCGGCGCCAGAGAACGCGACGTACACCGTGGAGGGCACCTACACCTATGCCGATGGGGGTGAGTCCCGCCATGCGCGTCTCTACTTCTCCGACGGGATGTTGAGGCAGGTCTACGGCTTTACCGGCGAAGGGGGAACGGGCGCACCGCGCGAGATCATCCCCCAGCCAGGCGACCAGTTCACGGTCATCGAAAAATGGATGGACCTGGATCAGAGCGGCAAGGTCGTGCAGGTGGCCACGCAGCAAGGGGGGACCTTGACCTTTGGCGACCAGATGTTTGCCTGGGAGGAGCTCGATGCGCCGCCAGGGGACTATCTTGTCGGGTTCATCGTCTCCGATCTCGATGGGAACACCACCGAGGTCTACGAGCAGATACGCGTAGAATAACGTCAAGAGGAATCCATAGCCCACCTACGTATCTTCTCAATGATTCGGGGGAAAGACTTCCGAAGTCTGCCAGACTTCGGAAGTCTGGAGCCAGTTCCCCCACTCTCTGAGAAGACACCCACCTACACTCTGGAAAGGCGGAGGAATGGCAGAAAACGCTCAGGCTGGTATGCCGCAGATCCCGTTTGGCAAGCACTCTCTGTCGCGCCTGATCCTCGGTGCGAATCCGATCGGCGGCGGCTCTCACTTGTCACGCTTTGTCAACCTGCAGATGAAGCGCTACTTTACGCCGGAACGAGTCCAGGCGCTGCTGCAGCACTGCGAGGACCTGGGGATCAACACCTGGCAGTCCGGCCCCGGTCATCTCCAGGCGTACCGGACGTTCCGCGAGCAAGGCCGCGAGATGCACTACATTTCGCTGGCGCGCGAGGATCCCGACGATCCCGACGTGATCCAGCGTCTGGCCTCTGGGGGCACCCTCGGCATCGTCCACCACGGCGAGGTGACGGACGTCCTCTGGAAGAGCGGAGAGATCGCCAAGGTGAGGGAATACTGCAAGACAGTTCGCGACGCCGGCGTGATGGTTGGGATCTCGACACACATCCCCGCGGTCGTCGAGCACGTCGTCAGCGAGGGCTGGGACCTGGACTTTTTTCTGTGCTGCGTCTACGAGCGGCACCGGACTCGCCAGGAACTCAAAGCGCTGCTGGGCGATGTGCCGATCCCGCTCAAGGAGGTGTACCTGGAAGGGGACCCTCCGCGCATGTTCGATGTCATGCGACAGACGGACGTGCCATGTCTTGCGTTCAAGATCCTCGCGGCGGGCCGTTTGTGCGACAGGCAGGAATGGGTCGAGGAGGCTTTCGAGTCGACGTTCCGGCAGATCAAGCCCAACGACGCGGTGATCGTCGGCATGTATCCCGAATACGAGGACCAACCGGCGATCAACGCCGAATACGTGCGGCGGTTCAGCAGCCTGAGCGGAGCGGGTTGAGCAAGAAAGAGGACTTTAAGGCCGCTCTCGAAGGGCGAGAGCCCCCCGGGGCCGTGCCGGTATGGGAGCTGGAATTCCATGCCTGGGACCAGGCATCCTCAAGGCACGTGGTGCTCGGCGAGGAATTCCTCGCCCTGTCCGCCGCCGAGCGAGAGCGAGCGCTGTATACCAACGCAGAGGTCCTGCTCTCTGTCTCGGAGGAAATGCACTTTGCGGGCCTCACCGTGCCCGGCACCTACTGGGAGATCGCGCCCGGCGTCCCGGCACATTACTGGCTCCCTGGCGACGCTCGCTATCGCCAGATCGAGGTCATCCAGGAGATGGGAGCCGGTGACCTGCTGCTCGTCGCCGGTTCGGGCGGTGTGATGTCCATGCCGGGGGCGAGCACCTACCTCGCGTTCGCCTACAAGCTCTACGATGCGCCCGAGGAAGTGGATGAACTGGCCCGAGACGCCTTGTCCCGCGGTCTGGAGACGGCTCGCCGGCTCCGCGACCTGGGCATCGAGGCCCTGTTCACCGCGTCAGACATCGCCGACAACCACGGCCCCTGGTTCAACCCCGAGCAGATGAAGCGCTACATCCTGCCCTACCTGAGCGAGTGGGCAGCGCAGGTCAAGCGCATGGGCTGCTATGCCATCCTGCACACGGATGGCGAGCTCACCCCATGCCTGGAGGACATCGCCCACAGCGGCATCCACGCCCTGCAGGCCATCGATCCCGTCGCCGGCATGGACATCTTGGTGGTCAAGCGGCAGGTCGGAGGACGCCTGTGCCTCTGCGGGAACCTCGACTGCGGCCTGCTCGTCAGCGGCTCGCCGGAAGAGGTCTACGCTGCCGCGCGCGACCTGCTGCTCGGCTGCAAGGCCGGGGGAGGCTTTGTCCTCGGTGCCTCCAACGCCGTCCAGCCCGAGGTCCCGATCGCAAACTACCGGGCTATGATCGACGCCTGGGCAGCCCACGGGCGCACGTAGGTTCGGTCCAGACCTCTCACCGCGTCACGTCGAGAGATACAGGCATCTGGACCTCGCTGCCCTCCGCATCGTACTCCCAGCCCGTCTTGGTCGCCTCGGTCACCTCGGACCAGTATATCCCCTCCTGAGGGGATCGCACGCTAAAGGTCACGGTCCCGTCGTCACCGCTCAAGCCTGCCTCAGGGACCATCTCCGTGCCGTCGGGCAGCGTGGTGCGCACCGATACCGCCACCCCGGACAGGGGACTGCCGCCGCTGTCTGCGATGCCGACCTTGGTGTATACCACAAAGCCGCGGCCCCGGTACCCGTACCACATGGCGATCGCCGACACGTGCATGTCGCCTCCTGACTGTGGCGTCGGCGTCGGCTCCCCCACGCCCACGTACTCGAGGACGCCCCGGTGTATCGCCCGCGCGATCTGACCCCGGCGGCAGTCATAGTTCGGGGAGCTTGTCCCGGAGTAGATCTTGGTGACCAGCACCTTTGCCTCTTCAGGATGGGACATGAACAGCGGCTCGGCGATCGTCGACGGCATGTCGCTCTTGAGCAGCACGCCGGATGTGAACATGCTGATCCCATAGTTGACAAAGTTCACGCCCTCTGGCGCGGTGCTGCTCAAATCGTCGAACATGACTCCCTGGATCGTCCTTGCGAGCAGGATATCCTCCGATTTCTTGTAGAGCGCCAGCGACCCGTCGAACCCGGCATCCGCCACGCTGTTTGTGTGCACCGACACCAGGATGTCGGCCCCCTCGTTGTTGCAGAAAGTGTAGCGATCCCGGTTCGTCAGAAACGAGTCATCCTCGCGGGTCATCAAGACCGCCGCCCCCTCGTCCAGCAGCAGGTCCCTGAGGCCCTGTGCGACGTCGAGATTGATCTCGCTCTCGATCAGCCCATACGATTCGTTCACGGCGCCTGGATCCTCGACGCCGCCGTGCCCAGGGTCGATACAGATCGTGATCTCTGCCAGGCTCCCGTCGGCATCCGAAGCCGAGACCACGAAGGTGAGGCCCACCAGCAGCGCGATCGAGCTGAGGGCGACCAAGCCAGAGAGATGGTGCTTCATTGTGCCTCCTTGCACGTTTGATGTGAGGGCATAGACCGTCCTAGAAAAAGGTGAGGTACGGTCCGTCCTCTGCCAGACGTTTCAGATACAGGGCCAGCTCGCGGGCGTGGTAATCCCCCCACATACAGGATTCACCCCAAGGGATCTTGGCCCCATCCGGGATGTGATCCCAGCCATTCGGACGGTGATACACAGAGTGCAGGATCAGGCCCTGATGCTCCGGATCGGTGGAGAGATAGGGCTCCCCAAAGAGACGATCGGTCACCGTGAGACCCGCCTGCACATACCTGGCGCCTCTCTCCTCGCCGCAGGTCAGCAGGTACCTCCCCAGCCGCAGGAGCCCCTGGGCAGCGATCGCTGCCGCCGAGCTGTCCACCGGTTCGGCATCATTGAACGGATCGGCCGGCCTGTCGAGGTAGTCGCCCAACTGGCGCAGCCCGGGAGCGCCCGTGTCCCAGTAGGGAATCCCATCTGTCGGCGAGCCCTCGATGTAGTAATCGGACACCGCCTCTGCGACCTGGAGACAGCGGGCCAGAATGGCCGGTTTGTCACGGAGAGGCTCCACCTCCAGCTCCTCGAAGGCATGGCTCGGAACCGTGTCCAGGAATTCGAGCTGTTCCGCATACCCGCAGATCGCCCAGGCCAGGCCGCGCGTCCAGGTGCTCAGAGGCGAGTATCCCTGCTGCGTGCTGGCGCAGCGATAAGAGCCATCGTTCAGGTTAAAGATCGCCTCGTGGGCGGTGCGTCCCCGGACATCGTAGGCATCTCTGCCCTCCCCAAAGTAGACGTTGAAGCGAGCGGTCGTCTCTGCGTGGGCCAGGAGGCGCTCCAGGAGAGAGATCGCCCGGTCCCGCTCGCCCATGAGCCGGTGACCCAGTTGGTGCGCCACACCCAGTACCCTAAGCGAACGGACGGTGTCGATAAAGAGAGAGTGAGGCCCGTTGAACGAATAGATGTATCCCAGTCCATCCGGCAAGCTCGTCCAACGAGCAGCCTGGACCGCGCCAGAGACCTTGAGCGCAAGCTCATAGAAGCGCCTCTCCCACTCAACGTCCGCGATCCGCCCCTCTCGCATCAGTCGCAAGAGATTGCCATAGGTGCTGACGTTGTTAAAGCCGTGATCGTGCACGCCGACGTGGCTCACGTGGGTCGCCATGTGCCGGACCGTGCCGCTCCTTCCCATCTCGAGGAACTCGCCATCTCCTGTTGCATCGAACTGCAGTATCGCGGACCCAAACTGAAACCCCTGCGTCCACTCTGTCCAGCCGCGGGTCGTATAGCGGCCTCGCACGGTGAACACCGGGGTCCCTTGAGCGGGATCCCACGTGTCCTCCAGGCTGGCGATCTTGGCGGCAGACAGCTTGAACAGAGCCTCGATCTTGGGCAGGAGGTCTCGAGGCTGCAAGGCGAAATCGATCTCGATCATCTACCCCCATCCCCCTTTGCCAGGGAACACGTTGGCATACTTGATGCTGCTGCGCGGTTCGGCCATCATCTCAGCCACGGTGTCACGCCAGGTCTGATAGTGAGCCGTCTCCTTGTGCCTGGCCGGGTCCTCGGAGGTCCGGTACACCTCGACCAGGACAAAACGGGTCGGGTCATCTTGCTGCTGGATCACGTCAAATCGCGCGATCCCCGGCTCCTGGACGCTGCTGCGGGCATTCTCCAGCGATGCCTCTTTGAATGCCTCCACGAACTCTGGTTTGACGTGCACGAATACGTGGACAATGAACATGTCGGATGCTCCTTTCTCTCACAGAATGTGCTCTTGCCTGGCGTCTCTAGGCTCGCGTGATGCTCACACGGGTGCCGCTGCGTACAGAGCGAAACGCGGTGGCCTCGCCGGACACGCGTCCCAGGATGTTGACCGGACTGTAGGCGCGGGGGCGCTGGTCTGTGCTGACCGGGGTGGGCCCGAAAAAGATGCAGAAGGCGTGGCCCACCGGCCAGTAGCCCAACTCCCCCACCTCGACCTGCTCCCGGGCATCCGGCTCCTGAGCGGCGATCACCGGGATCTCGAAATAGATCTCGTCTCCCCAGGTGCTTGCCGAGCCCTCGATCGGCAGCGCTTCCCAGATCTGTCGCGCCGTAGGACGGTCGTTCAGCTCGGCCTCCATGGCCACCGAGCCCGCTGTGATCACGATCTTGTTCATGCCTACCTCCCTATCTTGCAGGTTACTCCCATTACGTGCCTGGGCCGCCCGATGTTAGCCGCTGTCAGCCGCACCTCCGCTGTGCTTTGCCAACAAGCGATGATCCCGAAACGTCCTTGGGTCCACGATCAGATCCCCCAGGCGCAGGGCATCCACGCCCGCCAGTGAGTTCAGGGGCGTGTACAACTCAACTCGCTTTTCCCGAAAGTCAGCGTCGAACACGATACCCAAGCCCAGCGTGTAGCCGTCCCGGTCCTCCAAGGCCAGCAGGCCGTGAAGGACAAAGCGCGGCGCAGGGTAGACCGCCAGCCGGCCCCAGTCCACCATCAACACGGGCCATGTTCCTCCACCTCCCGGGGAGGCGAAATATCTCGCGAACCCTTCGGCACGGTGCGCCTGTCGAGCAGCCACGTCACGCTGCCGCGCCAGCGGAGCGGGACAGAGATCGATCACTCGCACACTGGAGCTCCACCGCAGGGGCACGAGCAAAGACTCGAGTTCGCCAGCGCGCTGGATGGCAAACACCACGGACGGCCGCAGCAGATCGATCTCAGCCTGCTTGAGCGCCAGGCCCCCTTGCCCTGGGTCCACCAGTCCGGAAGTATCGTAGACGATCGTATCCACGCCCTGCGCGCGTGCTGCCCGCTCCAGGCGCGAGGCGCCGACCAGCAGGGGCAGCATATGTCCCTGCGGCGAGACCGCCCCGACAAAGCTTCTCCAGCTTGGGCCTTTCGGCGGGAACGCAGCGTCACCCCTCACGCCCACGGAGAGCCCGATCGTCGCCGGCGGTCCCAGCGTGCTCTGCCCTGGATCTCCATCGAGGTAGGCGACGCATCGCGCCGCCTCACACAGGCGCTGATAGAGGTACCGAGCAAAGGTCGTCTTGCCTACGTCCGGCGCGCCGATCACCAACAGTGTGCCGCGCAGGCGCTCTACGGCAAGTTGCTCCCACGCTCTGGGGACCTCTACGTGTGTCTCCACCACAGCTCCAGCGTTCGCTCAGTTCGTCAAGGCCGTTCCGCTCTGTCCACGTTCCCGCTGGCCGTCCGCGTCTTCAGGGCCTCCATCACCCTCTGCCAGGCAGCACGAACGCGGTCGACCTGTTCCGGCTCAACCGGACGCTGGCTGTAGCGCGCTTCCACGAAGGCCGCCGTAACAAAGTCCATCTCCTCTCGCGCTTCGACCAGGCCGGGGCCGAGGGTCTCCCCGTACTCATAGGGAGTCTGAGATGGCTGCCGAGGAATCCCGGTTTCCTTTGCGCGCCGCAGAATACTCCAGTAGTAGCGGAAGATGCGCTCTCGCAGCGAGCGCGCGCCTGGCCACAGACGACGCACCCTTGATACCGTGGCTTTCCTTCTCTTCTCCACCGCCGACCTGCGTGGCCATCGCTCACGGTTGCCCACCGCCCACCTTCCCAGGCCGCGCCGCAGGGCGAACCACAGGCTGCAAAGCGCGCGGAACGGGGCGAAGCGTCTCAGTGCCTCCAGCAGCTCCGGGTGATCGTACAGGTAGCCGCGCAGGACATAGGCCACCACCCCGACCAGGACGATCCAGAAAAGCAGCGAACGCAGTGTGTCCCATCCGAGAGGAACCCTTGTGGCCGCCTCCCCGTATCGAGGCAAGGCTGCCGCTGGAAGCGTGGGCCGCGCGACGGGCTCCTTTTCTCTGAAAAAGAGCCGGGCGAGAAGCCAGAACGGGATCGAGAACAGGAACATCAGGAATATCGCCACCAGGCTGGCGATCTCGGAAACCAGCGCGACCATCGCAGCCAAGAGGTCCAACAGGCCCATCGTGTACCCGGTAGGGAGCAGGAAGGCGATCGCTGCCGCCAGGCCAATGAGCACCAAGCTGTACCGCGCCCACCGCCCAGCCAGGTCGCCGGCCACCTCCATATCTTGCTCCCGCCATACTTTGCGCAGCAGGACAAAGCGTCCCTGCCCGAGCATCACCAGTCCCAGCACAAAGTACACAAGCGCGTTGACCACCAGTCCAGATACCGAGGGCCGGCGCAGGTCCAACAGCTCGGCCAGTCCGACGCGCGCCAGTCCGGAAACGATCAGCAGCAGCGTGCCTCCCCAGAAGAAGCGAGACGCGAGGCTTTCCAGAGGTGGGCGTGCCTCGCGATGGAGACCGCTGGCCTCATCGAGCCGCTCAAGATCGCGCGCCGTTTCGGTGGAGGCAAACCAGGACAGGAACACCAGGACGGACGCCAGCCCCATCTCCAGATCGATGATGCGCGAAGGCTGATCAGGCCAGGCACGGATGTCCGCCACCACGTCAGCCCACGGATCGCCGAGGAAACTCCCGATCTTGAGCAGGATCAAGAGCGTCAGCAACTCGATCGCACGAAACTTCCAGGCATCCGTCAGGTAGAGAGACTTGGCCTCCACGATCCGATAAGAGTAGTGCGCCTCCCAGGCGACCAGCACGCACGCTACAAAGAAAAAGGGGCCGTTCCAGCCGCTGACAAAGGGCCGGATCAGCTCTACGATCGACAGCGCGATACAGCCGATCATCGCCCCAACGACCAGGGGGCGGACATGCGTCTCCAGCCACGATGCCCTGCTCACGACCCCATCTCCAGATCGCGTTCTTGCCACACGCGGTAGATCGGCACGTTAAGCAGCGCGGCCTGTCTCTCTAGCTCGACCGACGCCGCCGCCGGCTGCACCAGGGTCAACGCCACGGCAAACCCTGCCTTTCGCAGATGCACCAGGCTGTCAAACAGCTCTGCGCTTTCGCGTCCGGTAATGACCGCCATCGTAGCTCCCCACGGTAGCGCCATGCTCCCCCGGCGCAGCAGTTCTTGCAGGGGTGCCTCCGAGGTAACCTGCACCCGGGCCAGGATTTCGAGCACGCTCACCAGGTGCGCGCGCTCTGAGCGAGGAGGAAGACAGAACCGGACCTGTTCCCTGGACAGCGGATCCAGCCCGGTGGTGGTCAGTCCCACCGGCAGTCCCTCCTTGACGATGATGTGATTCGCCATGGAAGCGGCGACGACGATCGCCAGCTCGCTGGCGGTTTCCCACTGCCGCCTTCCATAGTCCTCCTGCGACAGGTCCAGGCAAATCAGGGTCTCGCGAGCGATGGCAGGCTGGTACTGCTTGACCACAAGCCGCCCTGAACTGGCGGTGGCGGTCCAATGGATGCGCCGTGGCGAATCTCCTCGCTGATAGTCACGCACTCCCATCGTGCGGCTGGGATCCTCGAACAGGGGGGTCTGTGCGCGCAAAATCTCCTGTGGAGAGCGCGCGGGCAGGCCCAGCGCCTGAAGGGACACCACCCGTGGGTACACGACGATGTGATCCGCTTCTACCTGCATGTGCGTGCGCTGCGTGACCCCCAGCAAGTCTCCCGAGCGCATCGTCAACGGCCCGACCGGGTAGTACCCACGCCGATTGCAGTAGAGCGTGTATCGGATGCGCCGCCGCTCGCGAGGTCCGAGGCTGATCACCCGGCGATGACTGGCCAGTGTGGTCAAGCGCACCGGCAGCGACTCGCGCATTTCCAGCCAGGGAATCGGCAGCCAGCCGGCGTTATGCACATCGAGGTCCACAGCCACCTGGTCGCCAAGAAACGCGTGATCCGCAAAGGCCCGCGCTGCCGTCAGGCGTACCCACAGGCGCTGCGTCCACAGGTGAGACAGCAAGTAGACAGCAAAAAAGAGGTAGGCGATGGAAAAGAAAAAGTCTATGCGCAAGACGGCGGCAATGATCAGGAAAACGACCAGGAATGGCACCAGGTGATGCATTTCACCTCACATTTCACTTGCGCTCCCCAATGTCCAGCTCGACGCGTTCCAGGATATCGGCCAGGACCGCCTGGGCGGTGCGTCCGCGCAGTTGGCTCTCTGGCTTGATGATCAGCCGGTGAGCCAATGTGAGCGGCGCCCACAACTCGACATCGTCGGGGACCACATAGTCCCGACCGTGCACGGCAGCAAAGGCCTGGGACGTCTTGTAGAGGGCGAGCGACCCGCGCGGACTGGCCCCCAGGGCAATGTCTGGATGGGAACGGGTCGCTCCCACGATGGACAGGATGTAACGCACCAACGACTCCTCCACGTGCACGTCGGTCACGGCATCGTCCAGAGCCAGCAGTTCGCTCCCGTCTACCACCTGCTCGATCGTATCGATAGGATGCCGTTTCCTGAGGTTGCGCAGGATCTGAGCTTCGTCCTGGACTTTTGGATACCCCAGAGAGAGGCGAATGAGAAACCGGTCTAGCTGCGCCTCGGGCAGGGGAAACGTGCCTTCATACTCGATGGGGTTCTGGGTAGCCAGCACCAGGAACGGAGAGGGCAGGGCGCGCGTCACCCCGTCGGCGGATACCTGTCGCTCTTGCATCGCCTCCAGCAGCGCCGCCTGCGCCCGGGGCGTGGCACGGTTGATCTCATCGGACAGCAGGATGTTGACAAAGACCGGGCCTGGGCGGAATTCGAACTGGCCTGTCTGTTGATTGAACACGTTCACGCCGGTGATGTCGTTGGGGAGCAGATCAGGCGTGCACTGCAGCCGCTTGAAATCTATGCCCATGCTGGCTGCTACAGCCCGCGCCAGCATCGTCTTGCCGGTGCCGGGCACATCCTCAATAAGCACGTGCCCCTGGCAGAGCAGCGCGACCATCAGTGCCTCGATCTGCTGTCGCTTGCCGATGATGACCGTCTCGACATTGCGAATGACACGGTCGGTAAAGTCTGTCACGAGCGTCACAGCGTACCTCCGGCGGCCAGTTTGGTTTATTCTACCACGATCGTGGGGTTTTGTCACAACTTGGCGGGCCAGGCCACAATTCGCCATTGAAACTATGGGGCAAGTATGGTAAAATAGTGCATAGACAGTCCACAGCCGCGCGTCCTGCGCGAGTCCACAAGGGGGGAGGATGACCAGGCGACCCGTCGAGATCGACGAACGGCTCTATGAACGCTCAGAAGAGAAGGCTGCACGGGAGGGCAAGACACTCACCCAGGTGATCGAATCGTACCTGCGTGACTGGGTTGAGTCAGGGGAACCTGGCACCCCTCCTGAAGAGCCTAGCGTTCCTCCTGAAGAACCCAGCGCCCCTCCTGAGGAGCCCGCTGCTCCTCCCGAAGAGCCCGCTGCTCCTCCCGAAGAGCCCGCTGCTCCTCCCGAAGAGCCCGCTGCTCCTCCCGGAGAGCCCGGTTCCCCTCCCGGAGAGCCCGGTTCCCCTGCCCCAAAGCCCCCCATCCGCGAAGAGATCTATGTGGTGCGTCCCGGCGATACGCTCGTCAAGATCGCCCTCGCCATGTACGGAGATGCCAGCAAATACGCGCTCATAGCCGAGTACAATGGCATCACCGACCCCTGGGTGATTTGGGTGGATCAGGAACTGAGGCTGCCCTTTACGGAGATCCCGGAGGACATCCCGGAGACGCCCAGGACCGGACGACGCTTCCAGTTTCCTCTCCGCGTCACGGAGACCCCCTATTTCAAGTTCGGAGACCTCTATGGCTCGGGCAGTCGCTGGGCTGGCAAGCCACACCCTGGTGTGGATATGCACGAGGAAAAGGGGGCGAGCGTGTACGCTATCGGTGAGGGCACGGTTGTGGTCAACAGGCAAGAGCCCACGGGCTATGGCCACTACCTCATGATCGAGCACGAGCTGACCACCGGAGTGAAGGTGTACTCACTCTACGGTCATTTGGCGCCTGACGACGAGTCATTCACTTCACCGCCAGTCGGTTTCACGATCAGGGGTGAAGACATCGTGATCGGCAAGGAAGGGGAAACCGGCCAAGCGGGCGTGCCCCACGTTCACTTTGAGGTCAAAAAGACAGATCAACTGGGATTGTACCCCATGATCAACGAGTACAATCTGCACACTTACTTTTACGATCCCTACGCCTTCATCCGGGACCCCAGCAACTGCTACGTGCCCGTCTGACCCGGCGTGCCGAGAGGAGATACTGGCCCCTGGCGAGGCCTCAGCGTCCGGGCAAGGCGGTGCCCTACTCGACCAACAGGTGTGCCAGGGTCACCCAGTCTCCCTCCATATCGCCTTCCGGAGACACGGTTTGCGCCCGTTTGAATGTAGAGAACCCATACATCCCTGCCACCAACGGATACTGTCCGGGTGGCAGGTCTGGGGGTAGCTCTAGTTCGTATGTATCGGTCAGTCGCGTGCCTCTGCGCCAGCGCGGGAACCAGAGCAAGGTCGGCGCACTGCCCCTCAAGGGCGCCTTGTCATCGCCTTGCGCCCTGACCTGGAAGCCCGCATCCCACACCTGCACAAAGACCTTGTAGTTCTCCTCAATGGGCCGCAGTGACTTCCACTCGATCACGACGTGCAGGGTGCGCCCTGGGCGGACCGTTAGGTCGTGGTCGCCGGGAACCTGCCGCCCGTTCACACGCGCCCCGAGCAGCAGCAGCTCGCCGCGCAAGTTGCCCAACGCTCCCTCCAGATCACGCTCAGAGGGCCGCCACTGCGCAGGTTCGACGGTCACCTCTGTGAGCGGTACAAACGTCCCGCCGCCGCTGAGCTGCAGATCGCGATTCCCCAACTGCACGCCGATCTGCAGTGTATGTCGTCCTTCGGCGGCTGTCCAGGCCACGGGCAGCTCGAATCGTTCGACGACGATCTCGCCCGGCTGCCACCACGGGGTGAGAAAGCGCTTATCCGTGGTGAAACGGTAGCTCGTGTCCCCGAGTTTGGCCCACGGCAGATAGGGCACCACATCCCCCACATTCGGATCGGCCATGCGCATATACAGGTCGAGATACAGCACGTCGCCCGGCTGTACCCGGTCTTTGCTCAGACGCCAACCCACGACCTCGAAGCGATCCTCGGCTGTGATGTCTACGGGGTGCGCCTCGTCAGGAAGCTCGCGCGGCCAGGACGGGAGCACCTGCCAAAGCTCTCCGCTGGGCATCAATCGATAGCGATCGGCAACAGCAGGCCGGTAGGTCGTCAGGTAGACCGGCCCCAGAGGCAGGTTCTCATTCGCCGCATCCAAAAAAGGAGTCTGCGCACCTGCCGAGACGTGGACAAAGCGCACGTCTTTGGCGTCCCACGTCCTTTTTTCGACCGCCGAATAATAGTACACGGTGGTCATACGCTCCCATTCGGTCAGGATCGTCGCGCGCTGGCCCTGCCCACCAAACCGATCCTCTATCCCCTGCAGCCACTCGTCCGCATCGCGAAAGCCGCTCAGATCCATTCGCGCCCAGTTGGTACTCACCGCCCACAGGGGCATCGCCGACAGGAGCACGACCAGGGCGACCGGCACCCAGCGCTCCCCCGTCCACTCGAGCAAGGCTCGGGCCAGCAGATCCACCCCCAGACCGATCAGGATGCCAACGACAACCACTGGTCCAAGCAAATAGGCCATCGCGTCTTGCAGGACATTGACCGTGACAAAGACCACACAAGCCAGGTACCCGGTCAGCAGCAGGGCGGGTCGCCAGCGACGTGCCCACAACCCCACAAACCCTGCACCTGCCAGGGCCAGGGCCGGCGGCGCGTACTGCAGGCGCAGCGGCACGCGCACGTCCCACAGCCTTCTCAAGACGTCAACCAGCGAGAACCCCCCAAGGTTCACCCGCAGCCCTCTGGCTGTGACCACGCCCACAAAGCCGTCCCACGTGTGCATCGTGCTGGGGCCGGGCGGCGGCGGCGCGCCGATCGCAGAGCGGATGGGATAGTAGAGGAAAACGGCCAGGCCCAGGAGAGCAAGGCCCGCCATCTTGAGCAGAGTCCGCCAATCTCGGAGAATGCGAGGACGAACGACCAGGATGAACATCGCGTATGCCGGAAAGGCAAAGACCAATAGGGGATGATGGACCGGGCTCACCCCGGCAGCCAGGCAAAAGAGGAACAGCCAGCGATCGCTTCCCGCGGATCCGGCAAGGTTCGATCGCCACCACAGGAGCAGGCAGGTCACACTGAACGTCGCCAACGTGGCGGTAACTATGTGCGCGTTGGCGTGGATCGCGTGCTGCCATATGTCCAGGCCCGCAGCCAAGGTCAATGCACCCAGAAGCGGCGGCGCTTGCCCGAGCAGCGAGCAGGGTGGAAGGCCGCTCAATGTCCGGCCTATGCCATAGGCCATCGCGACGATCGCCGCCCCACAGACCGCGGAGAGCAGGTTGGCTCGCCACGCAAAGGTATGGATGGGCACCAGGCGAGTGAACAGATTGGCCACGAGAGCATAGAACCCATAGCCCGGAGGATGGCCGATCCCCCATCGCGCAGCGATGAGCTGATACTCGCCTGGATCACCGGGAACCACCGAGGGCGCCATCCGGCTGGCATAGATCGATAGGCTCAGGCCAAACAGGACGGCGGCAGCGATCCACGAACCCCACGTTTCCAGTACTCGACGGGTCAAGCGCGCTCTCCTAGACTGCGCTCACGGGATAGACGCATGCCGGCGTCGATTATACCACAGCCCGCAGCCATTGACAAAGGAAATGAGCACGTGTATACTGGGGTACAGAATGAATGGGAGCGAACCAGGTATCCCTCAACCGGCGAAGGCTGCGCGCGGGGAATGACGAACCCTGGACAGAGAGGAAGGAAGGCCCATGAGTGAGAGCACAACGGCCTCCGAACAGCAGGTCATCGCGGACACATTTCTTCAGAAAGCAGAGCGGGCCGCTGGGCAAGGCAAGGGCGAAGAGGCAAGAGCCTGGCTGGAGGGCGCGGTCGAATTGGACGAGACCAACGTCGATGCCTGGCTTCGGCTGGCTCAGTTCATCCCCGATGCGCGAGAGCGAATGGAGTGCTATGGGCGCGTGCTAGGGCTTGCGCCAGGCGATTCCAGGGCCAAGGCAGGACTCCGAAAAGCACGTCGCGAGCTGTAAAGCAATCGGGCTGACTCGGACGGGTCCGAGTCAGCCCGATCAAAGCCTTCTCAACGGCGATCGAAGACCAGCCACGCACAGATCAGTGCGAGAAGAGAAGCAGACCGGCAGCTCTGGATAGGCTCTAGCGCTTGGTGTACTGCGGCGCCTTGCGGGCACGCTTCAAACCAGGCTTCTTTCGCTCCTTGACGCGCGGGTCGCGGGTAAGCCACCCTCCCTTGCGAAGCACGGGACGCAGATTGGGATCCGACTTCAGCAGCGCGCGCGCAAGGCCATGCCGGATCGCGCCGACCTGACCGGTCGCTCCCCCGCCTTTGACCATCGCGCTGACAAAGAAATTGTCAGCCAAGCCGACCACTCGCAATGGCTCGGTGATCACATCGACATCTCCCGTGCGGCCAAAGTACTCCGCCAGGGGCTTGCCGTTCACCACGATCTCGCCGGCCTGATCCCCTGTATAGAGACGTACGCGCGCCGTCGCACTCTTGCGCCTTCCTACACCCTCGTAATACACTCCTGGCATCTCGTTCTCCTTACCCTAGAATTCCAGAACCTTGGGCCCTTGGGCCTGGTGGGGATGTTCCGATCCGGCATACACCTTGAGCTTTCTGAGCATCTTGCGCCCCAAGATATTCTTGGGCAGCATGCCCTTGACGGCGTCCCGGACAACGTGGGTGGGATGGCGCTGCAGTTGGCCGCGCAAATTGATCGACCGGATCCCGCCCGGATACCCTGTGTGCCGATAGTAGGTCTTTTGGTCCATCTTGCGCCCGGTCACCGCGATCTTGCCGGCGTTGACGACGATCACAAAGTCACCGACGTCAAGATGAGGGCTGTAGATGACCTTGTGCTTGCCCCTGAGTATACGCGCTATGTTGGACGCCATCCGTCCCAGAGTCTGCCCGGCTGCATCAACCACGAACCACTCGCGGACGATGTCTGCTTCTTTCACGACGTGTGTTTTCACCATAACACTCCTTCAATATTTTACGGCCATCAGGCACAGGCCGTGCGCCGGACCTGTGGGCCCTGCCTGGGAGCGGTCTGCGGCAGTGAACAGAGACGCGAACTGCTCAACCGACAGAGCTCCCGTCCCCACCAGCAACAACGTCCCGGCGATACTTCTCACCATTCGATAGAGGAAGGCGTTCCCTTCGATATCCAGGTACAGCATGCTCTCCTCTTGCGTCCAGGCTGCCCGAACAACCCGCCTTAGCGTGTTCTCTCCCTGTGGCGGAGAGCCAAAGGTCGCAAAGTCGTGCTCTCCGACCAGCAAGTGCGACGCTTGGTTCATCGCTGGCACGTCCAGCACCTTGGCGATCCAGAGCGCCGTCCGCCTGAGCAGAGGGTTGCGTACAGGGTGTCCCCAGATCGTATAGCGGTAGACCCTGCTTTGGGCGTCGAACCGCGGGTGGAACCCCTCTTCAGCATCTTCCAGACATCGCACAGACACGTCATCGGGAAGCACGGCATTCCACGCTTGATGCAGATCGTCCAACGAATGTCTCCATCCGGTCCGAAAAGCCACCACCTGCCCCCAGGCGTGCACCCCGCTGTCAGTACGCCCAGCACCGATCACCCGGACAGTCTCCTGAGTGATGGTCGCCAGGGCGTCCTCCAATGTCCCCTGAACCGTACGCTGGGCGACCTGGACCTGGAACCCGCAAAAGTCTGTACCATCATAAGCTACCGTCGCCCGCAGGTACCGTGCCTCCTGCTTCCGGGCAACAGACACGTTATTCCTCAACCAGCTCGATCAAGGCCATCGGCGCTGCGTCACCCTTGCGAAAACCTACCTTGAGAATCCGGGTGTACCCACCGGGCCGATCCTGGTAGCGCGGTCCCAGCTCGTCAAACAGCTTGCGAACCACTGCAGGGTCATTCAGCCGACCCTGTGCCTGCCGACGCGCGTGGACGCCCATCGCTCGGGCTGTCTGGTCGAGAGCGCCCTCTTTGGCCTCTCGCTCCTCGTCCGAAAGATCGGAGATCTGCGCTTCCCGAGCGAGGACAAGCAGCTTCTGTGCTCGCTTTTTCTGCACCAGCGCAGAAAGCCCGGCTTCATCGTTCGCCCTCGCCAATTCGAGGATCGTCTCGGTCTGTCCGCGTCGAGACAGTGTGATCAGTTTCTCGGCCTTGGAACGTATAGCGCGCGCCTTTGCATCCGTCGTCCGCACGCGCTCATGGCGCAACAAGTCGGTGATCAGATTCCGATAAAGCGCTCTGCGCTGTCCGCTGGTACGTCCCAGCCTGCGGCCTGCCTTGCGATGTCTCATCGTAACAACTCCACTCTCTATGTGATAAGCGTCCCACCAGGCAGTCCAGGCGGACGCGCGTTAACTCTACGCGAGTGCCTGTCCCGCTTCCTCGATCAGATCCAGGAATCCCTTGCTCACCAGCTTGAGCTGCAGTTCGTCGAGCGACTTTTGTCCGAAATTGCGGATGGACAGCATTTCATCTGACCCTTTGGCCATCTTTTCCAGCACCTCGCCCACCCTGGTGATGCCCGTACGCTTCAGACAGTTGTACACTCGCACGCTGAGATCCAACTCCTCGATGGGTGTGTCATACACACGGCCAGAAATGCCCTCATCTTGGACAGCTTCGGGCTCCTGTGCCGCTTCCATGACCTCAACGCCTGCAAAGATCGACAGGTGCTTTATCAGCAACTGCGCCGAATAGCTCAGGGCATCCTCTGGGCGAATCGTCCCATCTGTCCAGATCTCCATCGTCAAGCTGTCGAAATTCGTCATCTGCCCAACGCGTGCTGGCTCCACGCCGTAGCTAGCTTTGCGGATCGGGCTAAAGATAGCATCCACAGGCAGCTCACCGATGGGGAGCTTTTCGCGCTCTTCAGAGGTCGAGTACCCTCTTCCGCGCTCTACCGTCATCTCGATATCCAGCTCAGCGTCCGGGTCATCCACATGGAGCAGGTACAGGTCTGGGTTTATGATCTCCACCTCGGGCGGACAGATCAGATCGCCTGCTGTGACGACGCCCTGGCCTTGAGTGGACAAACGCAATCGCATCGGCCCATCTGCATGGAGCTTGAGACGGATCTGCTTCACATTCAAGATCAGCAGCATCATGTCTTCCTTGACACCCGGGATCGTCGAAAACTCGTGAGACACGTCACTGACACGAATCGAAGTGATGGCCGCCCCTTCCAAAGAAGATATCAGAACTCGGCGCAGTGTGTTGCCCAGGGTAGTGCCGTAGCCATTCTCCAAGGGACTGATCACGAACCGCCCATAGTTCTGAGTACCGACCTCACATTCGATTTGGGGCAATACAAAGTTTAACAATGCGCACTCTCCTCATCCCTGCGATTCAGGGACAGATCCCTTCCCCGCCGCCAGACGACCATCTGATCGGGCAAAGAAACACCTGTCCCCAGTCCCTGGCCTATCGGCGGCTATAGTATTCGACCACAAGCTGCTCGTTGACGCTGAGATCGATCTCTTCGCGGGTAGGATAGTCCACTATGCGAGCAGTCATATCGACCGGGTCGAACGCCAGCCAGGTTGGTACAGCGCTCGCACCAAGCGATTCGCCCATCGACTTGAAATAGGTCAACTGACGACTTGTGGGATGAATCGAGACGACGTCCCCCGGCTTGAGCAGTGCAGAGGGTATATCACACCGCCTGCCGTTCACATCGATGTGCCCGTGGTTGACCAGCTGGCGTGCCTGAGCGCGCGAGGTGGCGAATCCCAGCCGGTACACGACGTTGTCCAGGCGAGACTCCAGCACCACCAGGAGGTTTGTGCCCGTGATGCCCTTGCGCCGTAAGGCTTCCTTGTAGTAGCGACGAAACTGCTTTTCGAGCACGCCATAGATCCGGCGCACCTTTTGCTTTCCGCGAAGCTGCAAGCCGTATGCCGAAGGGCGCTTGCGGCGGTACTGCTGTTCATGGCCGTGCTGGCCAGGAGGATACGCTCGACGCTCCAAAGCGCACTTGGATGTATAACAACGCTCTCCCTTTAGAAAGAGCTTTTCACCTTCACGCCGACATTGCTTGCAGACCGGCCCTGTAGACCTTGCCATGCTACCTCCTCACTAAACCCGTCTCTTCTTGGGCGGACGGCATCCATTGTGCGGCACTGGCGTCGCGTCTGCGATCATCAACACCCTGAGCCCCGACGCCTGCAGCGCGCGGATAGCCGCCTCTCGCCCCGGACCAGGCCCCTTCACATACACCTCAACCTCGCGCATGCCGTGATCCATCGAAGCCTTGGCAGCGTTCTCAGCAGCCAAGCGTGCCGCATACGGCGTGCTCTTGCGAGATCCCTTGTATCCGACCGTGCCACCACTTGCCCAAGCAATGGTATTGCCCTGCAAGTCCGTGATGGTGACGATCGTATTGTTGAATGTGGCATGAACATGCGCTTGCCCCACGGGCACGTTCTTGCGCACACGCCGCACTCCCGCCCGGCGGTCTCCTCCACCTCGTCCCATTATACCTCCTCAGCATACACCCCAAAACACAGAGCTCTCGTCAACGCTACTTTTTCTTCGCACCGCGACGACGGCCACGACCGGCCACAGTCTTGCGTGATCCACGCTTGGTGCGCGCGTTCGTCTTGGTTCGCTGCCCGCGGACAGGCAGCCCACGTCGATGGCGCAGACCGCGGTAGCATCCGATCTCCATCAACCGCTTGATGTTCATGCTCACTTCGCGACGCAGATCACCTTCCACGCGGTAGTTGCGAGCGATGACTTCACGCAAGCGCGCGATCTCGCCCTCTGCCAGATCTTTGACCCGAGTATCCGGGCCGATATCCGCTTGCTGTAGGATGTCATTGCTTGTCGAACGGCCAATGCCATAGATGTAGGTCAAGCCAACCTCGACCCGCTTTTCACGCGGCAAATCGATCCCGGCAATACGTGCCATCTCTGCTCTCCTTCCTTACCCTTGGCGCTGCTTGTGGTTAGGATTGTCACAAATCACTCGGACCACACCCCGGCGACGGATGATCTTGCACTTGGGGCAACGGCGCTTTACAGAAGATGAAACTCTCATGATCCCTCCTCCACTCGATCCGCCTCAGTCCAGACGAGTCATGATCTCTGGCTCGCCATCCGTGATCGCGATCGTATGTTCGAAATGAGCGGACAACGTACCATCCGCAGTCTCCACTGTCCATCCATCGGACAGCAGCCGGGTCTTCCAGGACCCAACATTTACCATCGGCTCAAGAGCCAGCGTCATCCCCGGCTTGAGCGCATAATCCCTGATCTCTGGGTTATAGTAGTTGAGCACCTGGGGATCCTCATGCATACTCCTCCCGATCCCGTGGCCCGTGTACTCGCGCACGACCTCAAAACCGTGTGACCGTACATACTTTTCGATCGCCTGTGAGATGTCGCCGGTGCGCTTCCCAACCCGTGCCTGGGCGATCCCGATGTCCAGCGCGGCCTTGGTCACCTCTATCAACCGCCGCGCCTCCTCGCTGACGCGACCAACAGGCAGCGTGATCGCTCCGTCTCCCTGATACCCCTTGTAGATCGTCCCCACATCGATGCTGATGATATCGCCCTCTTGGAGCACCCGATGCACACTGGGAATCCCGTGCACGATCTCTTGGTTGAGCGAAGCACAGATCGACGCCGGAAAGTCATTCCTGCCCCGGTGTGGATACCCTTTGAAAGAAGGGATCGCCCCGTGCTGGCGAATGATCCTTTCCGCGATCTCATCCAGGGCCGCCGTCGTCACGCCGGGGGCTACCGCGTCGGCCATTGCCTCCCAGACGACACCTACGATCCGGTTCGCCTGGCGCATCAGATCGAGTTCGCGTTTCTGCTTGAGAACGACTGCCATCTTGACCCGCTTTACGTCTTCCGAGCCAGCGCCCACAGGGCTACTTGATGAACCCTTCGTAGTGGCGCATGCGCAGCTGAGCTTCAAGCTGCTTCATCGTATCCAGGACAACGCCTACTGCGATCAGCAGGCCCGAGCTGGAGATGATCATCCGCGACGCAGATCCGCCGGTGGCCACACCGAACAGTGCCAGGACAAGGTTGACCAACCACGGCAGGATGGCCACCGCGCCCAGAAACACTGCGCCCGCCAGCGTGATCCGCCGCAAGACATTGCTCAAGTACTCGGCCGTTCGATTCCCTGGGCGAAGGCGACCAATGGTGCCCCCTTGCTTCTTGAGCGTGCCCGCAATGTCCTGCTGCTGAAAGATGACGTCGGTGTAAAAGTAGGTGAACCCAATGACCATCGCGAAATACATCAAATAGTAGTACGCGCTGTTGCCATCAAAGATACCATACACGGTCGTGGCGACGTTGCTCAGCCACGTGACCTGAGAGTTCATCAAGTACGACGCGATGACGCCGGGGAACATCAAGAGCGATTGCGCAAAGATGAGCGGGATCATCCCCGCCGAGTTCACGCGCAGCGGGATGAACGTGCTCTGCCCCCCCGCGATCCGCAAGCGATTCCCCCGCATCCCCAGGACGCGCTTGCCATACTGCACCGGGATCCGGCGCTGTCCCTCCTGTATGTACACGATAGCGATGACCGTCAAGACGGTGACGACAAGAAAAGTCACCAACTCTACCCACTGCCCCCAGAGTGCAGCAAGGCGCCCAGGTATGTTGGCTACGATGCCGCCAAAGATGATGATCGACAGCCCATTGCCGATGCCATCGTTCGAGATCAGCTCTCCCAGCCAGATGGCAAACATCGTACCCGCCGTCAGGGTCAACAGGGTAGATACCGTCGGCAGCCACGCTTCGGCCGAGAATCCAAAGTTCTCTAGAGCGATGACCTTGTACTGCACTTGAAGTACCTTGACCTGGCTGTAGGCCTGAAGCAACGTCAAGGGAATGGTCAGGTAGTATTGATACTGGTTGAGCTTGTTGCGCCCGGCCTCGCCCTGTTTCTGCAGTTCATCCAGCGCTGGGATGATCGGAGTCAGCAACTGAAAGATGATGGTGGCTGTGATGTATGGCCCAACCCCCAGCATCATGACCGAAAAGTTGGTCATCGCCCCACCAGAGAACATGTCCAGCAAGTTGAGCAACTGGTTCTCTTGGGCGATCTGCTGCAGCACCTCGCGGTTGATGTTGGGCAACGGCACGTGTGCCGCCAACCGATAGATCACCAGGATCAGAAAGGTGATCAACAGTTTGCGTCGCAGGTCAGGCAACCTGAAGGCGTTTACTACCCCTTGTAGCATCGCTTTCTCCTTGGCACGAGCAACCTTGGCTCAGCTCGATGCGATCACATCCCCAGAGGCAAGACCTCGGCCACACCGCCCGCCGCTTCGATCTTTGTCTTTGCCGTCGCCGAGAAGCGATGTGCCCGCACGTTCAGCGCGCGATCCAAGTCGCCATCTCCTAGGATGACAATTGGGACGGTCACCTTGTTGATGATACCCGCTTCTAGCAAGCTTTCGGGCGTCACGTCTTCCTCAAAGCCAGCGATGCGCTCCAGGTTGACCGGCACATATTCCACACGATAGCGATTCCGGAAGCCGCGTTTCTGCGCCAAGCGACGCACAAGTGGTAGCTGCCCACCCTCGAAATATGGGCGTACCCCACCGCCAGATCGAGAGTTCTGCCCTTTGGTGCCCCGTCCGGCTGTCTTGCCTTTCCCGGCAGCAATACCGCGTCCCTTGCGCATGCGCCTTTTTTTGGAACCCGGAGCCGGCTGCAAGTCGTGTAATTTCATACTCGTTATCCTCCGATCTGACAGGCCCGCAGCGCGATCATCTCCTGCCGTGCCTGTTCAGGCAGAAACCTATCCCACTTGATCGACCTGCACCAAATGGCTGATCTTGTTCACCATTCCACGCATGACAGGGTTATCCTGGACCTCGACCACGTCTCCCAGACGCTTCAGGCCCAGCGCCGACAATGTCCCCTTTTGGCGTGGCGAACACCCTATGCTGCTCTTGACGTACTTGACGCGCAACTTTTTCTCAGTCATTTGTCTGGCTCCACGGAGGGCGTACGTCAGAGACAGGAATCCCGCGCATCTTGGCGACCGCTTCTGGGTTCTGCAACTGGCCGAGTCCCTTCAGGGTGGCCATAATGACGTTCAAGACGCTGGAACTGCCCAACGACTTGGACAGAATGTCCCTGACTCCGGCTGCCTCAACAACGGCACGAACGCCGCCACCAGCGATGACGCCCGTCCCACGAGAAGCAGGTCGCAACAGAACCCTGGCTCCACCGTACTCGGCAACGATCTCGTGAGGGATCGTCGTTCCGTGCAGGGTGACTCGCGTCATCTCACGACGCGCGCGCGCCGACGCCTTGCGGATCGCATCTGGAACGCTGCGTGCCTTGCCCATGCCAACTCCCACCTGCCCGTTGTTGTCGCCAACTACCACAACCACTCGGAATCCAAACCGGCGGCCACCTTTGATCACTTTGGACACGCGAGCAATGTCGACTATGCGTTCGTCTAGCTCGTCGCGCTCGTCCGTTCTTCGTCTCTGCATCATCCCTCCTACGCGCTCTGCCTATTCACCCCAAGACAGAGGCTAGAACTCCAGACCGCTTTCCCGCGAAGCATCGGCCAGGGCCTTCACACGACCGTGATAGAGGTAGCCACCGCGGTCAAAGACCACCTGGGTGACCCCCTTGGAGAGGGCCTTTTCAGCCAATCGCTTCCCGACGACTTTTGCCTGTTCCGTCTTGCTCAATCCTGCGACCTGATCCCGAATGTCGGCATCCAGCGTCGAAGCCGAAACCAGCGTGCAACCGGCGACATCGTCGATAATCTGAGCATAGATGTGCTTCAGACTACGGAATACGTTCAAGCGTGGCATCTGATCTGTTCCCGATATTTTCCTCCGCACCCGTACATGCCGCCGCTTCCGCGCAGTTGTCCGTGTTTCCTTCATCTGTTTCCTCCTGTAGCAGGTAAACTCATACCTTGCTGCGCCAAGAACCTACCCCAATCATGCTCAACGGTCCACGCATGGGGTAGACATTAGGCAAGCTTGCCCGCCTTGCCTGCCTTGCGCCGTACATACTCGCCCTGGTAACGTACGCCCTTCCCCTTGTAGGGTTCCGGCGGCCGCCAAGCACGGATATCAGCAGCTACCTGCCCCACGACCTGCTTGTCGATTCCTGAGACGGTGACCGTCCCCACGGTTTGCCTGTCAACGCCGCTCCGCGACCCCACCTCAAAGCGAACGTCTGGCGGCGGAACGACCTCAATTGCATGAGAATGGCCCAATTGCAGGATCAGTCGATCGCCACGCAACGCGGCACGATACCCCACACCGATGATCTCCAGCACCTTGCTAAAGCCCTCGCTGACACCGACGACCATATTGTTGACCAACGAGCGGGTCAGTCCGTGCAGAGCCTTGTGGTGCCGTTGCTCAGAGGGTCGACGGACCTCGATCCGGTCACCGACCACCTCGATATGCATATCAGGGTGAAAGGTCTGTTCAAGCGTACCTTTCGGCCCTGTGACCTTCACAGTATTTCCCTCGACGCTCACCTGGACTCCAGATGGCACAGGAACGGGCAACCTACCAATTCGTGACACTGCAATACCTCCCAAATCGTTTCCAGCGATATCGATCGGGCACTTGCATCCAGCGCCAGCCTTCTAGCATCGCACTCGCCGCTGGCCCTGCCCAACGGTCGGACACACCAACGAACCCGACCGAGCACAGACACCGCTACCACACAAAACAGAGCACCTCGCCGCCCACACCCATGCGCCGAGCCTGACGGTCCGTCAGGATGCCCTTTGGCGTCGAGACAACGGCGATTCCCAGGCCGCTCAACACCCAAGGGATCTCACCCCGGCCCACATACACCCGGCATCCAGGCTTGCTCACCCGCTTTAGACCGGTGATCGCCGCCTTGCGCTCCTTGCGCTCGCCCGCGTACTTGAGCCAAATGCGGACCTTGGGCTGCGGCCGATCGGGGATCACATCATAATTCTGGATGAATCCCTGGTCCTTGAGAATCCCAATAATCGCCAGCTTTAGCTTGGAGCTAGGCATAACCAAGGACGTTTGACCTGCCATTATGGCATTCCTGATGCGGGTCAGCATGTCCGCAATTGGATCTGTCATCATAATCTCGAATCCTCTCCAATAGATCTCTAGTGCAGGCCTCGGGGCCCATCCCGAACGTCAGCCGGCGCCTCTACAGCGGTTCCGATACCGGCTGAGTCGGCAGGCCGCACGAACCTACCAACTCGCCTTAACCACACCAGGGATCTCGCCCCTGAGCGCCATTTCGCGAAAACAGATACGGCACAGCCCAAACCGCCGGATATATCCCCGCGGTCGCCCACAGACTTGACAGCGATTTCTCACCTGCACCTTGTACTTGCGGCGCATCTCCCGGTATGGCATACACGTCTTTGACACATTCCCCTCCTACAGCTCTGTCCGAGCAAAGGGCACGCCCAGCAAGGCCAACAACTGGCGCCCTTCCTCATCCGTCTGAGCGGTGGTGACGATAGTGATCTCCATCCCACGAATCTTGTCGATCTTGGCGTAGTTGATCTCTGGGAACACAAGCTGCTCTTGCAGGCCCAGCGAATAGTTGCCACGCCCATCAAAGGAGTTCGGGGACACCCCGCGGAAGTCGCGGCGTCGAGGCAGAGCGACGTTGCACAGACGGTCCAGAAAATCCCACATGCGATCGCCGCGCAGGGTGACCTTGGTGCCAATCTGTCGCCCCTGACGGAGCCTGAAGGCGGCGATAGACTTGCGCGCCCGGGTAATGACCGGCTGCTGTCCCGTGATCACCCTCAGATCCTCCACCGCGGCATCCAGCGCCTTGGCGTTCTGCATTGCCTCGCCCATACCAATGTTGACCACGATCTTTTCCACCCGCGGGGCCTGCAACGCGTTCTCGTACTCGAACTCTTTGACCATCTGCGAAACGACTTCGTTCTTGTATTGTTCTTTAAGTCTCGGCATATCAGCACTCCTCACAAGATCAGTCAATCTGCGCCTTGCACTTTTTGCAGACGCGTATCTTGCGGCCACCCTCCATGTCGGTATATCCCACGCGCGTTCGCTCCTGGCAGCTCGGACACACCAGCATCAGATTTGAGACATCGATCGCAGCCTCCAGCTCTATCCGCCCCCCGGGCGTCTGCTGGCGCCCCGCCGGGATCGCGCGCTGGTGCTTGATCACGATGTTGACGCCCTCAACGATCACTCTGTTCTTCTTGGGCAACGCGATGCGCACCGTGCCTCGCATCCCTCGATCGTTTCCCTGAATCACTTCTACCGTATCACCGGCTTTGATCTTCACTACAGCTCCTCCTGAGAGGCCACCCACGCATCATCAGGCCGCAAACGTCTGGGCACCTCTACCCACCTCTCGCCAAACCCTATAGCACTTCTGGCGCTAGAGAGACGATCTTCATAAATCCCTTTTCACGCAGCTCGCGGGCCACCGGACCGAAAATGCGCGTTCCACGTGGGTTCTTGGTCAAGGCATCCAGAAGGACGGCAGCGTTGTCGTCGAACCGAATCGTAGAACCATCCGGCCGGCCCAGCTCTTTCTTGGTGCGAACGATCACAGCTCGCACGATCTCTCCCTTTTTGACCGATGAAGTGGGCGTAGCCTGCTTAACGGAGGCGACAATCACATCTCCAACGGAACCGTATCGACGCCTGGAGCCTCCGAGCACGCGGATGCAGCCGATCTCACGTACTCCGGTATTGTCAGCCACAGACAGATGGGACTCTTGCTGAATCATCTTCTGCTCCTTAACGCGCTCGCTCTAGTATCTCCTCAACCACCCACCGCTTGCGGCGGCTCAGCGGCCGAGATTCGACGATGCGAACTCTATCCCCAAGGTGACAAGTGCTCTCTTCGTCGTGAGCCAGGTACTTTTTGACGTCCTTGATCACTTTCTGGTAGACCCGGTGCCTGTATAGACGCTCTACACCAACGACCACCGTCTTGTCCATCTTGTCACTCACGACCACACCCACCATTCGTTTTCTCTGACCGCGCATTTCCTTACTCCTCTCCAGCCAGCTCGCGCTCGCGCAACATGGTCTCCAGGCGGGCAATATCTCGCCGTGCTACCTTTAGCACGTTGTGATCCCGGATCTGCGTAGTTGCCCACTGAAACCGCAGGTTGAACAAATTCCCGCGAGCCGTCTCGATCTCTTCCCGCACTTGTTCCGTAGACATCGCTCGAATCTCTGACGCTTTCATGCCCTCTCACTCCCACCTGCCAGGTCATAACGTGCCACGACCTGAGTCTTGATCGGCAGCTTGTGCGATGCCTGGACCAACAACTGGCGAGATGCCTCAGCATCCAACCCCGAGATCTCGAACAGCACGCGCCCCGGCTTGATCACCGCAACCCAGTGATCGACAGCGCCCTTGCCCTTGCCCATGCGCGTTTCCGCTGGCTTTTTGGTAACCGGCTTGTCCGGGAACACGCGAATCCAGTACTTGCCGTGACGTCGGGTCTGACGAACGATCACACGACGAGCCGACTCGATCTGGCGGCTGGTCATCCAGCAAGGCTCCAGAGCCTGCAGACCGTACTCTCCAAAGCTGACCTGGGCCCCACGATGAGCACGGCCCTTCATGCGCCCTCGAAACTGTTTTCTGAACTTGACCCGCTTCGGCATCAACATAACAACCTACTCCTTATCGACCTGATCACCCACCCAGGGCTCCGAGCGCGATCGCATCTGGCCGTGGCCTTAGGCCTCCATCTCCCGCCCCAAGCCCAGCACCTCGCCCTTGTAGATCCACACCTTGATCCCGATCCGACCGTAGGTGGTGAGCGCTTCGACACGGGCAAAGTCGATGTCCGCTCGCAGCGTGTGACGTGGAATCCGACCCTCGCTCACGCTCTCGCGTCGCGCCATCTCTGCGCCAGACAAGCGGCCGCCGCATTTGATCATCACGCCCTTGGCGCCGGCGCGCATCGCCTGTTGTACGGCGCGGCGCATCGCACGACCGTGCGAAATCCGCCGCTCGAGCTGTCCAGAGATGTTCTCCGCAACCAGTCGAGCGCACAGATCGGGCTTCTCGATCTCTTGGACCTCGATCTTGATCCGCTTCCCGGTCATGAGCTCCAGGCTCTGGCGCAGGTCTTTCACCGCAGAGCCCCGCCGGCCGATGATGATCCCCGGCCTGGCCGTGTGGATCATCACGATCACCTGATTCGGGAGGCGCTCGATCTCGACATCGGCAATGCCCGCATGGCCTGCCAGTTCCCGGATCGTCTTGCGGATCTCCAGATCCTCGCCCAAGCGCTGGACGAACTCTTCGCCCTCAGCATACCAGCGCGACTTCCAAGTCTTGATAATCCCCAACCTGAACCCTAGTGGATGAACCTTGCGTCCCAACGGCTTCCTCCCTCAGTCTGAGCCACAGCCTCAGCGACGGCCCTGGCTACTCGTACTCGTACTCTTCCAAAACGACAGTAATGTGCGATGAACGACGCAATATAGGCTTGAACCGTCCCCTGGCCCCAAAGCGACGCCATTTGCGGAGCGGGGCGCCGTCGACGTATATCCGTGAGATGTACAGGTCATCGCGCGACAAGCCAAAGTTCTCTTCAGCATTGGCCACAGCCGAGCGCACCAACTTGAAGACGGGCCCTGCAGCAGCCTGTGGCATAAACTGGAGGGCGTCCAGCGCGGCCACGACGTCCTTCTCGCGGATCTGATCGACGACCAGGCGCGCCTTCTGCGGCGAAACCCGCACGTATCGCGCTATAGCTTTGACTTCTGTACGCAAGTACTCTTCCGACATCACTCGTCCTTCCTCACCGGGCTACAAGCAGCTCGCAGCAGCACGATATCGCCCGATCAGCGTCTCTTTCTTTCCCTAACAATGTGACCACGGAACGTACGGGTCGGCGCAAACTCCCCCAGTCGGTGCCCGACCATGTTCTCCGTGACATATACGGGCACGTGACGCCGACCATCGTGCACGGCTATCGTGTGTCCCACCATCTGGGGAAAGATCACCGAGGCACGGGACCAGGTTTTGATCACGCGCTTTTCACCGCGCAGGTTCATGGCCTCGATCTTTCGGAGCAGCTTGGGCTCTACAAAAGGTCCCTTCTTTAACGATCTGGACACATCTGCCTCCTTACCGTTTCTTGCTCACGCGACGGCGCACGATGTACTTGTCCGTACGCTTGTTCTGACGGGTTCGTTTGCCCAATGTCTTCTTGCCCCAGGGGCTCTTTGGACTGGGCATACCGATGGGTGTCCGGCCCTCACCACCACCGTGTGGGTGATCGCGAGGCGACATCGCCGACCCGCGAACACTGGGACGACGGCCCAACCAACGATTCCGCCCGGCCTTGCCCAGTTTGATCAGCCCGTGCTCGGTGTTTCCCACCTGACCAATGGTCGCCATACAGTCCACAGGGATCAGCCGGGTCTCACTCGACGGCAAGCGGACCTGCGCATACCGCCCTTCCTTGACCAGGATCTGCGCCGCGCCACCCGCCGCCCGTACCAACTGTCCCCCCCGTCCGGGCTGCAGTTCGACGTTGTGAACCAACGTGCCCTGAGGAATGAGCCCTATCGGAAGTGCATTACCCACTCTTGGCTCAGCCTCAGGTCCACTCATCACCGTATCGCCCGTCGCCAAGCCCAACGGGGCAATGATGTAGCGACGCTCCCCATCGGCATAGAGGAGCAGCGCAATGCGTGCCGAACGGTTCGGATCGTATTCGATAGATTCTACGCGCGCAGCGATACCAAGCTTATCCCGCTTGAAATCGACGACACGGTACTGGCGCTTGTGCCCGCCGCCACGATGGCGCACGGTGATCCTTCCCCCAAAGTTGCGCCCTGCACGCTTGCGCAGGGGCTGCAACAAGGAACGCTCTGGCCGGGAACGGGTTATCTCCTCAAAGTCCGAGACTGTCATTCCCCGCCGACCAGCAGAGGTCGGTTTGTATGCTCTGATTCCCATTCTCGATGAACTCCCTTTCAGTACCAGGCCCGTCCCAATGCATGCCAATCTGGATTGGGCCCGAACTCAGTCGTGCGGCACTGGTCGCGCTCTCTCCTGCAGCGCGAGCAGGCTACACCCCTTCAAAGATCTCCAGGCGCTCACCCTCGGCCAAGGTGACAATGGCCTTCTTCCACGCTGGCTTGCGCACGATCACCCGCCGCCCATAGCGGCCCTGTTTCGGCTTGACGTTGATGATGCGCACCTTGACCACATCCACCTCAAAGATCCGCTGAACCGCTTCCTTAACCTGCTGCTTGTTCGCCCGGCGATCTACCTCGAACGAGTACTGCGGCTCGTATAGCGCCCCCTGATAGCGCGCCTTTTCGGTGTCAACCGGTCGCTTCAAAACATCGTAAACGTTCATCTAGATCCTCCAGGGCATTACCCCAAAATGTCCTCGATCACCTTCACCGATCCCTGAGGGATGAGCAGGTAATCATAGCCCAGCAAATCGCGGATGTTGAGATAGCTCGCGCGAACGGTCTTGACATCGGGCAGATTGCGTGCCGAGCGCTCCACGCCCTCGTTTTTCTCGGGAAGCATGATCAGCACACTTCCCTCCAGGTTCAGGCGCTCGATGAGTCCGACTATCTCCCGCGTTCTTGGGGTGCCCATCTCCAGGGCGTCCAGGACGACGATCTGCTCCTCCTGTGCCTTTACAGACAGCGCCGACCGATATGCCGCACGACGCATCTTGCGCGGCATCTTTTTCTCATAGCTTCGCGGCAGTGGACCGTGGGCAACGCCTCCTCCGGGCCACAGGTTGACCTTCATCGAGCCATGCCGCGCACGGCCGGTCCCCTTCTGACGCCAAATCTTGCGCGTCGAACCCCGCACCTCGCCTCGGGTCTTGGCTTTGTGCGTGCCCAGCCGAGCATTGGCAAGCTGGCGGACCAGCGCCTGGTGCATCAAAGCCTTGCTCACTGGGGCACCGAATATGTCGTCCCGCAACTCGGTTTCACCGACGACTTCTCCCGCCATATTCCGTACTGGAACCAACATCATCCTTCTCCTAGACGCCACGCCGACCAGCGCCACAAGCCAGCCAACCCATACGCATCTTCTGCGCCAGGGTCACTGCTTGCGTCCTTCCTGAATCAATACCAACTCGCCGTTGGCTCCTGGCACTCCCCCTCGAACTAGGAGCAGATTGCGCTCGGGGTCGGCCTCGATCACCAGCAAGTTCTGCACGGTCTTGCGCACGCTTCCCATGTGCCCGGGCATTTTCTTGCCCTTCCAAACGCGCCCTGGGTAGTTGCAGGCACCGATTGCACCCGGTGCCCTCTCCCGATCTGTCTGACCGTGGGTCTTGTTCTGGCTCGCGAAGCCGTGGCGCTTGATCACACCCGCGAATCCACGCCCCTTGGACCTGCCGATGACGTCAACGCGCTGACCGGGGTAGAACACATCGGCCTTCAGGCACTGCCCAACCTCATACTCGGATGGGTTCGTCACCCGGAACTCGCGCAGCACGCGCAGGTTCCGGTCGACTGGCTTCAGGTGGCCGCGCTGTGGAAGGTTCAGCTTGCGTGGCTCGACGTCATCGAAGCCAAGCTGGATAGCCGAATAGCCATCGCTGTCAGGTGCCTTGACCTGGGTCACAAAACATGGACCCGCCTCGATCACGGTCACAGGGATCACCCGGCCCGTTTCGTCAAAGACCTGAGTCATACCTACTTTTCTACCGATAATACCGTTCATGTTCTTTGCGGGCCCAAGGACTGCCGATCGCGAGAAGCAAGTGCTCGCCACCGCATCATCCCCACCAGCCCTACCTCCTTATAAAGTTTGGAGTATGGGTTCAGAACATTGAGGTTCCCTACGTCCCCTGTCGCAGAGACAGAACCCGTGATCGAACCCGAAATCGCTCACTAGAGTTTGATCTCGATATCCACGCCCGCAGGCAGGTTGAGACGCATGAGCTGATCGATGGTCTTGGATCCGGGATCGATGACATCGATCAGTCGCTTGTGGGTGCGGATCTCAAAGTGCTCTTGCGAATCCTTGTCAATGAATGGAGATCGTATCACACAAAAGCGCTCGATCTTGGTGGGCAAGGGCACGGGGCCGACCACCCCGGCGCCGGTACGCTCAGCCGTCTCCACAATACGCTGCGCCGACTGATCCAATACGCGGTGATCATAGGCTTTCAGCCGGATCCTGATCCTTTGCTTGGCCATTCATACCCCTCTCTGGATGCCCACAGGGAGACCCTCGTCTCCCCCATGGGCCTAGTTGGACGCTATGCGACGACGTCGGAGACGACGCCTGCACCGACCGTCAGACCACCTTCGCGAATCGCAAAGTGCGACCCCGCTTCCAACGCCACTGGCACGATCAACTCCACCGTCATGTTCACATAGTCACCAGGCATCACCAT